>JAOHKZ010000066.1 GCA_028101545.1 Opitutales bacterium | reverse complement strand
AACCGGAAAGCGAATATGATCTCGTAATTGTGGGTAGCGGCATTGCTGGTCTTAGTTTCGCTTTAAATGTAGCGAAAGCTGGATATCGAGTGGCTATCTTTACCAAAAAGGACAAGGCAGAATCGAATACGAATTATGCACAGGGTGGAATTGCTGCAGTTACTTCTGCAGGGGATGATTTGGATAAACATGTAGAGGATACACTTGAAGCAGGCGATGGTCTTTGTGATCCAAATGTGGTTCGGGAAATATTAAAGGAAGGACCCGATCGAATTCAGGATCTGATCAATTTAGGTGTGTCTTTTTCAAGCCTGGATGATGGTAGGATTTCACTTGGAAAGGAAGGTGGTCATAGTAAAAGACGTGTATTGCATGTTAAGGATGTTACTGGAAAAGCAATTGAAGATGCTTTATTAGAAGCTGTTGCAAAGCAGGGGGTTCATTTATTTGAACATTATTTTGCCATTGATCTAATAACGGCCAAAAAAGTTCGTAAGCTTGGAGTAGAAGTCGAGGGAAAGGACGATCGAGTTTTAGGGCTGTATTTTTATGATGGTGTGGACCAGCAAGTAAAAACAATTGCCTCACCTGCTGTACTCCTAGCCACAGGAGGAGCTGGGCAAACTTATCTTTACACAACCAATCCATCAATCGCTACAGGGGATGGAATTGCAATTGCATCTCGTGCAGGTTTGGAGTCAATGAATTTGGAGTTTATTCAGTTTCATCCGACCACTTTTCATTCTCAAAAAGGAGATCGTTTTTTGATCACCGAAGCAGTTCGGGGGGAAGGAGCAAAATTAATTGATGGAAAAGGTAGGGCGTTTTTGAAAAAATATCATCCATTGGCAGATTTAGCTCCCCGTGATGTAGTTGCCCGTGCCATTGATCGGGAGATGAAGCGTACAGGTGCACCTTTTGTACATTTAGACACAGTATCTATGGATATTGATTTTGCTGATCGTTTTCCCAATGTTTATAAGAATTGTTTGGATAGAGGAGTCGATCCCTCCAAAAATCCTGTGCCTGTTGTACCGGCTGCTCATTATTCCTGTGGTGGCATTCCTACCGAGCTTGATTGTTCCACAAAATTAAAAGGATTATATGCCTGTGGAGAAGTCGCTTGTACAGGACTTCACGGTGCCAATCGCTTGGCAAGTAATTCTTTATTAGAAGCCGTCGTTTTAGCACATCGTGGATCCGAAGCGGTTTGTGCTTTTCTTGAAGATAGAAAAGAAAATTCTGTGGAGTTACCTGAGTGGGTGGATGGAGATGTGCAAGTCTCAGATGAGCGAGTTGTCCTTTCTCATAATTTGGATGAATTAAAACGTACGATGTGGGATTATGTTGGAATTGTTCGTTCGACCAAGCGATTGGAGCGTGCGCAAACTAGGATTCGTAATTTAAGAAGGGAAATTAATGAATATCATTGGAATACAAAAGTGGATCTCCCCTTGCTGGAAGTCCGTAATTTGATTTGTGTCGCTGAATTAATTGTTCGTTCCGCATTGCAGAGGAAAGAAAGTCGTGGATTGCATTACACACTGGACTATCCGGATCTTGCGCAAAAAGCGGAAAATGTAATGGTTCCCCCCGTCGATCGATAAATCATGAACCGAGAGTCGGTTAAAATCGGGGTGGTTGGGTGTGGTGCTGTAGGTAGTTTTTATGGACTTATGCTTAAACAGGCAGGAGAGGATGTACATTTTCACTTAAGAAGTAATTATGAAGATGTGAAAAAGGAAGGGTTTTCTCTTATTCAGCAATCTAGGGGTGGAGAGATAAATAAGATAAAGAATGCATCTATTTATAGAAATACGAACGAGATTGGAGTATGTGATTGGGTAATGATAGCCACAAAAACTACCGCAAAGTCCGATATCCCAGATTTGATTGCTCCGATGGTTGGGGAAAAAACATCTTTTTTAACCTTACAAAATGGAATGGGTAATGTTGAGAGTTTGGCAGAAGCTTTTGGAAAGGATCGATTAGTAGTTGGCGGTCTTTGTTTTACCTGTATCAATCGAATAAACCCTTCCACTATTAAGAGTTTATTACCAGGGTATGTACAATTCGGTCAGATTGGATCGACCCTTTTACCTGAAGCAAACCGAATTGTGGATCGCTTTGAAAATGCTGGAGTGAAGGTAATAAGGGCCAATTCTCTTGATGATGCATTATGGAGAAAGCTCTGTTGGAATATTCCATTTAATGGACTTTGTATTGTGGGGGGAGGAATTACAACCGATCTAATTTTAAGTAGTTCGGTATTAAGAGGGCGTGCCGAAAACTTAATGCAGGAAATTCAATCTGCAGCGAAGGAGTACGGCGTTCTAATTGAAGACTCTTTTTTAGAAAAACAATTTTCTTTAACTCAACCTATGGGGCCATATAAGCCATCCAGTTTGATCGATTTTTTCGCAGGTAAACCCATTGAAATTGATTCAATTTGGGGAGAACCGCTTAGAAGAGGGCAAAAAAAGGGTGTATTAATGCCTGAACTTGAAAAATTGTATTCTGAATTGAAACAAGGAACCGGATAACTGGTTTTACCTTAACTAGATTTTACAGTTTACTAAAAAGATTATCCCAAATTCGGAGGTAATGGTGGGATATCCTCGGGGGGAGGGGGAGGAAGGGCATCGGGTGGTTTACCCGGGTCGAAAGGAACATCGTTACGAAGGTATTGATTATTACCCTCGTCAATGCCGAAGAAAAATAGATTAAGCAATGGATGAACAACTGCTTTACCAGTTTGATCTAATCTAATATTTGATTCAGCCACATAGGTAACATGTTGAGCACCATCTACTAAAATATGATACCATGCCTGATTACGATCTGGTTGCGTTTGATTAGATTGATACCAATCATCTGCTGCTTGGCAGGTTTCATCAAAGGCAACGATTAAACCACGGTATTCATATTTTTTATGTTTTATTACTTGCCCAGCTTGAAATTCGGGCAATTCGGGCAGTACTGAATATCCATCATTTAGATTGATCATGAAAGGGATTTTTATGATACAAAACAAATATTCGCAATCTGAATATTTAGAAAATTGTACTATGTTTTCTAATAGATTTTAAATACTTTTTATGGTAACCCCATGATCATTCTTAGATTATCCTTATTCAATGATGATACAAAAAAAGGGCCGTCCAAAAAAGGACGGCCCTTAGAAAACTTTATTAAGTTAAAAACTTAGAAAGTGTATGTGAGCTCAAGAGCAATTAAATCAGAGTCACCAGCAGCATCGTCATTGATGTCGCTGTACTCTAAAATAGCACCCAATGATTCAGTAATCGCATAATTAGGAGCAATTGTTACTTTTTGAACATCATCAGTTGAAGATTTGTCGTAATCACTGTAACGAACAGCAACTCCAAGTTTGTCAGAAACATCGTAATCAACAAGAAGCAACATAGCATTAAGATCAACGTTGTTTGAATCAATTTCAGTGTATTCTGCACCAAGTAATGCTTTACCAACTTGGTAAGTCGCATTTACATTGAATACATCGTCTTCAGTGCTTACACCAGAACTGTTAACTGCATCGTTTGCACGGAATCCTAATCCAAGATTCAAGTTTTCAATTCCAGTATAGGATAAAGCAACTTCATAATCGAGATCATCTTTACCGTTGTCGCCACTTGTACGAACTGTTCCATTTGGGTTATCAATTGATAATTGTAATGTCCAAGCTTCAGCGGCGTATGATACAATCAAACCTTCAACCGCGTTATTATCAACGTCACCTAAGTTGAAGTTAGAACTGTAAGCACGACTGTAAGTGTAAAGCCCAGCAGGATCTTGTCCTTCTAAACCCAATCCAGAACCATAACGACCTGCAGTCAAAGAAATACCATTCTCAAGGCTGTAAGTGAAATGTGCTTGCTCGATACCGATTTGAGAACCTCCATCGTTGTCCAGGTGAAGTTCACCTGAAACGGAACCAACGTTTAAAAGAAAGTTTACTTCAACTTCATCTAATCCCCAATCAGCTGTATCACCGCTGTGAATTCCTGCTTTGGGGTTGTCGACTTTATTGACAGAACCATCAATGAATCCATTGATAGATAGATTATCATTGATTTCGATAGCGGAAGCAGATCCCACCAGACCGAAAGCAACTAATGTAGCTATTATTTTGTTTTTCATATGTATACTAGTTTGTTTGTATGTTTGTTTAAGCAAAATCCTTTAATTAAAAAGAATTTTTAATCATAATGATGAAATTTTTAAATTTGTCAAGTCAGGAGCATTGAACATTGATAAGGGATTTTTTTTCAAATACTATTTAAACGGGCTGCCAAAAGAAACTGATTTGCCATTATGAAAATTTACAAATCCAGTTTCTTCGATACCATCGGCGTCAATATCTCCATGATAAAGGTATACTCGTTCAATTCGAGGATTCAAAGAACCTTTAATTTTATTGGGGTTACCTAAAAGTTTTCGAACCTTAAATTCAGTTAAATTTCTCCTCATCTCAATCCATGTTTCTTTTTTTGTCCATGGTCCACGAGATTTCGCTTCTTCACTTTTGAGTTCGATTCGCAGTTTTGACATAAATGATTTTTTTTCATTCTCATCTTTCGGAAGTACTATCTTGGACTCCGATGCAGATTTTGCATCGTCCGCTTTTTTCTCTACCAACGACAAATCCTGCTGGGTTTGAGAGTTTGCTTCTTCTAGTCTAGCCATTCTTTTTTCCAAGGCTTCAATTCTTAAGAGCAAATTTGGGTCATCATTGGTATTTTGTCCAGAGAGTAGATTAGAGATTAGAAAAAGGATAAAAAATTTAAATTTCATGGGTTTAGAGGAACTGATGAGGAATTGATAATGATTGGAAAGATACTAACGAAAACAGTTGCAGGTTCTGGTTAACCGAATGGTGATTCGAAAGAGACAACACGTTTGTCAGAAAAGTTTACAGTACCTTCTTCTTGGGAACCATCTGCATTTAAATCGCCACTGTAGTAGTATATTTGATCAATGCTCGGTTTAACAGAAGGTTTGATTCTGGTAGGAGTTCCTAAAACTTTCCGAACTTCAAAATAAGACATTCTTTTTTTAATTGTTTTCCAATTTTCAGGATTTACCCAGGGACCGGATGCTTTGTCGGCGTTACTGTTGATTTCAAAGCGTAATTTATCTAGAAATGAATTCTTTTGATCTGGATCGCTGGGTAAAATTTGGGCAAGTTCGGTAAGTTTAGAAGCATCGGTTTGTGTTGGTTTAATAATTTCTTTTCGTAGTTGA
>JAOHKZ010000064.1 GCA_028101545.1 Opitutales bacterium | reverse complement strand
AGACAGACTTGAAGTTCAGGGAGATAGCGAAAAATTAATCAAAGGGGAAATATTATTATCTTTAAATAAAGACTCTAAGGTTGTCGGATTAAAAAGTAGGTATCTTGGTGCAAGTCTGAACGCGTTAAGGTTTTTTCCCTTCCCCAAAATTCTTAAACTTAATAACCAGAATATTGAAGCTAATAAGTTTGAATGGCAATTGAGTGGCGAGGATGAACTGAAATTAGATGGTTTTTTTAATCTAAACAATCCAGAATCAAATAATCTTTTCAAAATTCCTGTAAACTGGACTTTTGTAGAGAAGGGTGAAGAGACATCTCATTGGATTCAATTATCTTATAAAAAAGATTTAAAATCTGATTTGGAAATAAATTTTCAATCTGATTCCAATTTCGTTTCCTATCGTGGAGAAAGATTAAGCCTCGTTGATTTATTCCCGTTGTTTAAGAGTATTTTTACACCACAAGTTGAATCTGAAGAATTTGATTACGACTATTTTTTTAGTCATCTTAAACAAAACGCAGCTTTATCTCTTAAAATTTTAATTTTAACCCCGGATATTAAATTTAAGAATTTTGAAGCCAAATTTAATAATTTTGATAAGTCGATTTCTTTTACTTCGAAATTTATGGAATCCGTCATTGATGGTGTATTCAATTTGCAATCTGTGGACGAAAATTCGTCCAAGTTTCCAAATTTTAAATTTGAGATCAAGGGAAGAGATACAAATGCCACAATTTTAAATTCAATTGCAGGAGCAAATCTTCTGATGGGTGGATTAATAGATTGGGAATTAAAAGTTAATGGAACTATAGGTGGAGATTATGAGGCAAAGATGGTTGGCGATTTTAGCAATATCTCCTTTGATCTTTTTGGTGGAAGAAAAGAGAAATATGTATCCATGTTAAAATCCGAGATGGAGAATAGTTTAGGTAATTCATTCTCATGGTCTGCACATCAATCCAAAATGATAGAGGTTTTAAGTATTCTTTTGAAAAAAATTCATTTTGAAAATGGTTCCTTTGAATTGAACCGAAGTCATGCAGGGAATTGGAAGTTTTCTTTAAAAGACTGGGGTAGTCCAGAATTAAATCTATTTGGTAATGGTGAATTAACCCCAAAAGGAAATTTTAAAGTGAACCTTTTTCCTAGTGTAAAAGGTGAATGGGCAGGTTTCCTAGAGGTCGTAAACCTACTTGCAGCAGGAAAAGTCAGAAAAGGATATCGGACATTGAAACAGGAGCCTGTCGTTTTTGAAGGTTCTGATAAAAGGTGGAACTTTACAAACTGGTGGAATTTATTTGCCCAGGGGATTGGTTTAGAACCAAGAGAATAGGAATTAAGAAGTTCTTAGCAGGTTCAATCGAGAGGGAGACAAAAACGAATCGAGCAGATCTTCTCCTTTTGCATATTTAATTTCCTCAAATGCAGAGTTTAAAAGTAAATCGTATATCATCTTTACTTTTTCTGCATAAGTTTGCTGATCAAAATTTTTCATCACAGCCTTTTTGTTTTCTTGAATTAAATTAATATTTCGATTTTCAATGCCTACCTGATTTTGAATACTTTCTTGAGCGGTTTTTGATTTTAAAACAGAACAAATTATTTCCTGTTGAAAACTTTCATCTAATCGGCCGAAATCAATACCCGTCTCTTGTACTATAGATTGGTAGGCCAATTCAGTAGCATGTTTGGGTAATTTTTTCCCATAGTCAGAAAAATATTTGATAAGTGCTGAATCAATTCTTGGTTTTAGGAGTTCTTTGCTTGGTAAGTGTTTAGGGTCAATGTCTATCCGAGTATAAAGATTATTTAAGTTGATCCCCAAGTTCGAAAAATCCTGAGTGATCTCAGGAATATTCCGCCCGCATAAAAACTTTTCAAATATCCATGGTTCAAGAAATCCGAGACCAAATCCTTCCGCAATACTTGTGGAAATAATGCCTTCAGCATGGTTCATTATATCGTGAAAGGAACAGTTTACTTTTTCACCAATGGCGAAAGAAACGGGAAGATCTAGTTTTTGTGAAAATTCTTTCCAGTTTTCAAAAATTTTTAAAAAGTTGGGATTGGTTGGGCCCAAGCTGTTGGCAAAATGTTTTTCTGGATGGGAAGCAGCGATTAGAGCCAATTCACCAAGGTTTTTTCTTCGCACTGCACGAACGGGGTAGACAAAAAGATTTTCGGGTAAAGGGGGGGAGGTATTTGTTTCGCTTCCACTATCGACTGGAATGGATATGGAATTGGCTAAAAGGTGAACCTGGCTGGATTTTTCCTTGAGGAGTTTTTTTACAAAAGAATAGTCCCTATGATTAAGTGTTGCGTAGTGAACGAGTGGTGAAGATGGGTATGTTTTGGAATATACCTGGTTTAGGTAGTTGAAGTTCGAAGGCCTTCCATCTTCTGCAAAATCATGAGGTTGAAGAAGGATTCGATTCCCTTCTTCAGCAAGGAGGGCTACTGCTTGGGTTAAAGATGGGTTTTTTCCTAAACAGTGGTTATGAATATGCCACAAGTCCGGCTTTCCTCCTAAACCGAGCTCCACGGCTTTCTCCATATTTTCTTTTAACTTCTTAGGGCAGGTTGAATTTGATGGAGAAGCGTAGTCCAGGCCATCAACGATTTGAACATTTTGTATCCTTTGCCCAGGGTATGGTCTGCCGCTAAGAACTATGAATTGCGTTATTGGAAAATACTCAGCAAATGAATCAAGTGTATTTTCGATAACCCTAGTAACTCCTCCTGGTTCGAGGTGGTAGTGTACAATGGCAACTTTCATGCCCGGTAAATTACCTTAAAGGGTGCCTCAAGATTGGACCGTACGATTACGGTATTCATCAATTTCAATCATGGCTGGTCTTTCTTCTTCCACGACCTCCTGAATGAGTTGGTTGTATGCTCCATCTTCCACCTCAAATCGTCTGTAGAAAGTCTCCATGTTAGGAATGCGATCAATCTTACCCTGGCTATGTAAACGGTTAATAAAGGTTTGTAATATTCCAAAACTCATCTTGCCCAAAGCATTCGTTGTTTGATTACGGTGAACCCTTCGATCCAAGTCAGTCTGAGCAAATGCATCCAGTCCAAACTTTTCATATAAATCAAGTAAATGAGAAGTTTCCACACCATAGCCAATAGGGAAGGGGATCATTTCCAAAACTTCTCTTCTCGCTGCGTATTCACCAGAAAGTGGTTGGATAATATTGGTAAGCTCAGGATAGAAAAGTGAGAAGAGAGGGCGGATTAGAATTTCGGTTACACGGCCACCGCCGCTAGAACGAAGTCCACTAGAGTAATTGAGTGGGCGATCATAGAAGGCTTTAACATATTGAACTGCCTCTTTTTTGATAAGAGGAGCGACTAGACCATACACAAAACGTGGATGTATATTAGATATGTCCGCATCAACATAACAGATGATATCACCTTTAAGTTGATGAATTGCTTTCCATAAATTTTCTCCTTTTCCGCGCTTGTCTCCAACCTCGGGTAAAATGTCCGATGCCAGATAAGTGTCTGCACCATAACTTCGAGCAACTTCAAGAGTTTTATCTTTGGATCCAGAATCAATCACCGCAAATTCATCTATTAATGGATATCGTTCCATTAATTCCGACCGGAGGATTAATACTTCCTTTCCAATTGTTTTCTCTTCATTCAGAGTTGGAATACAAAGGGATATGGTAAGGCCTTTTTTTTCTTTTTCTTTTACTAGATTTAAAATATCCCAAAATTCACCGTGATGAAAAGTATTTTGATCGAGCCATTTTTGATTATCTCCGGTCATAATTCGCAAAGTCCTTGGTCAATTGCCTGAAGTAGAGTAATGAGCTGTGCTATACCAGTTGGTAGTGATTCCAAATGAATACTTTCGTTTTCCTCCCCAATATTTTCTGCAGTTGTAAGACCAAGAGTTACTCCCGGATGTCCTGCCTCAATAAGAACATTTAGATCACCTGTGCTTGGGTTAACTTCGGGGGTGACTCCTAAGTCGCTCATAATAGATCGGGTGGTTTTCACCAACGGATGAGTAAAGGCAATTCCACAATTTGGCCTGGTGGCAACAACCTCGAGATAAACTTTGGTTCCATTTTCAAGGGAACACTGTTCACACAGATCATCCACTTTTTGTTTTAATGTGGAAATTACCTGATCTTCTTCACTGGTGATTTCAAATCTTAGAGTTCCTCGTCTGGGAGTTTTATTGTATGTTGTCCCGCAAGTTAACCCTCCAAGTGTCATCTTGGTTTTTGGTTCTTTGGGAAGAGGGATTTCCAGCAATTGATTTACTACTCGGGTCAATTGACCTACCGCACCGGATGACCCGAATCTGTTCCAGTCATAATTACTTGGGATTTCCAACCTGATTTCTCCCCTAAGAGTTCCTAATCCGGAATAACTAAGCCTGCCTTGGCTGGCCCCCTCAACGCAGATACCAGCACGTATCGGGCATTTCATCGTTTCCAAAAAGTATCGGGCTCCATCCAGGTTTCCCCTCCCCAGGCTTTTTGTATTGGCTAGAAAAATTAAATCATCCTTAAATGAAATGTTGAGCATCTCAAGTAACTTGGGCAAGGCAACGACAGTGGCCAATCCAATCGCATTATCAGCAATGCCAGGTCCGGTTATCGTATCAGGGCCCACATTAAGAACATGTTGTGTTCCAACATCAAAAACCGAATCTGCATGTGCCATTACAAGGATAGATGATCTTCCTTCCGTACCACTTAAGACAGCGGATGCGTTTCCATGTTCATCAATTTCTGGATCACTCAATCCGTTTTCCCTAAATCGATCAACGGTTAGACGGATTCGATCCTCTTCGTTAAAAGTTGGTGAAGGAATTTCACCCAGCAATACGGCATCGGTAAGAACAAGTTTCCTAATTTCCCGAATTTTTTCAATTTGCTTGGGTAAATCCTTAAGTAAATTATTAAGGTCAAACTCTGTTGATTTTGTTTCTAGCATTTTTGTAACCTCCGCCATAAGGCATTATTAAAAATCATGCCACGATAAATTTTATTTTTTATTTTAATTTGTTGAAAAAGTTTATGAGATACTCCACAAAATGATCTAATATTCGCGGTTGTTCACCCAAAATATCGAACTTTTTTATGTCAAAAAATATAGGTTTCATTTCAACTCGTTTTGCTGGACAGGACGGAGTATCTCTAGAAAGTGCAAAGTGGGCTGAGGTTTTATGGGAAGACCGTCATATTAGTTACTGGTACAGTGGTCAAAGTGATCGGGATCCAGATATCAGTTTTGTTGTACCCGAAGCCTACTTCGGTTTTTCTGAAAACAAATGGATCAATGAAAGAATTTGGGGGGCGGGACAACGGGACCGTTTTGTTTCTTCGAGAATTCGAGACTTGGCAGATTATCTAAAGAGCACGCTTTATCGATTTGTTGAACGTTATAATATTGATATCGTCATACCTCAGAACTGCCTGGCTATTC
>JAOHKZ010000063.1 GCA_028101545.1 Opitutales bacterium | reverse complement strand
TTGTATTTGGTAGGAGGTGGAGGGACATTTATGACCGAGTACTGGGGAGCGGTTACCCCCAACATGGTTAGTGAGAAAAGGAAGAACAGAAAGGGAAGAAAGAATTTCATAAAGAATCTATTCTTTTGGGGTGATAATTATGGAAAACTTGGAAGATTCTGAACTGGACAGGCTAAGTGTGCCGTCCGGTTTTATTTTTCCACAGTCACTGTGCATGGATGCTTTTTCAGTGGGAGTAAGTTTAAAGGTCATTTTTGTGGGTGGCGAAATAGTAAAGATTCGCTTGATACCCGTTTTCTCACTATTCATACGAATAAGCTCGGTAATGGTGTGTTTGCCCAATGAATACCTGAAAATTGGAAAGCCGTCCATCAGTCGATAACCGAGAAAGGATGGAGCTTCTTTTATTCCTTCGATAAAAATAGGAAAGTCAACAGCCTGTGAAGTATCATAAATCGGTTTTTGCATGTTGGTTTTAGAGAGTTCTTCAAAAGTTTCATTCTTGAGCAGGGTGGTTTGTGCCCGGTAATAGGGGGTGCCGTTAAATTCGGCAACTGGTTTTCCATTGCTTGACCAATGTGCTTGGTTGGCTTTGATAAATCCCCCCTTAGTCCATACATATCGCAACCTTGATTCACCGGCATCCCAGCAGTAGTAATGATTACCGGGTAAAGCTACGGCAAA
Source organism: Opitutales bacterium (assembly GCA_028101545.1). Classification (GTDB taxonomy): domain Bacteria; phylum Verrucomicrobiota; class Verrucomicrobiia; order Opitutales; family Seribacteraceae; genus Seribacter. Next base: position 4,855 of record JAOHKZ010000063.1, on the reverse strand, counting down.
GGCTGCAGGTGAAGCACCCGGCATAAAGGTGCGGTACAATACTGGGCTTGAAATATCACCTAGAGTGTCATCGTAAGTCGGGGTGAAAGTCCCGTTTTTCTTGCTGTATTTCTTATCAAATGGAAAATGTTTTAGGAGTGTTTGGGGGGTGAACACATCCTGTGGTAATTCTTTTCGAGCTTGGGTGATCTGTTTCTTGGTAATAATGTTTTCCTTATTTCCCCATGCATTGTTCACATAACTAAGAATGTAAGCGAGTTTCTCATCGTTGAAAAGCAACTGAGGTGGCATAGCGGAATAGTATTTCTTACCATTGACTTTAATGGGACCTGCGAGACCGCGAAGGGAAATTGCAATCGAGCGAGCAGAACTTTCTTTTAACCAATCACTTCCAGCTAAGGGTGGAATGGTCCCTTTTTGACCTTTTCCGTCCTGCATGTGACATGCGACGCAAGACCCTGCTCCGTTGTAAAGTTTTCTTCCTTTTTCAATAATTTCGTCCCTCGATTCTGAATAAACTTTTAAGCTAAGGAAAAAAAGTAGAGAGAAGATTAAAATTTTCGTATACAAATACATAGTTAGGGGAGATCAGTGTTTGAAAGGATTTACAGGTGTAAACCAAATCATTCAAATCTTATTTGTCTGATTTCACAAATTATTTGAGTTTAGTCAGACTTGGTATCTTTTATTTTGTCACGGTCTAGGTTTTCCTGAATCCAACGGGCAAGGGTTCCGCTTCCCATTCCGTATCCACCGGGGAGAGGTCTTAAATCACGGGTCTGTCTTTGGGGTGGATCTCCCCAATGCTTGGGAAAAGGTTTCCTTTTATTTTTTACGGGTGGTTTCCTGTTAGGTGAAACACCGGAATTTAAAGTATTTTTTTATTCTTAAAAATCATATCATAAACCTCCTTTGGTTTTCTGTTCTTTCCGGTTCTTTCATCAAACCATGGACTCCCCCCTATAAACATCATACCTTCCGGAATTTTTTTCCCATTTTGTAACCATTGATCAAAACTAGGTTTTTCTTTTATTTCCTCGGTGTTTTTATTTTCTTCGAGGGTAATAGTTGTAATATTAATCCCCTGTATCGGAGCATCATCGGCAATACGTGTATCCTGAATAAAGCAGCTTAATACAAGGCCCTGTTCATTGAACCGGAGGATTCCTTGGTGGAAAGGAGGAATGGGTCTTTCCATTAATGATCTTGCCTCCCTATAGAGCTCATCCATCGTTCTGGGTGGATAACCTTTTGGGTTGGAGCCAATAAAGCCTCCTCTTTCCGTCCATCTGTTTTTGTCCACCGGTTTTCCATCCGGATTAGGAGAGCCAATCGATTCAAATTTACGTTCAATAACCCGATTTTTACTTACAGTAATGGTCGTGGTATGTCCAAATCCGGTCCAACTACTCCATTTTTTGGTATAGGAGTAATTTCCCTGGCAATCATTCTTTAACTGGAGCCAAAGTTTAAAACTTTTTTCGAGCTGCTTTTTTCGGTTCCCCCAATCGGTTTGTTGTTTAAATGCTGGAACCGTTTCAAAGTTTGAGGGTTGCTGGGCCGATAAGAAAAGGGAGTAAGAAAAGAATAGTAAGGTAAATTTCATATAATATAACTTAGGTTTAACCTCGCACGCTGAGCAAGTGGATAAGTAAAAAACTGGAGGTGTGGAATTAAGACTTGCGAACAAATGGGAAAACAGAAAGTTTTTCTGATCATGAGGTTTTGTTTTATAATAATATGTTTCTTGTTTTCATTTTTTCTATCGGCTGATAGACCGCCAAACTTTCTGATTATCCTTGCGGACGATTGTACTTACAATGATTTACCTCTCTACGGGGGAGAAAATGCAAGGACACCCCATATCTATAAACTTGCCAGTGAGGGGCTCTTATTTAACCAGGCATATGTCTCCTCTTCCATGTGCCAGCCATGCCGTGCCGAGTTATATTCCGGATTATACCCGATGGGAAATGGATGTGCATGGAATCATTCCGGTTGCCGCCCTGAAATTAAGGGAATGCCCCAGATGCTGGTAAAACTGGGATATCGTGTGGGACTGGCTGGGAAGACACATATTCGACCGGCCACTGTTTTTCCCTTCGAGAAAGTGGCTGGATTTGATCAGAACTGCGTGCGTAATCCGACCCTTGAGCATGATCTCGGTCCGGTCCGTAAGTTTATGGAACGGAAAAGGGATGAGCCCTTCTGTCTGGTGATCGCATTGACTGAACCACATGTTCCATGGGTGATGGGGGATGCATCACAATACCCACCGAAGAAACTTAAACTTCCACCCAATATCGCTGACACACCGCGAACACGGGAAGACTTTTCAAAATATTTGGCTGAGATCACCTACATGGATGGACAGGTGGGCGAGATAATGGATACCCTTAAAAGCACGGGGCAGGATGATCATACACTTGTACTTTTTACTTCGGAACAGGGTTCCCAGTTTCCGGGGTGTAAATGGACGACATGGAATACGGGTTTGCATACTGCTTTGATTGCCCGTTGGCCCAAAAAAATAAAGGCAGGAGAACGAACAGACGCCCTTGTTCAATACGCAGATATTTTACCAACCTTGCTTGAACTTGCGGATGGTCAAGTTGGTGAAATGGATGGAAAAAGTTTTACGGAAATTCTACATGGAAACAGCACAGAACATAGAAAATATGCCTATGGCATGCATAACAATTTTCCGGAGGGCCCCCCTTATCCGACTCGCACGATTTCGGACGGTACTCATCGTCTCATTATGAATCTAACCCCCGATGAACTTTATATTGAAAAGCATCTGATGGGGCTTAAGGGTAACGCCGTTTTGAATAACCCGTATTGGGCTACCTGGGTCAGGGATTCATGGGAAAAACCGGAGATTTACAAACTGGTTAAAAGATACCAGAGCCGTCCGGAAATCAGTTTTTACAATACGCAAGAAGATCCCTATGAGATGGATGATTTAGCGTTGAATAAAAAACATTATCCAAAGATCCGGGAAATGAAAAAAGAATTGAAAAGATGGATGGAAACAGAGGGAGACCCGGGAGTCGTGCTTGACACAAAAAAAGCTCATCAAGCTGCCAAGAACGGACAACATCTTTTTTAAGAAAGATTGAACGATGAATATTATTCATGAATCAAAGAGAGAATAGATAGACTAAATAAAATATGAATAAAAATATACTGATTCCCCTTTCCGTGGTGGTGGGCCTTATTGGGGCTGCCTTTATTATTTCCAAGCCCTGGGTTACGATCCAGCATGCCGAGCCAATCATGGTTAAGGGGTATGCCGAAAGTGAAGTCTTGGCTGATCAGGGGAGCCTGACAGTGCGAATTTCGGAAAAAGGCGAAAATAATGGAGGAGCTTATGAAAAAGCAGGGGAATCTTTAGATACTGTGCGTGTGCTCGTGGAAGAAGTGCTGGGAGATGATGTTGAAATGGTTGAGCTTTCCTCCTCCCTTAGCGAGACTAAAAAACTCAATGAAAAAGGGAACCGGACGAATGAGGTCGAATATGTCACGGCAACAAGAAGTTTACGGGTTAACAGTGCCCAGGTCGAAGATTTGGATCGTTTGTCCCGGAAGCTTTACGATCTTAATGGTGAAGGGATTCACCTCACTCTGAGCGGACCTGATTTCTTTGTCTCACAACTTGACGAAGTAAAAATTGATCTTATGAAGCGTGCCACAAAAAATGGACGTGATCGAGCCGAGATTATGGCCAAGAGTTCAGGGGAAAAACTAGGTTCACTGGTTTCGGCGAGGCAAGGAGTTATTCAAATAACCAAGCCTAATTCCACCCGTACTTCAAGCTATGGAATTTATGATACCGAGACTATAGAAAAAGTGGTCAAACTTGTGGTTACACTTGAGTTTAAAATAAATAATTAATTGATTCAGTGTTTAAAAATAATTTTAGTTGACATATATTTACTCAATTACCACTAAAATAGTCGTTTTATGCAAGAATGGAATGAGGGTATATCTCATTGGTATTCCAATAAATTACGAGTTAGATTTCGTAACAAGTTTGGCAGGAGTTTAGGTGCAAAAAGGAAAACTAGATTAATACTCCGAAAAACTAGAAATTTTAATAAAAGAAGGCTCCGGTATTCTTCAAGAAAGATTAATACTGAATGGGCTGAAGGTATATCGCAAAAGATGTGGCAGATGCATTTGACACGTGCAAAAAAAAAATTGATGCAAAAAAGTGAATTATTTTTTGAAAATATCGAGGGCGAATGGAGTTATGGATTTGATTACTGGAGGAATTATAAATTATCAAATAGTTCATGGAAATGGATTAAGCCAAACAGGGTACAACGCTCGCATCAGAGTGCTTTAAAAATTGCACTCAAAAAACAGCTCATAAGGAAACTTTTAAACCATAGAAAACTTCAAAATGGATTGTTTTTAAGTAAAAGCGAAGATTCAAAATCGGATGCCAACCCCAGAAATTTGAAGCTTATTCATGTGTATAAAAAGGGTGTCAATTTTGGGCCATATTATCCCGTTGAACTACAACGTTTAATAGATTGCGGAGAATTTGAGTCATCTGATTTAGGATTTCATGAGGGTAGCAAGTATTGGACTCCACTATCCTGTGTCGAAGGGTTATTCTTTAAAAAGAAAATTTCGAAAGAAAAAAAAGTTAGTTCCGAAATAAAATATGGTGAATTTGAATATCCAATTTATGATAAAGATACAAGTTACTTTTGGATAATTTTTAGTATTAGTTTATCTATAATTATAATATTTTTGTTATTTTACTCTTGGGGTAACAAATCTCATGAAATTTTATCTTATACAGAATTTCAAAGTAGAGAGTCTGATAAAAAAGAATTTAATG
>JAOHKZ010000065.1 GCA_028101545.1 Opitutales bacterium | reverse complement strand
GGCAGGTTTACAGCGACCATCTACTATTGGACGAAGAGAATTACAAAGAAACTCAACTAATCCAACATCATTAAGAAAAGAAGGATATTTCGTGAAAATTGAACTGTTTTGAGGATCGCTTACATGCTCGTCTAGTGCAGGTGTACCTTTTCTTCTTCCAAGCATAAACAATTCATACAGGAGTACAAGGAGGTCAATAAACTTATCTTTACTTGCAATTCCTCCCTTAAATGCCTTCAGGATATCGATTTTAAGTCCCACTAGCACACTTTTAGGGCTTGAAACGACGAGAATCCCTAAACCGATACCACAAATGATCATGATTTCACCAGGGTGAACAAGTGATATAGGGTTTCCTCCGGCAGTCATAAAACCCCCAATACAGGAAGCGAAAACGATAATCATTCCTACAGTAAGTAGCATAGCAATAAGGTAATTTAGAGAATAGATTGAAAGTGCGAGCGCAAAGCAAGCACCGAATGAGATAGGATTTGACTAATTCGACCTTCGGTCAAGCCAAAGATTTGAGCAATTTCAGATAATTTAAGTTCTTCGTAATAATAAAGAAGTAAAATTTTCTTTTGAGGATCAGGTAATTTTTTGATTTCTTCACGAAGCAAAGCAACCTTGTCTTTATGCTCAGTTATTTCAGAAGCATCCAACTCGGTGGGATCAGAAATAGTATCAGCTAAGCTTGAGTTTCCACCGGAATGAACATCGTTTTCGGTAGGAACATCAATAGGAACAAAAGTAACAGGTTGAGTCTCCTTTAGTAACTTCGCATAGGCGGAATTTGAGAGCGAAAGTTCGCTCCTAACCTCATCAACACTTACGGAACGCTTCAACCTAGCTTCCATTTCAGAAATAGTTAATTGTAAAGACTTTGCCTTAGCTCTGTTTGCACGGGGCAAACAATCTATTTTTCTCAATTCGTCAAGTAAGGCCCCTTTTATTCTTAAAGCCGCGTAATTACCAAAGCCTTTTCCCTTAGAAGGATTGTACTGATTCACAGAAACTACTAATGCTCTAGCACCAATTCCATACATATCCTCAATCGCGTAACTATCAGGAAAATGATGACGAAGTCTCGAAACCAAAGATTTAACCAAGGGAAGATAATCCTCGATTAATCGGTCTCTGGCTTTCGGGTCAATCATTGCATCCCGATACTTTTTGGCCGCCAACGCCACAGCACCCGACGACTTCAGGGGATCACTAGAAATGACTTTCGCTTGTGACTTTTTACTCATTTTAGGCTTTTTCTTCAACAAATAATTTAGATTGAGTTACCGCCTCGTTCATAACTTTAGTGTTAATATTGGTTTTGGGTGCTGAAATTTCTTGAGACTTTATTCCTTCATTTTTTATTTTAGCAGAATCTTGTGGCCCAATAATTATTCCCCGTAATACAAAACCAAGAAGAATTCTTCCGAACAATGCAAATACAAGACAACCGCAAGTCCCCAGAAAGATGGAAAGAAAGAAATCTTTATGAATTAAAAAGCCAAACAAGAAGAAAAGCAAGAAACCAAAAAACCCTGAAAAACAAAATATAAATTTAGCAAAATCATTCATCAATTAACCCTCCTGTATGTCGAAAAACCCTTAGAGTATAACTCTTCTGGAAAAGTTTTTGAAATAAGCTGGTTCAAAACATTTGTAGAAAAGTCGCCTGTAACATTTTGCCCATGGCAGACACACAATAGCGAAAGATCGGTTTTTAGAATTATCGGCCATAATTTTGTGGAATTAGATATTTCATCAAAATGAGTGAGTGCAAGATGAGTAGCTCCCAATTGCCTAGCAGCACGCATGGCTTTAAAGGCAACATCCCTATCATAAGCTGAATTAAGTATTAATACACGAGTATCAACATCCAGATTATCAAGAGTTTCCTTAGCTTGCCCCCAATCATCCAAATCTAGTAGGGATAGACCAGGGAAATCTAAGTACAAAGGATTAACATCACTCGGTTCAGGTAAAGAATTAGATTCTCTGTGTAAAGTAACGCCCACAACATCACAAAAAACTCTCAATGCATCATCTGGGTTAGGAATCCCATTTTCTACCTTAAGAATAGATGGAACCTTTTTGTTCATAAAAACCTCATGGGCAATAAATTTACACAATGTAGTAGTTTTTCCTACACCCGGTGGTCCAATTAATGCAACTTTATTTGAAGTAGGAATCGAATTAAGAGCCCTGAAACGATCACTTAACTCCACTGTAACTTGTTTCAATACATCAGAAAGCGGAAGATCCTTGATCTTATTCCAATTTGTCCATGATTTAATCTCATCTAGTAAAATGGTGTCAAAACCAGCTTTGGTTAATATTTTAGAAACCTCTTGATGATTAAAATCCTTTGATTTGTCATTACTAGACTGTTCTAAAACAATATCGACATTTTCATTAATATCGACTGAAGCAGTAGAATCAGTAGCAATAATTGGTTCTAATTGACCGACTGCATCTACCCTCTGTTCAACTTCTTCTACTGGTGTATTCTCCATATTTTCAGGTACAACTTCTGCGATAACTTCCAGTTTCGGAGATGAAATAAACCTCTTTAAACCTTCTCCCCCAACCTGCCTTACGGACAAAACTTTTGCTCTTTCACCTAATTTATCCCTGATTACCCTAACCGCTTCTTCGGCGGACTTAACAACCAAGCGAAATTTTTTCCCTGATTGCAAGCTAACATCTTTTTCGTTTGATAGATTCATTTAGAATATTTTATGCTGCAACAACAAGGTTTTCATTATCACTCGACATTTCAGAATCATCCATGGACGATAAGACCTCATCAGGGAATGACTGGTTGGGTAAAGCAATTGCACCAAAAGGCTCTATCTGTGTCTCTGAAGGAAGTTCCTGATAAGCAAGAACAACAAGCTGAGGGTATGAAGGTTCCATAAATCTGCGAAAAGCTAGCCTCAACTCCGAGGTGGTTACTATAATTGGTGTTAATCCATTTTCAGTCATTTCAGAAATTTTGGGTTCGATTTCCTTGATAATATTTTCTGTAATCGAAGGATCCATAATTAATCCAATATCAAATTGGCTTCTTTTCACTCGAGAAATTAAACTTTGTTCCAGAGAAGGTTCGATAGTCATCGCTAGTAGTTTATTGGGTTCAACTTCGTATTCTTTAATAAAGTACATACCCAATCTTTTGCGAGCTTGTTCAGACAGATCATCAGGGTTTTTCGTTAACCCTCCCATATCGGCAATAGTCTCTAAAATAAGAGTTAGATTTTTGATCGAAATCCTTTCTCTCAATAAATTTTGAAGCGTTCTTTGAATAATACCAACATTAACAAGTTCTGGAAGTAATTCACTAACTAGGGTTGGATTTTTATCTTTAATAAGATCCAACAGTCTCTGCGTGCCTTCTCGTTCAAGAATTAGGTAGGCAAACCTTTTAAGAACATCTGCTAAATGAGTAACCAAAACGGACGAAGGGTCAACAACAGTACATCCTTCTATTTCAGCATTTCTTCTTTCCTCATCGGGAACCCACATTGCTTTTATCCCAAAAACAGGCTCGATGGTGGGAATACCATTTAGCTTCGTTGCATCTCCCCCCCCCCCATACTCATAGCCAAAACTCGATCAGGCATAACAGTTTCGCGTACGATTTCTTTACCTCGAAGCAGAAATCGATATTCATTTGGTTCTAATTCTATATTATCTCGAACCCCAATAGTCGGAAGTAACATACCCATTTCTCTGGCAAAGTTTGTTCTTGCACCAGTTATTCTATCAAGTAAATCTCCACCTTTTTTCTTATCGGCTAGAACTAATAAACCATATCCCATCTCTAATCCAAAAACTTCTTGCTCGATCGCGTTTTCCATGGGAGAGAGAGTTGATTCCTGTACAGAATCTACTGAAGATGATCCATTTGGAAGTGCCGGTTGCCCCCCTGAAGGGCTTGCAGAGGAAATACCTTGGTGAATTTCCTCAATATCAGTCTCATCAGACTTAGACTTCTTGTCAAAGTAATAGGCACTGATAAAGCAACCCATAGAAAGAATAAAAAATGGCCAAAATGTTTCATCTAAACAAAGTGCGAATAATAACAGCATTCCACCTGAAATTCCAATCGCCCTTGGATAAATAGTAAGTTGTCTTCCAACAAAAGCACCAAGGTCAGCTTCTTCTGAGGAACGAGTTACTAAAATACCTGCGGCAATTGAGACAATGATGGCCGGAATTTGACTAACTAAGCCATCGCCGATCGATAAAATTGTATACTTCTCAAGTGATGCTACAATTGTCATATCTTTCTGAAAGTAACCAATAAGTATACCACCTATTATGTTAACAACAGTTATAAATATTCCAGCAATAGCATCCCCCCTAACAAACTTACTTGCTCCATCCATAGAACCGTAAAAATCAGCATCTTTTTGGATCTTAGCTCTCTTCTCCAACGCTTCTGCTTCGGTAATTACACCAGAATTCATTTCAGCATCGATGGACATCTGCTTACCGGGCATTGCATCTAGTGTAAACCTGGCAGTAACTTCAGCTATACGCCCAGAACCTTTAGTAATAACAACGAAATTTATTATCACTAAAATAAGAAATATAACAGAACCTACAACATAATTGCCCCCAACAACGAAAGTGCCAAAGGATTCGATGACAGAGCCTGCGTCCCCATCAAGAAGGATTAACCTCGTCGACGCAACATTCAGACCGAGACGGTATAAAGTAACACAAAGTAATAAAGTAGGAAAAACAGAAAATTCAGGAGGATCCTTAACATAAATAACTGTAAGTAAAATTAACAGAGAAATTGCTATACTTAAAACCAACAGGATACTTAAAATATCTTTATGAACAGGTACAACAAGAAGCATAACTGCCCCAAATAGACCAAATACGAAACCTAGATCAGAATTGCCACTGAATCTACCTGATATATTCTTTAATTTGAGAAAAATTTCGTTCATCAAAATTCTTTTTAAGCAATTGGCTTTGCTAATAATCTACGAGCCTTCAACCTATGAAAGTAGTAGGAATGAATCTTGTATACCTGAGCAAGAATTTCAGCAACAACTTGATAAAACTCTAGAGGTATAGGTTCTCCAATTTTGCCAAGAACAAATAAGGATTGGGCCACTGGTTTATTCTCAATGGTAGGCACGTCATTCTCTGCGGCCAATATCTTTATTCTTCTTGCCAATAAATTTTCTCCTTTCGCGACTACAATAGGAGCAAGATCCATGCCCTTTTCATACCTGAGTGCAATTGCATAATGAGTTGGGTTTGTAACTACCACATCCGCAGTACCAACTTCATTCAAGTTTTGCCCCCCCAAAAGTTCCATTGCTTTCTTTCTTTGTGCAGATTTTATCTCTGGTGCGACTTCCTTACTTTTTCTCTCTTCCTTGACTTCATCTTTCGTCATTTTCATCTCTTCATCATTTTCTTTTTTC
>JAOHKZ010000062.1 GCA_028101545.1 Opitutales bacterium | reverse complement strand
GTCGATTTGTTGGCCCGTTCGGGAATGATTGGTCAGGTTCAGACAAAAAATGCGATGTTAAAGGATCCAACCAGGGTGCGAATTCAGGGTTATCTTATGGATAAGGATGGGAATCCGGTTAATACTCGAAATTATCCAAAGATAAAAGATCCCGTATCCGGGCCAAAAAAAGGAAAGGCAAAACTGATTCTTGTGGTTGGGACCGCCATGAATTCAGGCAAAAGCTTGGCGGCGGCAGCTTGCTGTCGGTCTCTTCATCAAATGGGATATACCGTTAATGGTTGTAAGATGACCGGTACGGCAAGTTTACAGGATATTTTGCACATGAATGATTCAGGGGCGAAAGAATTTGCTGATTTTACCTACATGGGGCATCCGTCATCATACATGCTTTCTAAGGATGAGCTAATGAATGTTTTTCGTACATTGGATGGTAAATATGGATCAAATCAGAAAAATTTTCTAGTTGTTGAATTTGCTGATGGCATCAATCAAAGAGAAACTGCAATGCTACTTGACTGTCCAGAAGTTGTTGGACGGGTTCATAAGCTAATATTCTGTGCTGCTGATGCACTTGGTGCAGTAGGCGGGTTGCATATTTTAAAAACAAAATTTAACCTAATTCCCGACGCAATTTCAGGTTTGTGTTCAAGTTCTCCTTTGCACGTACGTGAGCTAAATAATTTTACAGATGCCCCCGTATTCAACGGAGCTGATCTTAAGCTCGACCAAATGGCAGAAATCCTTTTGAACTGAATATGTGGCAGGTGGTATTTGTAAAATAATAATTCATGGGGGTGCAGGGCGGCTTGAAGGAAAGGTCGCAACTAAAGAGCAGTATCGTATTGGACTTAATGAAGCAATTGGTCCAGCGTATCAGACTTTGGTAGATAAAGGTGCCCGTGCAGCAGTCCTGCATGCGATACGATTACTTGAAAGTGATCCAATATTTAACGCTGGAACCGGATCGAAGTTGCAAAAAGATGGCAGGGTAAGGATGTCTGCGGCGTTAATGGATTCGAGTGATTCAATTTTTTCTGGCGTTATCAATATTTATGATGTTGAGCATCCCATTGATGTGGCGGATTGTTTGAGGAGTGAGGTTCATCATATCCTTTCTGGTAATGAAGCCACTGAATATGCAAGGCGTAATGGTTTTGTATTTCATGACCCCATAACAATGGCCAGGTTCATTGAATATCGAAAAGCCCTGCGCACGAGCGAAAAGTTTGGCACGGTTGGTGCCGTGGCGATTGATGCAGATGGAATTGTTGCTGCCGGAACTTCAACCGGTGGGGTCGGGCATGAATTACCGGGTAGAGTGAGTGACAGTGCAAGTGTGGCCGGCACATACGCAGATAGTGCCGGAGGAGTTTCCTGCACGGGCAAGGGAGAACATATTATCAATCAGGCAGTTGCCGCACAAGTGGTTTCACGTCTAAGGGACGATGTTCCGTTAAAGCGAATTTTGACTGAGCTTATGAATGAGGGTGCAAGCCGAAATCATGAATTTGGACTCATTTCCCTTGATGGAAATGGAAAATTTGGAGTTCGTTCCACGAAACGTTCAATCAGTGTGCTTTATGCGTTAAAGGATGATGAGCGAGAACTGGATTTTACAAAAGGTGGTAAGAATCTTGTTCTTTGATGACCTTGTGAATTCCTAGCTTTTTTTCTTAGGTTTTTTCGGAGTCCTTGGTGCTTTGGTAAGAGGGCGAGCATCAACGGGAACTTTGTAAAGTTTTCTTAGCCGCTTAAGTTCCTCTTTAAGTTCTTTGGTGAGGTCGGCGTATTCGGGTTGTCCATATACAGAATTCAATTCGTTTGGATCTTTTTCCAGATCATACATTTCCCAACCATCCAACTTATAGAAATAAATTAGTTTATGCGTTTCTGTACGGACTCCATAGTGACGTCTGACGCTATGTGCACCCGGGAATTCATAGTATTGATAATAAAGGGATTTTCTCCAGTTGTTGGGCTTTTTCCCTTTAAGCAATGGAACAATGGATTGACCCTGCATATCTTTGGGTGATTTTACTCCGCAGATATTGAGGAAGGTTTGAGCGTAGTCAAGATTTTGTACAAGGTCTTTATTTTTGCTCCCGGGTTTGGTGACGCCCGGCCATCTTACAATCAAGGGAGTACGGAAAGATTCTTCGTACATCCAACGCTTATCGTACCAGCCATGTTCGCCCAGATACCAACCCTGATCTGAAGAGTAAATAACCACGGTATTCTCAACCAGTCCAGATTTGTCCAGATAATCAAGTAGGCGACCAATGTTTTCGTCAACGGAGTCAATACACCTGAGATAATCTTTAACATATCTTTGGTATTTCCATTTGAAGAGTTCATCACCTTCTAAATTAGCTTCCTGAAAAGCTTTATTTTTGGGACCGTAGGCAGCATCCCACTTTGCTTTCTGCTCAGGAGTCAGATTGCCCGGTGTCCTGATTTTTAGGTCGTTGGTTGATAGGTGCCTATCTATTGTCATTGCCTGTGTGGAAGCTGGTTCCAATCTGTTTTTATAATCGTCCCTGAGAGTTTCCGGCTCAGGAATATCAATATCGTCATATTTTGTCAGATACTTGGGTCCTGGTTGCCAATTCCGATGAGGGGCTTTGTGCTGGCTCATGAGAATGAAAGGTTTGCTGGGATCTCTTTTATTCTTAAGCCAGTCGAGGGATACATCGGTAATTACATCAGTTGTATAACCGGTAATTTTTTTAACCCCGTCTGGTGTGTTCATGGGCGGGTTATAATAAGGCCCTTGGCCTTGTAATACTTGCCAGAAATCGAAGCCGGTCGGGTCACTTTTTAAATGCCATTTGCCCACCATTGCGGTTTGATACCCATTTTGCTGGAGTAATTTTGGAAAAGTTTGCTGTTCTCCGTCAAAGCGTTGTCCGTTGGTTAACTGACCATTTAAGTGACTGTGTTTTCCGGTGAGAATTACGGCCCGACTGGGTGCACAAATCGAATTGGTTACAAATGCCCGATCAAAAAGCATTCCTTCCTTGGCAAGTCGGTCAATATTGGGTGTTTGATTCCTGTTTGAACCGTAGGCAGAGATGGCTTGGTATGCATGATCGTCCGTGAAAATAAATAAAATGTTGAGCGGCTTGGCAGAGAAAGCAAAGTTAACAGCGAGCGTAAATAAAGAAAAGATAAGGAATAATTTATTCATGTATAAAAATCACATCCCGAAGAGAATAATTGGCAATCGGAAAATTTGATTTCCAATAAAAAATTCTATTTATCCATGGATGAATTCCAGTCGTTGACATAGTTCTTAATGACCCCAATATTATGCAACTCAATTTTAATTTCCCACCTTCCAATTCTAAACTAGTGTTTATTTCGTTATGACTAAATTATTCCCTGTGTTCCTGACCAGCCTGATTGTATTATTTGCCTCCTTATTACGTGCAGAAACAAAACAACCCAATATTGTTTTTATCTTTGCGGATGACTGGGGTTGGGGAGACCTTGGATGTCATGGGCATCCGTATTTGAAGACTCCAAATATAGACAGGTTGGCTAAGGAAGGAACTGATTTTTATCGATTTACGGTGTCAAGCGGGGTCTGTTCTCCAAGTCGAACCGCTGTAATCACCGGGCACTTTCCAGCACGTTATAATATAGATGGACATTTCGCCTGGGTTCCAAGTAATCAAAAAAGAAATATGCCTGACTGGTTGGATACCAATGCTCCTTTACTACCAAAATTTCTTAAAAAGGCCGGATATTCAACTGCACATTATGGAAAGTGGCACCTTGCAAATGATATGATCCCGGATGCTCCTTTTCTAACTGAATATGGTTATGACGATTATGGATCATACAATTGTTCAGGTCCTCAGATGTTTGTTCATGATGATGTAAAAAGTGCGATTCCATTTATGGAGAAAAGTCATGCAAAGGGTAAACCATTCTTTATTAACTTATGGATTCATGAACCGCACACTCCTTTTCATGTAGATCCAAAATTGCAAAAGCTTTTCCCCAAACTTGATGAGGCCGATAATATTTACGCAGCCACTTTGTATCATGCTGACCTGCGTATCGGTCAACTTCTTGATGCACTTGACCGTATGGGTGCAACAAAGGACACCTTGGTAATCTTTAGCTCAGATAATGGGCCAGCCCGTGGGTCTCCAAATTCTCCGATAACATTAATGTATGATTCTGCCACCGGTCCGGGGTATGGAATTGGTGGAGCCAAAGGAGTCACCGGTGGTCGGAGAGCTTTCAAGGGAGCTCTTATGGAAGGTGGGATTGGTGTGCCGTTTATTGCCCGTTGGCCGGGTAAAATACCTACCGGGAAAGTGGATAAGGATTCCATTTTCTCTGCAGTTGATTTGCTTCCCACCTTTTGTGACCTGGCAAATGTATTACTTCCAAAATCTTATAAGTCTGATGGAATCAGTCAGGTGAAAACTCTAATGGGTAAAGGCGAATCCAAACGGAGCAAAGCACTTTTTTGGAAGATTTCTGCACCATGGCCGGCACATCCGTCAAAGCCGGATCATTGGGTTAGTTATGCAGTGGTTTTGGACCAGTGGAAGCTATGTACCAGTCGAAACTTTGATCATATGGAACTTTTTAACCTTATTACTGACCCCCTGGAAAAAAACGATGTGTCAAATAAGGAAAAATCAGTGGTTAAAAAGTTGAAAAAAGAACTAGATGACTGGCTTGCTTCATTACCCGAGAAACCAACCGGGAATGTATTCTCATCATTAAGAGACAAGTAAATTTATTCGGTTTTCAAGAAAGTTGGCTTACAATTTGCCAATTTTGTAAAGGGTGTGATCGGTTCTAATAAGAAATGAATTATTTATTGGGGTAAGCGATGCCATGTGTGGACTGCCGTCTAATTCATTTTCTGAAATAATATTTAGTTCTTCACCAGGGCGGATGACCGTGGTTTTTCCGGCACGATCAGATAAATAAATCAATCCGTTAGCATAGGTGGGGGAGGCACTGAATTCACCATCCAGTCTTTCTCTCCATGCAAGTTCACCGGTTATTGCATTTGCACAGGATAGGATACCCCCGTCGTTAATTACATAAAGCTGGTCTTTAACCAGAATGGGAGAGGGCATCTTAGGTGCTCCCTTGGTCATTTTCCACGCAAGCTTTGGAGTTGTTTTGCCGTCGTATGCGTAGGCGTGAACTTCGGCTTTCATAAAACATGTGGATAGATAAATCATCCCGTTGCCAATTACCGGGCGAGAAACATTGGAAAATCCGAGGATTCCGTATTTAATTTTCCATAGTTCTTTTCCATTTTCAGGGTTATATCCATAAACCCAGTCAGCTGCACACGAGATCAGAATCGACCTGCCATTAAATTTTCCAATTATTGGAGTGGAATATGATTTTTGGAACTGTGGATTTTCTCTCATTTCCCCGCTACGCTTAGTTTGCCATGCGATTTTGCCGGTATTTTTATCCAGTGCGACAATGCTTTGTCGGTCACTACCATCAAGATGAAAAATCATATGATTTTTCCATAATACGGGCGAACTACCCGGTCCATTTTCATGCATGACCCACAAGTCTTTCTCATCATTTTTCCAGATTATTTTTTCACTCTTTGTATCAATACATGCATTTCCATAAGCTCCAAAATGCATGTAAAGTTTACCGTTTTCCAAAAATGGGCTTGGTGATGCATAGCTGTTTAATTTATGAACCCACTGCGGTTGTTTTTTTTGAAAAACCTCGATGTTTTTAAGGATCTTTCCAGATGCAGGGTTAATTTTCAGGGCACGCAGGCTGACTTTGGAAAGTACAGTGACAGTTGGTAATCCTTTGTTCGCCTTTAACCTTTCTTCCTTTTCCTTTTCTGAAGCAGGTGTT
>JAOHKZ010000061.1 GCA_028101545.1 Opitutales bacterium | reverse complement strand
CAATACCAAGACAAAGAGCTTATGGAAAAATTACTCATTATTGCCGAGCGGGGATGTATTATCGCAAACACATTAAAGAATGAAGTTGAATTGTCTGTCTCTCTAAGCAGCACTCCTGCATGACTGAGTCAAACCATCTGATGACGTCGAATTTAAAGGTCTCTAGCTTTCGAATGCCTCTTTTAAAATTCACTCAATTTTGGCGTATCATTGTCTTAGGGCTAACGGGTATGTTTTCTTTTACGACGCTTGTCGTAGGTGCAATGCTCAAACCGAAACACATTGTTATCGTTACTTCTGACGATCAGGGCTGGATTCAGGCGGGGTGCTACGGACACCCGTTTCTCAAAACCCCTCATCTCGATGCCATGGCGAAGAACGGAATCCGTTTCGAACGGTTCTATGCCAATGCTCCGGTGTGTTCACCGACCCGTGCGGGCATCCTCACCGGACGCAGTAACAACCGTACCGGTGTTCTCGAACATGGCTACAATCTTAATCTGGAAGAGAAGACATTTGTTCAGGCTCTACGAAAAGCGGGCTTTGCCACCGGGCATTTCGGTAAGTGGCATCTGAATGGAATCCGCGGTCCCGGTGTACCGATTCTGAAAGATGATCCATATCACCCCGGTAAGTACGGTTTCAGTCACTGGCTGACATCCACTAACTTCATCGACTATCATCCACTCCTTAGCGAGATGGGACGCTTTGAACAGACCAAGGGTGATGCATCCGAGGTCATCGTTGACCGTGCGTTGGCTTTTATTGAGAACGCGGTGAAAGTTCAAAAGCCATCACTCAGTGTGATCTGGTATGGTGCTCCGCATAGTCCATGGATCGCTTCGGAGTCGGATCGAACCCCCTTTGCACGCTTACCGGTAGCCGAGCAACACCACTATGGCGAGCTGGTTGCCATGGACCGAAGTGTCGGAGCATTGCGTGGTGGACTGCGTAAGCTCGGTATTGAGGATAATACTCTGATTTGGTTTAGCAGTGATAACGGCGGGCTACGCAAGAATTTCGGGGAGAATGCGGTGGGTCCGTTACGCGGAGGGAAGAAGGAGCTCTGGGAAGGGGGGCTGCGTGTTCCGTGTATCATCGAATGGCCTGCTGTCATCAAGCGGGTAGTGGTCGAGACTCCATGCTCAACCCTTGATATCGCACCCACCATTATTGATCTTCTTGATCTGCCCGGTGACTCGTTGCTGGCACCTGTCGATGGGGAGAGTATTTCCCAAATTTTCATGGGTGCCGAAATGCCTGAGCGTCGGTCAATTCCAATCGCCATGTGGGACAAGGGTGCCTTGATTGATCACGAATTTAAATTTGTCCGGGATGGGAAAGCGGAATATCTGTTTAATCTTAAAGAGGATCCCATAGAACAACAAAACCTAAGTAAATCCCAGCCTAAACAGCACGCAAAGATGGGTAAACAACTCGATCGCTTTCTCAATTCGATCAAGGATAGTCAGGCAGGTAAGGACTATTCGAATGGTTTGAATACTCCGCGTCGAGATGTGCAGTGGCGTGACCATCCACAATACGCAGATCATTTGGATCAATTTACAGACTCTCTAAAAGCGAGTCAGAGGCCATAACGCGGAGCCTTGGATTCGGCTAACTCCAATTAAGTTGGCCTGAGTAAATTTAAAAATCTCCAGTTTTCTACTGTCATTTTATGAAATTGACTCAATTTGAATCTTGGTAGCGAATAAATAGGTGATAACTGGACTGCATCCTCTAATCATAATCGCTGCCGTTACACTGATCGGGGCAGTAGCATGTCTTGTTTTTGCATATTTGGCATCCCCTTGGTTAAAGCGTGGTATCCTGATAGTGGCAGCTCTTTTTCTTCTAGGGCCATCAGGAGTAGCTCTCATAGGCTTCAAACCGGAGTTGGTCGATGGCAGATTCAGAACCTACAAGCAGCTGTTTGGTGATATTGAGGTCGGTATGAGTAGGGCCGAAGTGATGACATTAGTCGACCAATACTATCCATCCGAGGGGGAAAGACTCCGCCCTGACCTTATTGAGGATTCAGATAAAAAGCTCAGCTTCTTCATGAGCCCAGAGGACTCAGCAGAACCAAATTGTGAAGGGATTTTCCTGCGGATGCAGGATAATAAAGTTATGAGAAAATCATATGCAAGAGACTGAGATCAGTTGGTAAAGATGTGCCACAAATACTTAAGGCTAATCCAGAGATTAGCTTGTTTAAAAAGTTTATTTTTCTACTATGCACTTTCTTATCATGCGCTTATTAATACCTGTCTTGTTCATTGGCTCCTTTTCTTGCTCACCTACTATTCCCACCCATGAAATAAAGCGCCTGAACAAATTAGAATCTGCATTAGCCCCCTATATATTACCACCCAAGTTTGATGAAGAGCGTGTCAAACACTTCAACTTAAGGAATGAGCGTATTAGCAAGCTGGCAGATATTTTAGAACCACACGACATCAAGCTGCAGGTTTCGGAACAGGCCCTACAACAGTCATTTCGTATTAATGGTCTGTCTGGTTTTACCCTCCAGCGAACAGTTGATGGGTGCGTTCGTAATATCGATGGATGCTGGCTCTATGATGATAAGACTGTTTTTGTGGCTATGGACCCCAGTGAATTTGACCAAGCACTTCAAAAAAAGTACGAGCGAAAATTGGCCCTTAGCTTATTGGTTGAGCAACAAAACTTTCAAATAGGTCAAATAGAAATGGGAGTCGTCAGGTTACCATTGTTAGGATATACATACCTTCGATTTCCTAGAGTGCTTCCAGAAAACATCAAACTCGATAATATTTCTTGGCAGGATATTCCCCTTAAAGAAATATTCAGGGACTTAGAAATTGCAGTTCGAAAAGAACTGAATAAGAATGCCAATCATTCTAAAAAAGAGTCTATCGAAAATTTTGAGATTACCCTCCTTCTTGAAGACGATGAAGTCTACGAAAGAAAGAAGAGTTATCATTTTAAAAACAGTTCTATTGAGTCCATGATTTCTACCATATGTGAAGAAAACCAACTACACTCAAAAGGCCATGCCGCTACGGATAAGCAATTTTATATCGTTCCCATGCATCCAGGTATTTAGTTGAGCCAATTTATTGTTGGTGGAATTCTTTCAATAAATCTTTATAAATTATTAAAGATAAGAGGGCAGGTTTTCCTGCAATTCAGGATAAGTGTGAAACAATATGGTACATCAATGAATAAAAATGGGAAATCAGATGAAAATAGTGGGGTTTAAAGATATAATCAGGTTCTGTGCGGGGATCTTGGTTGTTCTTTCGGCAACACGCTCTGTGAGTAGTTCTCTTTTCGGAACAGAAAAGCCCAATGTTATTGTGATTATGGCAGACGATTTGGGATACTCCGATTTGAGCTGTTATGGTGGAGAAATCGAAACGCCCAATATTGATCGGTTTGCGGAGGAGGGACTTCGCTTTACAGGTTTTAAAAATACTGCCCGTTGTGCGCCATCAAGGGCATCCTTATTGACCGGCCGTTATCAGCATTCGGTCGGGGTAGGGCGAATGACTGCAAATGATTTCAAGCGTCCTGGCTACAGGGGGCAACTATCGACGGAAGCTCCGACTTTGGCCGAGATCTTTAAATCCCAGGGGTATGGAACCGGGATGGTGGGGAAGTGGCACCTGACCGTTCATGATAAATCCTCAAAACAGAAACGACTGTATCCCTGCGATCGAGGCTTTGATCATTTCTACGGTACTTGGTGGGGCGCTAAAGATTACTTTAAGCCCCAGTTCATGATGAAAAATCATCAACTTATCGATGATAACACAAAATACCCGGATGACTTTTATCTGACCCATGCCTTGTCTGATTCAGCTATCGAGTTTGTCGAAGCACAGAGTAATGAAAAGAAACCATTCTTTTTGTACCTGGCTCATTATGCTCCCCATGCTCCAATTCAGGCGCCTGAAGAAAGGATTCAAAATTGCCTGGAGCGTTACAAACCTGGATTTGTACAACTCCAGCAGGCTCGATTCGATCGTCAGAAGAAATTAGGTGTCGCACCCAATAATGCAGTTCTGCGAAATCAGGCGGGTTCATGGAACAAACTGAGTACCCAGCAGAAAAATACCTGGATGAAGACCATGGCGACTTATGCAGCCATGATCGAAATTATGGATGATGGTATTGGCCAGCTAATCGATGTGTTGAAGAAAAACGGTCAATATGAAGATACAGTGATCGTTTTTCTCAGCGACAATGGGTCCACACCCGAACGGAAGAATGTTGGAGCTAATTTGTGTGCCTCCCTCAGCAATACGCCATTTAGTGGAGTCAAGGCACAAACTCTTGAAGGAGGGATATCTTCGCCTTTCATTTTCAGTTGGCCCAAAAAACTAGCTAAGTATGCTGGGCAAATACGTCATGGGCACTGCCATATCATTGATGTTTTACCCACCTGCCTTGAAGCTACGGGGGTAAGTTTTCCTGATTCATTTAACGATATTACCCCCAAGAAACCGGATGGAGTCTCCTTGATGGATGCAGTAAAAGGCAAGGAACTAGAAAAGCGTTCATTTTTTTGGGAGCACGGGCGTAGTTGTGCCGTTTACGAGGATGGTTGGAAACTGGTAGCCCACCGCCAACCATGGAAACTTTTTGATCTGAATAACGACCCTGTAGAACAATCTGACTTATCCAAAGAGTACCCTGAGAATGTAGCCAGTCTAAAAGCACTCTGGGAAAAATGGGGAAGAAAATACGATGTCATTCCTTTCCCAGGATCGAAAAAAAGCGGCAAATAAAATAGAACTAGATGACTTTTAAAATGATTACAGTAAGGAAACAAATGAGAAATCAGGTTAATACAAGGACTATCACCGATTGTCTTTCTTCATTCGGGGGAGTGTTGTTGCTTCTGTTTGTCTGTATCTCCTCTGCTCATGCAGATCCACTTATTAAAATTGCGGACGATGTGGTAAGTCAGACCGCAGTCGGCGTGCCTACCGCCAAAAATAAACCTAATCCGACTCGCTACAATTTATGGATGTATCAGAACTTCATGATCATGGAAGGAATGGATGCACTGGGTGAAGTAACCGGGAACCAATCCTATAAGAATTATACGAAGCGAAGTATCGATTTTTTTGCCGCCTATCAATCCAAGTTTGGCGATTCGATGACGGGTCCGAAACAGTACTCCAAGCCACGACAGTTGTGGCAGACCGGCATGGTTGCAACCTTTGCAGAGCATCACAAGATGAGACCGAACCCAGAGTTTGTTCGTGGGATGAAAACTGTCGATGATCTGTTCGCCAATGCACCCACTTTTGATGATGGCGTGCTTGTTCGTAATAAATCAAATGAACGTGGCCTGGGCTTGCAGATCGATGACCTCTACATGATGGTTCCCTACTGGTGCCGAAAGGCGGAACTACTTGAAGATAGCAAGTGGTTGGACCGAGCGATCGAGGAAACTCTAAACTATTTCGATTATCTTTGGGATCAAGAGGACAAGCTGATGAACCCACTTTGGCTACAAAAGAGAAAGGGTCCTTATGGTCTTTATTGGGGCAGGGGAAATGGTTGGTATATAATGGCGATCACTGATTTGCTCACTTTTATTCCTCAAGATCATCCCAAGCGAAAGAAAGTACTTAATGACTACCGTACTTTCATTAATGGCATCATCGAGCGGCAAGGTGATAAAGGACTTTGGTATCAAATTCTTGATAAGCCTGACTCTTATCAGGAAACCTCCTGCTCAGGAATGTTTACCTACTGCATCCTAAAGGGGGTCAATGAAGGATGGTTGGATGATCGCTTTTTCAAAGTCGCAAAGAAGGGATGGCATGGATTGCTAAGTGTGGTAAATGAAAACGATGAACTCACGGGGGTCTGTCCAGGCTCCGATATTAGCGAAGACCCGAATTACTACTTGAAAATCAAGGCTCCCAAAACTCATGACCAGCACGGCATCGGCCCTTTTCTTCTTGCGGGTGCGGCTTATTTACAGGCGAATAAGAAATTAATGAAATAATTCGGGTTCAAACAATATTATCGTAG
>JAOHKZ010000060.1 GCA_028101545.1 Opitutales bacterium | reverse complement strand
GCAACTAAGGCACGGGGAGTAGACGTAATCCGTTGGTCTGGTAATAAAGTTCTAAGTCCTTCTCCATCTTCGTTGTCAAAACGGACCTTCAGGTAAAGTTCATCATGCTCTAGAAATAATTGGGCTGGCAAAGGGTTCATTCCCTGTGCTCCAAGTAAAACTGTGTACCGCCCCTTTGAAAGATGAACATTAATCGTATCAAGTTCTTGGTTTCCATTCCGCCAATGTGTCACGCCATATTTATCGTAAAGTGAAAAAGCAAATTTCGCAGTTCCCTCAAAATTTACTCCTTCAATCGCAACTTTTCCTGAGTAAGGGACAGGAGGAGAGGAAAATAAAAAAATGTAAAATGTAAAAAAAAAGGAAATTATAAAAGATATTTTCATAACAATGTATTTTGAAAACTAATATTTTATTCAAAAAAACTAATGATTAAGTCAAACAACTTATCACTTTTTCAAAATCATTTAATTTTCATTACGAACAAGCAATTAGATAAAAAGGTTTTATCATTGAGAACATTAATACAGTCCCGTCATATTTTTACAGAAGAATGTATCGCGATCTAATTAACCAAAACTAATCCCCTAAAAAAATTCAATCCTTTTATTTGTAGATAATATTAAACTAGAAGGCCGATAGGTGAAAATATTTCCTACATAGCAATCTCCAAGCAATAATGATAAAGGCAGTCAATGGAATACCGAAAATCATGCCCAAAATACCACCCAGAGCGGTTCCCCAAAAAAAGATTGAAACCATAACCACAACCGGATGAAGTCCGGTCTGTTGGCCCATAATTTTAGGTGTCAGGTAATAACTCTCAATAACCTGAACCACAACAAAAGAAATCCCACAACCCAGTAAAACGGTCCATTCCCCACTCTCAGCAATTCCACCGGGTTGTAAATATGAAACAAGTAGAGCGGTGACAATCCCCACAATCGAACCAAGATAAGGTACAATATTAAGCAGGCCAAAAAGCAGGCCCAAAGTAATACCGAATTTCAGCCCACTTATACTAAATCCGATCGCATAGCCAACCCCCATTAAGAGTCCTATTAAAAGCTGACCCCGGAAAAAACTAACCAGAATGCTTATAAATTCACGAATCAAAAAGATGACATCCTGTTTTACCGAGTCAGATAAAAAACTGAGTTCTTTCTCCAAATCATCAATCAGATTACGATTGGAACTGAGGAAATAAAAAAGATAGATCGGAATGACCGCCAGATAGGTCATTTGTGCAAAGAATCCTAGCAATCCACTCCATGCCGACTTAATAACCGCCGCAGATTTTTCTGCAATATCCCCCCCTTGCTTTTCCATTGCCTCCATCGCCCGGTTATGGATCTCAGTGGCTTTTCCCTCGAGGTATTCGAGTTGTTCACTTTTTTCTTCGATTGCAAAAAGGGCTGCCCGCTCATCAAGGTCCAGGGCTCGGAAAGTTTCCCGTTGGTCAATGTTTAGCGAATCATAGAGCACTTGCTGATCTTCCAGAAGACTTAGAGTATGCATTTCTTCCTCCCCAAGTATCTCCTTCCAGTATTCCTTAAAGGCATCGACCTGACCGGAAATTGATTCCCATGTCTCAGGAGGCAAAGATTGTTTCGCTTTTTCCTCAAGCTGTTCAGGCCAGTCGGCGGCAGTCCCTAGAAATTCTTTCGTTTGATAAATTACTTTTCCACCAAGGAACCAGGTTGCCGATCCCGCAGTTAAAATAACCAATGCATATAACAGTAAAATAGAGGCAAAACGGCCAAATTTTACTTTCTCCTCAAAAAAAGCAACAATGGGTCTGAGTAAAATTGCAAGCATGCCCGATACAGCAAGTGACCAAATTACTCCACCAAACAGATCAAAAGCACGATTTAGAATAAGAATCACAGCAGCAAGTAAACAGCCGAGTAGCAATGCACCTGCGAAACAGGCAACAAATCCAAGAAATTTTCTCTGCCTTTCCGACAGAATATTAGGGGAACTTGTGCTATCTTTCATGTATCTTTTCCTTTTGTTTTCTTGCTTTGCTCTAGTCTGAAGGATAATTATCTTACTTTACAATGTCGAGGTTGTTGTCAAACGAATCGATCCCTCGGTTACGCCTATTATATCTATATGAATTTTATTTATTTATGCTCTGCCCTGTTCTTTTTCTTTTCCTTGCCCGAAATAATTTATGCAAAAGAGAAAAAAACGCTCCCACTTCCCCTCGCTCAGGCAGTGGAAGAGGTGTATCCAGCAATCGTACGAATCGAAGTGGTTTCGGAACAAGGTTCAAGCGGCCGGATGATGAAATCTCGGGCAACCGGGAGTGGAGTTATTGTATCCGCTGATGGTCGGGTTGTGACCAACCATCATGTTGCCGGGAAGGCAACCCGGATAACTTGTCGCTTGCATGACGGCGAAGAAGTGATGGCAGATTTATTAGGAGCCGATCCAATGACCGATTTAGCGGTTCTTAAACTGCGGATGGAAGACCGACCAAAAAAAAGCAAACCATTAAATACAGCAACATTCGGAGATTCTGACCAAGTGGAAATCGGGGATGTTTGTTTTGCAATGGGAAGCCCCGCCGGTTTATCCCAATCAGTTACCCGGGGCATCATTTCTAATATCGCTTTAATCTCTCCGAACTCCGGATCATTTAGACTGGATGGAGAGAATGTGGGGGAATTAGTGCGCTGGTTGGGGCATGATGCAATCATTTTCCCTGGAAATAGTGGTGGGCCGCTGGTAGATGAAAAAGGATTTATTATTGGAATTAATGAAGTGGGAATTGGTAGTTTGGGTGGTGCAATTCCTTCAAACCTGGCACGCTCAGTATCCAAAGAACTGGCAGAAAATGGATTTATTTCCCGCTGCTGGACAGGTTTGGAATGTCAACCTGTTCTCGATCCCAACCAGGATGGTCTATTAGTAGCTGGTATAATTGAAGGTTCACCTGCAGATGATGCCGGTTTCAAACCCGGGGATATAATTAAAATGTACGACGGTAAAAAAGTATCGGCACGGATTGCTGAGGATCTTCCTATTTTCAACCAATTATCCTATGGTATGAAGGTTGGAAAAAAAGTTAAAATTAACGGACTACGGAATAGCAAAAAAATATCATGGGTACTAACCACTGCAAAACGCGAATCCGCATTTGCAAAGGAGAAAGAATTAAAAAGTTGGGGTATTACGATTCGTGATTTTACCCTAATGTCTTCACTCGAAGCCCGTCGTTCCACAAAAGAAGGGGCCCAAATTCACTCGGTGGGAAGAGGGGGTCCATCTAACAGTGCAAAGCCTAGCTTACTCCGTGGTGATGTAATAACTGAAATAAACGGAGAAGCGGTAAGGGGTATAAAAGACCTTGTTCGCTTATCCAAAAAAATTACCGAAGGAAAAAAAGAACCGGTTTCAACTTTGGTCACTTTTGAGCGGGATATGGCCAAATTGCTCACAGTTGTAAAGATTGGACCAGAGGCCGAAGAAAATCGACCGGTCCAAGCATGGAAGCCTTGGTTGGGAGTTTCAACACAAGTATTGACCCGGGAACTTTCGGAAGCTCTCAAAATGCCGAAGACAACTAGGGGCGTGCGAATTGCACAAGTTTACCCAAGAACACCTGCCCAAAAAGCAGGTATGCTTGCAGGTGATCTTTTGTTCAGGATTGATGGACAGATTATTCAGGCTTACCGAACAGAAGATGCGGAAGTTTTTGGAAATATGATCAAGGAATACAAACTAGGTTCACTTGCTCTGTTTTCCGGCATGCGCGAAGGAAAAAAGCTCGATCTGAATGTGACTCTGGAAAAACGCCCGGATCCTTCCAATGAACTACCCGATTATGAAGAGGAGACTTTTGAATTTACGGTTCGCGAATTATCATTTGGGGATCGAGTTAGCAAACGACTGAAGGAAAAAGAACCCGGCTTAGTTGTGGAAAATGTTGAACCCGCAGGATGGGCTTCCCTCGCGGGTTTGAGGCAGGGTGATCTAGTGCTCAAAATCAATGGAGAGAACATGAGTGAAATAGAATTATTTGAAAAGAAAATGGATCAATGGATTAAAGAAAAAGAGAAACGAATTATTTTCTTTGTTAAAAGAGGGATCCATACCCTTTTCCTTGAGCTTGAACCTGATTGGGATAATACCTAGAAATTCCAAACCCGAACTACTTCCCATATGAAAAAACTTATACTTTTTACCTTGGCTCTTTTTTGGGGTGCTTCATTTCAAGCCATTGCTAAAAAACCGGAATCACTTTGGAGAAATCTTCTAAAGGAAAATGCAAACTGCGTAACCTGGGTCTCCGTTACCGTAAAACTTGAAATAAGTGCGGGTGGACGAAGCCTCCCCCCACAGGAACAGAAACTCGAGGCTCTTGGTACCATCATCGCAAAGGATGGATTAACCGTACTTTCTCTCAATACAGTTGATCCGACAGCTAATATTCTTTCCAGGCTTCGCTCCCCGGGCGCATCGGTTAATGTCAATTACACCGAAGTGATGCTGCTCATGCAGGACGGGACCGAAGTCCCCGCAAAACTTCTTTTAAAGGATAGTGACCTTGATCTTGCATATGTATTACCGATTAAGGAAAGAAAGGAGGAATATAAAGATGCTGTATTTTCAAAAGTTCCTAATTCTGTCGAAGGAAATACGCCCCTCATCCTAGACGAAGTTGTATCCATAGGTAAATT
The DNA here is from genome assembly GCA_028101545.1 of Opitutales bacterium. Taxonomy (GTDB): domain Bacteria; phylum Verrucomicrobiota; class Verrucomicrobiia; order Opitutales; family Seribacteraceae; genus Seribacter. Next base: position 1,616 of record JAOHKZ010000060.1, on the reverse strand, counting down.
GAGACAAACTCTTTATCGACAATCCACCCTTCGCAGAGGCTGGGTTAATGCAGTGATCGAAAAACCAAGAAAATATTTTGTGATAGAAAACACTGGTCCCGGAACACCAGTTTTTGATCGAAGTGGAAAATGGTTAGGAGTGGTGGTTTATAAAATGATTCGTGGCCGTCCTTCCGAAATTGTGACCCTGCCCGCTAGTGATGTGTTAGAAATCGCTGAACAAGTTAGAGCTCGTATTAAATAAGTTTTCCATTGCGAAAATTATTGATCGTTCTCTATTATATTCAATCACATGCAGAATCAAATCCATTGTTCCGGCAAAAAATTAATCTTGCTTGCTCACTTGGCAACTAGCCTCTTTTTATTTTCCTGCTCGGATAAGGAATTACACCCTGACGATGTTGAATATAGAAAAGATGAAAATGGAACCGAAATTTTATACCAACTTGGGAAAGAAGAACCTTTCGGCAAAGATAAACGGGCATTCATTGTTGATTACCATAAAAATGGAGAAACTCACTTTAAGATCGGTTTTGTAAATGGCTTCAAGGATGGGAATTTCACCTTTTGGAGATCTAATGGTCTGCGTATGCTCAAAGGTTCTTTTTCCCAAGGTAAGCGAAATGGTTTATTCACTGCCTACGGTAAAACTGGAGAATTGGTTTATGAAAAAAACTATACTCATGGTGAACTCGATGGAATTTTTAAACTTTATTATCCCAGCTCACCAAGTGATGTGAATCGATATTTTGATGAAATTAAAGAAAAAGGTATCAAACCTGGCGAATTATCAGTTAAAAATCATCTTCGATTAGAAGCTGATTTTTCTGATGGAAAACCTATTGGAAAATACCGGGCCTTTTATCACCCAAGAGGTAAAATATTGTCCCTTGAAGAATTACTTAAAGAGGAAGGAAACTTCGACTTGAATGGCATGCTTTCAAAGGAACAATCATCTTATTATCCACAGACCCATGCAATCGTAGTTTATATGCCAGATAACAAAAGGTTGGAAACCATTCACCCCGCAAGTTCGGATGGATTTTCTCGAGCTATTGATGAAGCTGCCAGGGAAATTCTTGAGATTCCATCTTATAGAAACCCAAATAATGCCCCTGCCTTAGTATATGCAATTGACGAGAGAGGTAACAAAATAATGCCGATATGGTCTTCAAATATTCATGAAATCGCTATCAGAAAAATGGATGGTTTTCTTCTTGAAGATCGATTTAATGCAACATACGAAGCTTTTGTTTTTGATGCGAGAAATCTTGCAGAGGAAACGCTATTAATTATTGATACTAGCCTTGATCCTCAATTACCTGAATACGACAGAAAAGGTGCCGCAGTAGAAATCGTGGGCTTAGATAAAAGCGGTGCTATCATAGATATACTATGGTCTAGCAATAAACTAAGCGATGTCATTGCCTTGGACGAAAGAATTGATCAAAAAAGAACTAAATTAAATAGAAATTGGCAGGAAGGTACTGCAACTGAATCAAGATGGATTTTATCCAATGGCTCCAAAATAACCATTAAAGACAAAAATTCTCTAACGAACCCTTTTCAATTTTTAAGATAAATTTTTAGTTTATTTTGGGAATTGCTTCAAATGG
>JAOHKZ010000006.1 GCA_028101545.1 Opitutales bacterium | reverse complement strand
ATGTCAATCCTCCAGGTCAACAACTGGAAGATGGCTTTCAAAAGATTTTATCCCCGAATATTTAGACAGAGCTAAAAGAAAAGTTTCTAAAAAGAATCGTTTCTTAGAAATTAAGAAAGCTTCATGTCATAACATTCACAATTTATCTGCTAAAATACCTCTAGATAAACTAGTTTGTATTGCAGGTGTTTCTGGATCCGGTAAGTCTACATTAGCATACAATATCATTTATTCTGGATTAACTAACCCAGGAAAAGGAATGAAGGTAGAAACTGATATAACCTTTGAAGATATTGTACTCATTGACCAAAGTTCAGTAGTTCGTTCGCCGAGGTCCAACCCGGCTCTTTATTCAGATGCTTGGAGCCCCATCAAAGAAGCCTTTGGCAGGACTGAAGCCGCCAAGAGACTCGGTTTTACAGCAAGCGACTTCTCCTTTAATTCTGGAAGTGGACGGTGTGATACCTGCAATGGCCTGGGGTATGAAATTGTTGAAATGCAATTCCTTTCCGATATCCAAATTCCCTGTAATTATTGTCATGGTAAAAGATTCAAAGAAGAAATTCTTTCAGTTCATTATGATGGATTGAATATTTTAGATGTGCTCAATTTAACCATAGATGAAGCTATTTCTCGTTTTAAACAATTTCCGAAAACAAATAAAAAACTTAGCTCATTAAAAAAAGTTGGCCTTGGCTATCTAACATTAGGCCAACCTCTTAATACGCTCTCTGGGGGAGAATCTCAAAGACTAAAGTTGGTCAAGTATATGACAACCTTGAAGAATGGCTTATCTCCATCACTACTTATTATTGATGAACCCACAACCGGCCTGCATCTTGAAGATGTTAATCAATTAATGAATAGTCTCCAAAGCATAGTGGATGCAGGGCATAGTCTTTTAATTGTCGAACATCACCCCCATGTTCTCGCACAAGCAGACTGGATTTTTGAAATGGGTCCAAATTCTGGAAAAAAAGGTGGAAAATTAGTTGCTTCAGGTCCACCTGAAAAAATTGCCAAGCTTAAAACTCAAACTGGAATAATTTTTAATCCAAAAAGTAAGATTACACCAGAAAAGAAAGATAAAACAAAAGCACTTAGGAAAAATAAATTCAATACCCTCAATATTATTGGAGCCCGCGAAAATAACTTACAAAATATTTCCATTAACATTCCCAAAAATAAATTTGTTGTTGTAACAGGTCCTTCTGGGTCAGGAAAATCATCCCTTGCTTTTAATGTCGTTTTTGCTGAAGGGCAAAGAAGGTTTATGGAGTCGATGTCTTCATATGCCCGTCAATTTGTTGAACAACTTGGAAAACCTGCTGTCGATCGAATATCAGGAATATCACCAACCGTTGCAATTGAACAAAGAGCCACCCGTGGAACAAAAAAATCGACTGTTGGCTCAATCACAGAGATTGCTCAATATCTCCGACTTTTGTATGCAAGGGTAGGAACTCAACTGAGCGTTAAAGACGGGAAACCATTATCAATTGCAACAGAATCTGAAATTTCCCAAAAAGTGGAAAAAGTTTTATCGAAAGTAAAACCCAACAAGAAAAAGCCTCTTTTTCTACTTGCACCGATCGTAGCCAACAGAAAGGGACACCACAAGCCAGTCGTTAATTGGGTGAGGGAAAAAGGCTTCGATATGGTTAGGTGTGATGGAAATTTTTTACAAACTCAAGGATTTGAGGGATTGGATAGATATCGCTTACACGACATTGAAGTAATTTTAGAATGTTGGACACAAATTCCATGTAAAAGTAGCATTAATCAAAGTATTCAAAATTCTCTAAAATTTGGGAATGGCAGATGTTTATTAACAACAGAAGACGAAAAAACGAGCGTTTGGTATTCTACATCGAAGGTTGATTCCTCCAATGGAGAATCATACCCCGATTTAGAACCTAGCATGCTGTCTTGGAACTCCTCGAGAGGATGGTGCTCATTCTGCCGAGGATATGGGAAAATTTATCAGTGGATGAAAGATGATTTACCAGCGACTGGAAAATGGTGGCAAATGGAAGACGGGGAGACTTGCTCTGAATGCAAGGGTGACAGACTGAATGCAATAAGTCGAAATATAGTCATATATGACAATAAGGATAACAATATTTCAATGCCCCATTTGTTAAAACAATCACCCGATCAAATTATTTCTTTTCTACAAAGTATAAAATTAGAAAAACGCCTAAATTCTATAGCGGGGGCAATTATTCCTGAAATAATGGAAAGGCTTAAGTTTATGAAAAAAGTTGGGCTTGATTATTTATCTTTGGACCGAGAAACTTCTTCTCTTTCCGGTGGTGAAGCTCAAAGGATAAGGTTGGCCGGTCAATTGGGTTCGAACCTTTCAGGAGTTTTATATGTTCTCGATGAGCCATCAATCGGACTTCACCCTAAAGATAATCAAAAATTACTTAATTCACTCAGGGATTTACAGAAAAAAGGTAATTCACTGTTAGTCGTTGAACATGACCCCGAAACAATTTCCCAAGCAGACTACCTTATTGATATTGGCCCTCATGCAGGCGTGGAAGGGGGAAGGGTAGTGGGAGCAGGAAAACCATCAGAACTCCATAAATTAAAGCACTCACCAACAGCCAAATATATGCGAGAAGGTATCTCGCATCCAATTCTTGGAAAATGGAGAGATTTACCACCACGCAAAAAAAGTATTAAAAATTCGGGCTGGATAGGACTTAGAAAAGTAAACTTTAGAAATCTTAAGAATATCAATATGGACTTTCCGGTTGGCTGTTTATCGGTGTGCTGTGGCGTTTCTGGCTCAGGCAAATCAAGTTTAGTTCGAGGATTCATTCATAAAGCCGTTAAGGAAGCTATAAAAGAAAAATCTGGAACTTTAAAATTAAGTAATGGAACCATTTTAAACGGACATATTTTTAATAAATCGATCGAAGTTACTCAAAGTCCAATAGGAAAAACTCCACGGTCAACACCTGCTACATATTTAGGCATCTGGGATAAAATTAGGACAATGATATCTTCGTTGCCCGAAGCTAAAGCTAAAGGTTTTTCTCCTAGTCATTTCTCCTTTAATGTTAAAGGTGGAAGATGTGAAGTATGTAAAGGTGCCGGACGAATAAAAGTGGAGATGAATTTTTTACCAAATTCATATATTACCTGCTCGGAATGTAATGGTGCTAGATACCGTCAAGAGATTCTAGGGCTTCAATGGAACGGAAAGAATATTTCAGAAATTCTTGACCTTACTTTCGAGGAAGCTTCAAACTTTTTCAATTTTGACCACTTCCTTTCCGAAACTTTTTCAATCATGGTAGAAACGGGGCTAGGTTATATAAAGTTGGGTCAAATTTCCCCAACGCTTTCAGGCGGGGAAGCACAAAGATTAAAACTTTCAGCTGAGTTAGCTCTTGGAGTTGATAAACAAAAACATAGAAAACTTCGTAAATTAAAACCAACGCTTTACATCCTAGAAGAACCTACCATTGGACTGCATACAGAAGATTGTAAGAAATTAATTCTTTTAATTCAGCGTATAGTAAACGAGGGAAATACCGTTATCGTGATTGAGCATGATACAGACATTATTGCTGAAGCTGACTTCTTATTTGAATTGGGGCCTACAGGAGGGGAAAATGGAGGAGAGGTCATTTTCAAAGGGACAACTTCTCAAATTTTATCAAATAAAATTAGCCTAACGGCTCCATTTTTGAAAAAAGTTCTACCTAAGGGACTAAATTAAAAAAGATTTTTTTACCCGCCTTAACTACTTTACCAGTACTGCTCTTATCCAAATTAATTAAGTCCTCTGGCTTGTCTACTTTTTGACCATCTATTTTTATTGCTCCTTGTTGAATTAATCGGCGAATTTGACCTTTTGACTCAAAATTTTCAGTTTTATTCAAAATATTTAAAATATTCGGTATTTCTCCCTCCGAAATTATCTGAGTTATAGAAAAAGACTCCATATCATCAGGATTTTCTCTTTGAGTAAATACATTACCAAAGGAAATTTTTTCTCTCTCTCCTATTTCACTTCCATAAAATAGACTGGTTAATTCCATGGATAAATTTTTCTTCATTTCCATTGGATGATTCTGTTTCAAACTTCCGATGGTATCTTCACTCTTAAGGAGCAATAGTTTATAATAATCCCACATTGTCTCGTCAGAAATCGACATGGTTTTTCCAAAGATATCTCTAGCTTTATCATTGAAGGCTATATAATTATCAAAGCTCTTGGACATTTTTCTCGACCCGTCTAAACCGACCAACAATGGCATGGTCAAAACAGCTTGAGACTGCAAACCTTCATCCTTTTGTAAAGCTCTCCCAACCAGCATATTAAATAGTTGATCAGAACCTCCAATTTCAACATCAGATTCAAGTATTATTGAATCATATCCCTGAATCAATGGATACATAAACTCTACCATCGAAATAGGTTGGTTTTTTTTAAACCTCTTTTCAAAGTCATCTCTCTCTAACATTCTAGCTACAGTCATTTTTCTTGATAATGAAAGAGAGTCAGCAAAGGACATCTTGCTAAACCATTCGCTATTTCTGCGGACCGTCGTTTTTTTCGGATCTATTATTCTGAAAGCTTGTTCAAGATAGGTTTCAGCATTTTCATTTACTTCCGCCTCCGTTAGCTCGGGCCTCAAATCTGATCGACCACTCGGATCTCCAATTCGTGCCGTGTAATCTCCAATCAACAAAATTGCTTCATGTCCTGCATCCTGAAATTGTTTTAATTTGTTAAAAACAACCAAGTGTCCAAAAGTTAAATCTGGTCTAGTTGGGTCAACGCCAAACTTGATTTTTAGCTTCTTTCCCTGAGATATTTTTTCAATTAATTCTTCTTCACCGATAACTATTTCGGCATTCGACAATAATTTGCTATTACTCATTTTATAATTTTTTATAAGAACCATTCTAAAGAACTGAAATACATTCTTCGAGCGTAGAATTCTAATTCTTTTAAGCATACTGCGAATTCCGCTTGCTTTCACTCCATAGTCCGTTACCTAATTTATTGTTTACGAACCCTAAATTGAACTATAGTTGACATGACATTATCAGTAGGCTCCTCCGCACCAGATTTCTCCCTTAAAACTAAAACGCCCGAAGGTCTTTCAGACATCACGCTAAGCTCCTTTAATGGAGAATCCTCCGTAGTCTTACTTTTCTTCCCTTTTGCTTTTACTGGAGTATGCACTGAGGAAACTTGCTCAGTTCGTGATGATCTATCTTCTTACGAAAATCTCAACGCAAAAGTCTTCGGAATAAGCGTGGACAGTCCATTTGCACAAGAAGCTATGGCGATTAAAGAAAATCTAAATTTTCCTCTACTCAGTGATTTTAACAAAGAGGTATCAAAAGCATACGGTGTTTTGTACGAAGATTTCATCGGTTTTAACGGGGTTTCCAAGCGATCCGCATTCGTCATCTCAAAAAGTGGTGAAATCACATTTGCTTGGTCATCCGAAGACCCAAAACAATTACCCGACTTTAACGCGATTAAAGAAGCCCTTTAATTCCTTACAAACTTTGGTCTTCTCATGAAAGGGTATCATGGACTGATAATACCATTTCTCTTAAATGGTATGTATATGTTTCCTTTTACTGAGTTTAACTACCTACAAGATATCACCCCGTGTTCCTTTTTTTTAAAGAAAAAAAAATTGAAATCTTTTTGAAAAGGTAAATCTATCTAAATAACACTAAATTTCTAGCGTGAACAAAGAATCAATATATAGAGTTTGCGCGACAAATAACGAAGTGTATGTCCAAATTCGGGAAAAAGCTTCTTACTTAAATTGTTCTCCCTTACGATCTTTTCTTCATGAGATGGTTCAGGAAGGAAATAGGCTATTTGTAATCGACTTTCAAAATTGTTCCAGTATGGACAGCACTTTTTTGGGGATTTTAGTCGGTCTGGCTTTGCAATTAAGAAAGTCTCAAGAAGGCGGTAATCTTACTCTTCTCAATTTAATCGGAAGAAATTTAGAAACTGTTAAAAACCTAGGTATTCATAAAATTGCAACGGTAAGTTCAGATTTTGTTTCTAGCCCTAACGAGCTTGAAGAACTCAAGGTGAAATCAAAATCTGACAAGGCCAGCCCAGAATTAATTTATAAAGCCCATAAAACCTTACTTGATCTTAATGAAAAGAATTCAAAGATCTTCAAGGATGTGGTTAATTACCTAGAACAGAAAGTTGAAGATTCTGCTTAAGATATAATCCTTATATGAATCCATTTCTATATTTCCTTGCAGGTTTGCTTCTTGGAATTTTTGTCTGGAATTACACTAGAAAAAAAGCCAAAGCAGAAAAGTCACTTCTCATAGACCAAAAGGTTCGCCTTCAGCAAGAAAAGGAAATCGTAGTTAATTTCATGCATAATTTAGCAGTGGCAATAGGAGAAGGCGTTGAAAGAAAAGAACTTTATCAAAGAATTGCACACACTGCTGTAATGACTACGGGGGCACTCAGTGCATGCGTTTATGAAAAGTTATCCAATGGAAAACTTCAAAGCATTGCCTCTGAAGGACTTTTCCCACCTCAAAGAAAATTAAAGTCTTCCTCCGAAGATAGTAGTTCCACAAGGGCTCGGTTCTTAGAAAAAATTTTAGCTTCGGAAATCTTAGAAGATGGTGAGGGTATCATTGGTGAAGTAGCTAAAACTGGCAAAGCAGTTTATGTACCTCAGGCAAATATTGACCCGAGAGTTGTTAAGCATGATGATCCAGCTTTAACACTTCGCTCACTCATTTACTCTCCCTTAATCCATGACGATCAAATACTCGGAGTTCTAGTTGTTGCGAACCCCACCAACGGCCTACCTTTTAGTGAGACTGACCTATCCTTGGTTAACTCCCTGGCCGAACAGGCAGCTCTTGCAATTAAAAATTCAGATGCGATGAATTTAAGAGTCGAAAAAACACAAATGGACTCAGACCTCACTTTAGCAAGAGATGTTCAGGAACTCTTTCTTGCCAAAGAATCACCCGATTTCAAAGGCGTGGAAATCGATACTCAATATGTTCCCTCTTCTCAGGTTAGTGGTGATTTTTATGATTTTTACAAATTATCATCCACAAAATTTGCCGTCTCAGTTGCGGATGTTTCAGGGAAAGGTGTACCCGCTTCGCTTCTTATGGCCCTTTGCCAGACCAATCTGAGGCATTATGTCAAAAAATCCAAAACACCCAAAGAAATTTTAATTCAACTTAACCAGGATCTCGAGGAACGAATTCGAGAAGATATGTTTATCACTCTGGTACTAGCGATTATAGATACTCATGCCAATACGATAACTTATACAAGGGCAGGGCATGAACCGGCACTTTTAGGCAGAGTGAATGAGCAGGAATTAGAAGTCCACAAGCTTCATGGTAACGGAATGGCTTTAGGGATGGTTCCGTCTGATCTATTCGAAGAAATTATTGAAGATCAAACCTGTTCATTTAATAAGGGTGACATGCTTGTTCTTTATACAGATGGGGTTACCGAATCTCAAAATCAGTCAAACGAAGAATTCGGCTTGGATCGATTATGCAATAAACTAAAGAATGCCAAAGATAATACTCCCCTTTCTTTTAACTCCTCACTCATGAAAAGCTTAGAAGAATTTTCATCTATTTCCTGTGACAGAGATGATTTGACTTTATTAACCGTAAAAAGGAGTTAACGAATCAATTATTCAATACGTCCTTCGTCAAATTCAATTACATCCGCAAATGAACGTAAGTCTGGTCGATTGTCTGCACCGAGATCAGACTTTATCTCTTCAAGTTTTTCTAATGCCATATCAGACATTCCCATTTGCACTACTTTGCGATTCCAAACATGCGAATTGAGTTCAGCAGGAAAAAGCTCTTTCAATTTTTTATTTAACTCATGCTCGGAGACTGCGTTTTTAACGCATTCAATTACATCTTGTGGATCGACCCCTAAGTGAAGGCATAAAAAGCCATCAAACCCTTTAGTAAAATTACGCTGATAACTCTTGGGTAGTTCATTACCTAAATGTTTTTTAATTTTTGCTATAAAACGCGGAAGATGTAACAACCCAAGCGGATGCGCTTGATATGGAGATGGTAAGTCATGAAGAATTGCTCCTGTGGGTCCTTCGGATATTGTATTGTCGATGTTTGTCAAAATGAAAAAAAAGGTTTTGTCTATCTGTTCAACATCAAACATGAAACAAAGCAAAAACAAAAAAATTATTAGTCGAATTTCTTCTTATATTTTTGAACACAAAATTCTCTTCTCCTTAACGCTTTCTTTGGCTTTTATAATGACCATTCTATCGGTAATGGTTCCATCTGCAATTCAGCGGGTATTGGATCAAATTTTTGCGGAAGGCCCCGATAATCAGAAAATTCTTTTTAACGGTATTCTTTTAATTGGGGGGCTTTTTTTTGCCAAAGAAATTTTTAATTGCCTTAGAATTCGGGTAAATAATAAATTAGAACAAAAAGTAATTTTAAGCATTAGAAAAGCTCTTCACAATAAATTACTTAATTTACCAATCAATTTTTATGACAAAAGAAAAAGTGGTGATATTGCATCACGAGTAGTGGAGGATGTCCAAAATGTAGAAAGAGCCATTTTGGATGGAACTGAACAAGGGATAATTGCTGTCCTGACCTTACTAGGGGTCACAATTATGATGTTTGTGCAAGAACCTAGACTTGCTGCTCTAGTCTTTTTTCCTCTGCCCATTTTGCTTGTTATGGCTTTTAAGTATTCCAAAATATCCAAAAGAAATTGGAAGGATGTTCGAGAAGCTTCAGGAAATTTAAATTCCCTACTAGTTGAGGATATTCAGGGTAATCGACTAATTCATGCCTTCGATTTAAAAGACCGGGAGAAAAAACGATTTTTCGAATCTAGTAAAAAATTAGAGGCAGCATCCCTAAAAGCAATGTATAGGTGGTCCATTCAGGGACCAACGGCAAGTTTTACATCATCTCTGGGTATTTTGGCTGTTGTTGGCATGGGGGCATATCTTTTGCAGACAGACCCCTCATTTTCCAAAGGTCAATTCTTCGCTTTTCTCCTTTACGCAAACATGTTTTACGAACCTGTCAGACAGTTAGTTTCAATAAATAATATGATAAGTGCTGGAAAAGCATCAGGAGAAAGAGTTTTTGAAATTCTTGATCAAGAGATCTTAATTAAAAGTCCAGAACAACCTCTGCTATTTCCTAAAAATAATCATTCTATAAGGTTTTCAAAGGTAACCTTTGCCTATGATGAAAGACAATCCATTGTTCGGGATTTAGATTTTTATTTACCTACAGGTTCAACCACCGCGCTGGTTGGTCCAACAGGTGCCGGTAAAAGTACAATAGCAAATCTGCTCCTCCGCTATTATGATGTCGAAGAGGGAGAGGTAACATTGGGCGGAGTTGATGTTAGAAATTTATCCCTTAGTTCCCTTAGGGGCAGTATAGGTCTTGTATCACAAGACCCATTCTTATTTGACACAAGCATAAGAGAAAACCTACTCCTTGCACGACCATCTTCTAAAGATCAAGAAATAATCTTAGCATTAGAAATGGCACGAGCCTTGGAATTTGTAAAAAAGCTACCTAAAGGTCTAGATACCTTAATTGGTGAACGAGGAATTAGGCTAAGTATGGGCGAAAAACAAAGGCTGACACTCGCCAGAGCTATATTGAAATCTCCTCCAATAGTAATTTTGGATGAAGCAACCTCGAGTGTCGATGTGGAAACCGAAAGAAAAATACAACTTGCCTTAAATCAGTTAATCAAAAACCGAACCACTCTGATTATTGCGCACAGACTCAGTACAATTCGAGAAGCAGATCAAATAATTTTCTTAAATCATGGAGAAATTGTGGAACAAGGCAGCCATGAACAACTATTGGATTTAAATGGATCTTATGCTAATTTTTGCAAGCATCAGGAAAGTTTAATACCACAAACAATATAAAGTTTCATCTACGAGCTAAAGTTAACAATGACCTTATGGTGAATGATAATAAGAGTGGAAAAAACAAAAAAGAAAGACTAATCAAAGAGCGAAAATTTAAATAAGACAGGGGACCATAAACTTTCTGCTCAGCCCATGTTCGTAGAGGTAATTTAGCAAAATAATCAAAATGCATGTTTTGTCCTAAGTAATAAACAATCAAGGGCCATATAGTGAATCCTATACAACCGAAAAAAAGTAAATGCCAAAGTTCCTTACCCCAATCAAAATTTTTATTCATTTTATAACCGTTACCTTGCTATGGACTAAATTGTGTATTTTATATGATAGTTATTATTAACAATTTCCCAACCGAATTATGAGACCACCTTTCATTTCATTACTTTTTACAATTGCTCTCTGTTCATATTCGCTCAAAGGAGAAAATGAATCATTTTCAAAGAATATTTATGATAGTTTAATACACCCAGTATTTGTTGCCAAATGCCAAGAATGCCACGGAGAAAATAAAAGTAAAGGCAAGTTAAAGCTTCATACGAAAGAAGACTTCTTAAAAGGAGGTAGTGGAGCGGGAAAAGAAATTGTCATTAAAGGTAATGCAGAAGAGAGCGAATTGATTTATCGCATTACCCTTCCAAAGGATGATGATGAAGCAATGCCTCCCATGGAAGATAAAGAGCATTATAATCCTGTAACCGAGGAAGAATTAGATGTTATCAAAGCATGGATATCATTGGGGGCAACTTTTGATCTTCTAGTATCTGACTTGGATAAAAAGTCAAAAAATTCAGCTCTGCAGGTTTTTCAAAATATGCCTAAGAAAATGATTTCAAAAACTCTTGCCTTACAACCAAAGTTGCCTGATGTCCCAAAAGCTAAACCGGAATTACTTGAAAAAATTCAAGAGCAAGGGATTTTGGCAATGCCCATAGCACAAAATACCAATGCCATTTATGTTAACGCGTCATATGCCGGTAAAAATTTCAGCGATGAAACTATTCGCTTATTAGAACCTATCGCAGAGCAAGTTCTTTGGCTTAATCTTGCTAGAACAAATATATCTGATGAAGGCATTTCCATGCTTCCGAAATTCAAACTTCTTTCAAGGTTACATTTAGAAAACACTAACATATCAGATGCTGCATCTCTCCACTTATCAAAGTTATCTAACTTAAAATACTTAAATATGTACGGCACTAAAATTTCAGATGCATCAATACCCAATCTACAAAAGCTTAGTAATTTGAAAAAGATTTTCCTCTGGCAAACAAAAATGACTTCTCAAGGTGCTGAAAAACTTAAGAAGTATTTTCTGGGAGGAAAAATTTATGATAATCTTTTAACGCAGAAAGAGACTATTCAAAAATCGCTCAATAAACTTATTGAAAACGAAGAACTAAAAATAGAACAATTAGAAAAAATTAAAAACCAAATTGGTGCTAAATCTACTGATCAAAAAGCCCTCAATTCAAAGTGCCCTGTTAGCAACAAGGACCTCGATGATTCCTACATTTCAATTTTTGAAGGAAGGAGAGTGGGTTTTTGTTGTGAAAAGTGCAAAGTCAAATTTGATAAAGATGGAGCAGTTTTTAGATCAAAAATAAAGAATTTTTCAGCTTCTGAAGAATTTATTATTGCCAACAAAAATTGGCAAAAGGCTCAATTATCAAAGGATGAAAAAGTTGAAATTATTCAACAAAAATTAAGAGTTATTTCCGCTGAATTCAAAAAAATTGGACCAGAAGTTAACCTTGGTTGGGAAAAGCCAATCGTAAATAAGTAATTTAGTTTTTAAATTCAAATATTGTTATTTAAAAGGGACCAAGGGGGGTTTTAAAGTTTTCATATAATCTAATCTTTTTTTATACAAAGCTGATTAATTTCGTTAGTTGTATGAATTCTGTTGCCAAATATTAATGCATCAAAAAAGTAAGTGCATGACTGACAATTCTGACAATGAAGTAATATCTATTTTTAAGGAAACCAATGCCTTGTTAACTGGGCATTTCATCCTAAGGTCTGGCCTAAGAAGTGGGCATTTTTTTCAATGTGCTCAAGTCTGTCAATATATGGATAAAGTAACTAAGTTGGCTGAACTTTTGATAAATAAGTTAGATATTGCTAAGCCTAACACAATTGTATCACCGGCAATGGGTGGACTTGTTTTAGGCCAAGAAATTGCCCGTCAATTAAATTGTAGATTTATTTTTCTAGAAAAAGTAAATGATAAACTGGCCCTTAGAAGAAATTTCTCTCTTTCTGACTCTGACAATGTTTTACTTGTTGAGGATGTAGTAACTAAAGGAGGTCGAGTTGCAGAGGCACTTGCAATCATCCAATCCACTAACTGCTCAGTTTTAGCTGTAACTTCACTTGTAGATCGAAGTACTGAAGAGTTAGATTTCGGTGTACCTTTTCAGCCTTTGTTAAAATTAGATTTTCCTACTTATCAACCAGATCAATTACCTGAAGAATTATCAGAAATAGAACCAACAAAACCGGGGAGTTAATAATTCATTATTGAATTAAGGAACACGATAAGCAAGAAAACGATATTTATTTCTATACCAGACATAGAACCGATTGATACCACTTTTAATTTGTTCTTCAACTTCTTGTACCGAATTGACCTGAAATCCGTTAATCTCGACAATTACAACACCTTGCTTAAATGTCTCGGCGTCCCCGGTTGATTTGGTTACAACGACCCCTTTAGTCGTCGCAGGAATTTGAAATTTAAGACGATTCTCAGGGCTTAACGGTTCCATAACAATTCCCGGAATCGAAATTCTATTTTTACTTCCCATTAAATCGAGCGTCACAAATAATGTAATTTTTTTTCCGCTTCTAATCACATCTATTGGTAATTTAGTTCCTGGTGTAGTTTGGGAAATCGCTAACCTAGATTGATTTATTGAATCTACTTCTCGGTCTCCTACTTTGATAATTTTATCGTTTGGAATAAAACCAGCCAAATCAGCAGCACTTCCAGGTACAATTTTTTTTACAATCGCTCCGCTTCCATCATTTGTCGAAGCAAGTTCTACCCCAAGAAAACCTCTCCTTATACCACCTTCTTGAACCAAGTCTGTTAGTACTTTTTTTACCATGTTTACGGGTATTGCCAGGCCAATTCCTATACTTGATCCAGTCTGCGAAATAATTGCCGTATTAATACCAATTAACCGACCTCTAGCATCTAGAAGTGCCCCTCCTGAATTGCCCCTATTAATGGCGGCATCAGTTTGAATAAAATTTTCATAAGATCCTTCCTGCTCAAGTACTCCAAGCTCGGTTCTTTTAGTAGCTGATATAATGCCCATAGTAACCGTCATTCCGATTCCAAGAGGGTTACCAGCAGCAAATACAACATCACCAACTTCTAATAAATCACTATTTGCGAGTGATACATGAGGTAATGGGGAAGATGATTCAATTTTGAGCACAGCAACATCGGTAGAACGATCAAATCCGATAATTTTAGCTTGAAACTCTCTTTTGTCTGATAAAAGAACAGACACCTCCTCGACTAATTCACCGGTTCGAGGATCAGTTATAACATGTGCATTAGTAATCGTATGACCTTCAGGACTTACAATTACTCCGGAACCAATTCCGGCAGGAACCATTTCTTCCTCGATTCGAGGATTATTAAAATTAGGAATACCTAAATATCTTCGAAGGAATTCTTCACGTGGATTAGATGAACCGCCAGGATATAGCCTTCTAACAACTTGTTGGGTTGTTACCGCAACCACCGCCGGTGTAGCTTTCTTAAGTGCCGATGAATAACTTGAGGGAGCACTGGTTAATGATCGGTCAATCTCTCCTTCGTCAATACTTAGGGTAAAGCCCTTTTGTTGGGCAACGAGATGATCTCCCCATAAAAGCGATAGAACAAAAACTAAGAAAATATAGAACGGTTGCATAGGGTAACTAGCGTATTAAACCTAACCGTTTGTTTATCTTTGGAAGAGTCTTAAAAACCTTTAATTTGAAAAAGGCTTGAAATACTACTGTCCGTATTGGTTCGGCGAATTGCCTCCCCGAGAAGAGGTGCAACACTTAGTTTTTTTATAGGAAGATCATCAACATCAAGATCAACTGTATTGGTAGTAATTAACTCATCCAAGAAACCCTGATTTAATCTATCCCTACCCGTGTCATTTAAAACACAATGACTGACTATCGCACTAACTTTTTTTGCTCCACGTTCTTTTAAGAGTTTTGCTGCTGCGGTGAGGGTTCCCGCTGTTTCAGTCATGTCATCAATCAAAAGAATTTCCCTACCCTCAACTTCACCAACTAAATTCATTGCCTCCACGGTACTAGCACCCGTTCTTCTCTTTGCAACAAAACCAATAGGACAGCCTAATACTTCAGCATATGCGCTTGCCATTTTCATTCCACCCACATCCGGAGAAAAAATAGTCATGTTTTCGGAATCACGACTTTTAAGATCTTCAAAGAAAACAGGTGAAGCGTAAAGATGATCTACGGGGATATCAAAGAAACCTTGTATTTGCTGAGCATGCAAATCCATCGTCAATATACGATTAGCACCAGCAGCAACCAAAAGATTAGCAACAAGCTTTGAAGTAATTGGCACCCTAGGTTGATCTTTTCGGTCCTGTCTTGAATAACCAAAGAAAGGCAGTACAGCTGTGACTCTGGCAGCTGAAGCTCTTTTGGCCGCATCAATCATAATAAGGAGTTCCATCACATTATGATTTGCAGGCGAACAAGTTGACTGAACTAAAAAAACATCCATCCCCCTAATATTTTCGTTAAAGCGAACAAAGCTTTCATTATCAGGAAAGGAAGTTACGACCGCATCACCAAGAGGCACTTCAAGATAATCACATATTTCTCTCGCTAATGGCCTATTAGAATTACCAGTAAATATTTTAAGTTTCTTTCCGTTTTGCATAAGTGAAAATTACTCTTTACCGAGAATACCTTCAAATCTATTGAACAACTCTGGTAATTTTTTTTGTAAAATTGAAATTCTCTGAGACAAATGAAAGGGTAAAGCTGGGTTCCCTTTAAGAAAAGCCCCTGCTTCCACATCTTTTGTGATTCCAGCTTGGCCGGCAATTTTTGCTCCTTTGCCAATTTTTAAATGACCAGCAAATCCAGCTTGGCCTCCAACAACAACACCATCTTCAAATTGAGTGCTTCCAGAAATACCAACTTGTGCGACAATTAAACATCCTTTACCTATTCTAACATTATGTCCGATCTGTACCAAATTATCAATTTTGGTTCCTGAACCAATTCTCGTCTCCTCAAATCGTGCACGGTCAATACAGGTATTCGCACCAATCTCAACATTATCTTCTACCACTACTATGCCAAGGTGGGGGATTTTATGATGGGTGCCATTAACTTGATCAAAACCATAGCCTTCAGAACCTATAACCACACCCGCATTTAAAATTGTATTTTTACCCAGTTGACATCTAGATAAAAGCTTCACACCAGGATATAGGATACAGTCACTCCCGATTAAACAATTATCTCCCACATGACAATGAGTACCAACTGATACATTCTCGTCAATTTGAACATTTCTTCCTATAAAACCAAAAGCTCCAACGCTTACCCCGTGAGCAAGTTTTGCCGATTTGTGAACAAATGCAGTTGGGTGAATTGCTATTTCTGGAGCAATAGATAATTGATCTTCAATGTAGCTGCATAAAGAAGCCAGTCCCTTCGATGGATCCTTAATCCGAAGGTAAATCTGTCCTTCTTTCGGACTGCCAATATAGTCTTCTGGTAATAAAATAAGTGAGGCTTTAGAAGATTGAACTAAATTTTTATATTTAAGATTACCAAGGAAAGAAATGTCACCATGCCTTGCTCTTTCCAAGGAAGCGATTCCCTCTAAATCTTTGCTTAGAATACTTCCCTCTACCTGAGAGTCCGGTAAAAGCTCGCATAGGCGATCTAAAGATATTTTAAAATCCATAAACTCTCAAAGTCAGAGCAGTCAGAGGATTATGATTTCTATTTATTACCGGAACTTACATTTAAAGTAACAATCACATCTTCCGTTATATTAAACTTTTCTCCCACATAAAAAACTCCCAATTGGGTTTCAGAAGAATTTAAGATTAAATCATATCCTTTAGCTGCGGCAACTTTTTCAACTGCCTTTCTGATATCTGCAAGGTGCTCTACAAGAAGATTCCTTTGTCTTTGTGCAATAGTAGCCTTTGCTCTCTTGTCATAAGAAACCATATCGTCCTGCTTTATTTTAGCCTTCTCCACTTTTTCTTGGTACTGCTTTCTAAGTGCGGTGCTATCAATATTTGGATTTTTTATTTTTTCTTCCATTTCTTTCAATTCCTTAACAATTTTTTCCATTTCAGCACGAAAAATTTCCAATTCTTCCATGGCAATTTTTTTGGATTTATCCAATCTTTCTCTTGCTTCCTTAACTTTTTGATAGCCATCAAAAACTTTCTGTACATCAACAACAGCAACTTTTTGAGCGTAAGTGTAAGAAATCGAAAACAGAAAAGCTACGATGAGAGGAAAACGAAAAAACGAATACATAATATGAGTTATTTGAATGGTTTAAGATGACAGTGAATTAAAATCGTGTACCTCCAGAAAAATGAAACTGTGGAGAACCTCCAGTATTTGTGGGATCAGTAATAGGAAACCCTAAATCTAAGCGTAAAGGCATACCCATAACCATAATACGAACACCTAATCCCCAATTATCGTGCCAGCCTTGCATATCATCACCGGGGAGAAATTTAAAATCGCCTGACCTTAAGAAGCCTCCGTCATAAAAGAATGCAAAGCGTAATGGATCGGCTATTTTAAAAGTATATTCGGCACTAAGGTAACTGTAAGAGTTACCCCCTGTAGGTTCACTAGAAGATTGAGGACCAGCCTCACGATAATCCCAACCTCTCAAATTATATGGACCGCCCAAAAAGAATTTCTCAAAGAAAGGGACATCAGCATCTTCGCCATCAAATCGACCTAAGGTACCTGACCTACCAACAACAGAAAGTACCTGTTCCATAGGGTCAAAAGTTTCTATAAATTTTGCACCCTGTATTTCAAAACGTCCGTAGTCTGCATCACCACCAAAGGGCCCACCCGCAAATTCTTTTCGAATTGTTACAATACTTCCTTCAGAAGGAAATAATATACTATTTCTTGTATCTCTTGTTAAACTTAATCCAACTTTAGAAATTGTTCTGTCTATTTCTTTCTTATGTGAATCGTATTTTGCATCAGCCCTTATGAAGGCAGGAGCAGAAGTTGCAATATCACTGATAACAACATCTTCTAAACTGTAAAATAGACGTCCTTCAACCAGTTCAAACAATCTTTTTCGGAAATACACCTCAAATCCCGCTCTCATTTCGTCATAATAAGAACTGTAGTAATCAGACTTTTCCCGAAATAATTCAAACCCTGCAGCAACTCTACGATTCATAAACCAAGGTTCTTCTAGGGCAAGTCGTGCCTCGTTACTGCGAGCACCAAGTTTTAAACGGAGACGAAATTTTTGGCCATCGCCTTGCAATCGATGCGGACTCCTCCATCTCATAATATCAAAGTTTCCCTGGCGAAACTCAGCAAACATCATAGCCTTTTCTAAAGTACTGAAACCCACTCCGAATGAAACATGTCCAGTGCGACCTTCCTCTACATTAACAATTAAATTTCTTCTACTACTTTGTAACTCCGGATCTTGCGATGCGATAGGCTCGTCATCCAAGGTCACTTTTTCGAAAAAACGGGTATTACGTAATCGTGCTTCACTCGTCTCCATCCGAACCAAATCAAAGGTTTCGCCAGGTGCAAGGGCTAATTCTCTAACAATTGCCGTTGTCCTTGTTTTATCGTTACCTCGAACTTGAATCGAATTAACCGTAAATTTATTGTTTTCAGTAATTTCAAAACGAAGATCTATCTGACCCGTTTCCAAATTTGGCTTTCGAATGGAAATAACTCGGGCATCCAAGTAGCCTTTCTCTCCATATTTTTTTCTCAAACGACTTCTTTCTTCTGCAAGAAGGGTAGGGGAGTAAAAATCTCCGGTTTTAAGTTCTTTGTCCCCTCGGTTATTCAAACTTTTTAAATCTTCGGTTGTAATGACCGAATTTCCAACTATTGAAATTTCTCCAAAATATGATCTTTCTCCTTCTGTAACACTGACTACGATATCAAGAGATCCTTTTCCATTAGGTACGATTTTAACTCCACTTTGCTCAATAACCACATCTAAAAACCCTTCGTCCCGATAAGCCGATCGAAGGTTATTTAAATCTTCTTCCAAAATTGAAGGGCGATAACGAGATCTTTTCGACCAAAAGCGCCAAAACCTCCACGGTGCTGTCTCCATCTCCTTAAGCAGAATCTTGTCAGAAATATTTTCGTTACCTTCAAAATTAATTTTACTTATCTTACGTTTTTCGTTTTCAACAATTGTAAAAACAACAGACACGCTTCTATCGCCCTCTTTTCTGATAATTTGACTGTCTACTTGTGAGTTCCAATAACCTTTTTCTAAATACAATTCAGTTAGAGATCTCTGATCAGCTTTAATTTCTGCCTCATCAAGCAATTCACCGATGCTGATCTCTATGGATTTCTCAAGCTTTTTATTAGACAGCTTCTCATTACCTTCAAAAATGATTTTTCCGATTCGGGCTTTAGTGAAAACTTTAAAAACCAACGCCACATCTGTTGCGGAAGTTTTATCTGGATCCAAGAAAACCTTAACATCATCAATTGCCCCCGTTGCCATTAAATTTGTAATGGACTTATCAATCGCATTGGATTTGTAAGGAATTCCCGTTTCGATCTGCAAATTTTGCAAAATAAAAGACTTTCCGATCGTATCAGGACCGTCTAATTCAATAGAAATAGATGAAATTGTCTTGCCATCAGGAATTACTTGCGACCACAGAATCACCATTCCTGAAAGCAGAAATAGGATAGGAAAAAGTGAACGAATCATACTCATTTAGTTTTTAATTAAGGCGAGGATCATATTGTGCACTTTCAAACTTTGTGTATTTTCGAACAAAGGCAAGATTTACATAACCCGTGGGTCCATTTCTTTGTTTGGCAAGAATAAGTTTTATGGGTTCAAAGTCTTCACCTTGGCTATCTCCTTCACCCTGAGAAATATCACTTTCTCTTATATCTTCGCCTTTCCTTTGTTTTCCTAGCAACATCACAATGTCAGCATCCTGCTCAATCGAGCCAGATTCTCTCAAATCAGAAAGACGAGGATCTCTCTTTTCTTTCTCGGAATCACGGTTGAGTTGACTAAGGACAATTACAGGTACTTCCAATTCTTTAGCCATTGATTTCAAACCTCTCGAAATTACTGAAATTTCGTTCTCTCGAGATGAAGAATACCGATCACCGGAAATTAATTGTAAATAATCGACTACAATTAAAGACAATCCGTTTCTAGATTTAACTCTTCGTGCTTTTGCTCGTATTTGGTTAATACTTAATCCACTGGTGTCATCCACCCAAATGGGAGCTTGCTGAAATTGCTGACTAATCTCATTCAGTTTCTCCGCATAATTTTTAGCAACAAAACCTTTACGAAGGTCATTCATATTTACCTTAGCTTTCCCGCATATCAAACGCATTGCCAAGGAAGAAGCGCTCATCTCCAAACTAAAAACTAAAGTATTCTTTGGGTTGTTAATATATTTATGAGAAAATGCAATATTTTCGACAATGTTCATTGCCAAGCTAGTTTTCCCTACTGAAGGGCGAGCGGCGATAACAACCATTTCTGCCGACTTTAAACCATTAGTTAAGTTATCTAAATCCTTATAACCAGTCAGCAATCCATCTGCCTCTTCCTTAGATAACATTTTTTGTATTTCCCCCATTGCCTTTTGTATGGGTTCGCGAAAATGCAGAGAGGAACGCGAATTCTGATCATCACCTAATTCACAAACGCGCTGTTCCATTCCAGAGAGAAAGTCATCTACCTCCCCCTGTAAATTATTGGCTCCGTCAATGATTTCAAAAGCAACATAAATACATCTTCTCAAAAGTGCTTTTTCCTTAACAATCTCTAACCAATAAGTGGCATGTGCAGTAGTATCGATTCTGGAAGTAAGTTCAAATAAAGCACTTTGACCACCCACTTGATCTAATTGCTTTCTTGATTCAAGTTTTTCCGCAAGCAGTATCTCATCCGCAGCTTTATTGTCCCGATTAAGCTCGAGCAACGCTTCGAAAATAATTTGGTGATTTAAATGGTAAAAATGATCTGCTCCAATTGCTTGTTCCGCACACCTACCCATAACTTCACCTGAAGTGTCCATAATGCATGCAGCAAGAAGACCTTGTTCTGCATCTAAATTACTGGGTAAAGGCTTACCCTCTATTGTATCTTTGACTGAGGATTTTCTCTTTGTATCGTCGCCCGCGTACCTGTTGACCGATTTTTCTTTTGATGAAGAAGATCCCAAGGTTGGCATTAGGTTATTCCTATTTCTCTGCTAACAGCAAAGATTTATTCGCTGTCCTCAATTGGATTTTCTGAAACTACTTCTACTTCGATTTCCGCTTCAACATCATTGTGTAATGAAACTGTAACCTTACTAATTCCCAATTCTTTTATAGGAGAAAAGGATTTGATGTGCTTCTTATCGATAGTGAATCCTTTTTCACTAAGTTTTTCCAAAATATGATTAATCGTAACCGACCCAAAAAGTTTACCACCTGCACCAGTTTTGACTGCAACTGCTATTTTAGCTTCCTTTAATTTCGATGCTATTTCTTGTGATTTTTGAAGTTCCTCAGTTTCTCTTGCTGCCCGAGCTACTTTAAGTGCGTCTAAGCGTTTCTTGTTAGCCAGATTCAATGGAACTGCTTTCTTTTGTGGCAAAAGATAGTTGCGAGCATATCCGGGACGAACTTTGACAACATCTCCTTCAGATCCTAAATTATGTATATGTTGTACGAGTAATATTTCAGTTGTGGCCATAATTAAATAATTTTATTGTGGTTAAAAGGGTACATCGTCATCCAAGGCGTCTTCTTTATTTACAGAAGTAGAAGTGGAAGTTTTTGAATCTCCGGTTTCTGAAGAAGGAGTGGAATCCATAGTACGAGGACTAGAAGATGAGCCATCCTGCTTAGAATCAACAAATTCAAAACTATCTAAAACAACTCGCAAAGCACTTCTCTTTTCACCCTCTTTTGTTTCCCATTGATCTAATTTTAAACGTCCTTCAATGAAAATAGATCGACCTTTAGTAAAAAATCTTCCCACTGCCTCTGCTCTGGGTCCAAAAGATTCAACTTCCACAAAAGTGGTCTCTTCTTTTCTGTTTCCCTCTCCATCTTTGTAAGATCTGTTTAATGCGAGTCCGAAGTTACAAACCGGCCTACCGTTAGACATCATTCTAACATCTGGGTCACGTGTTAGGTTACCGATGAGTAAAACTTTATTGAGAGATGCCATTAAGAAAATAAATTTAGACTAAAGAAAACGGTCGTTATTATTTGCGCTCGATCAGAATACGATCAACCTTTTTTTCCAACTTTAATTTTTCCTTTAAGCGTGTTGGTAATTCTGGGTCGGACTCAATTTCAAATTGAAGGAAAGTACCAGAAGTCCTGTCTTTGCTTTGCGGGTATATAAAATCATGAGATCCTTGATTATCAACTTTGGTTACTTCGCCTTCGACTTGACGGATAATTTCACTAAGTTTTGGAATCATCTCGTCTGCAGATCCATCTGCACCGTGTGCATCGTATACAATAGTAGCTAAATAATTTCGCTTATTCATTAGGATAGTTGTTGGGAAGGTTTAGTTTGGTTAATTAAATTCATAGTTGCATCCAAGCCGTTATCGATAAGACCGTAAAGTGCATCGATGAGGTTTTCTTTTTTACTATCTAAGTAATTAGATTCCTCCAAAGATAACCTAGAAAGAACAAAGTCGGAAAGTTTCATTTGGGGATGAGGTTTAGAACCGATCCCTAAACGAAAACGCATAAATGAATTTCCGATAAAACTTATTACGCTAGCAACACCATTGTGACCGCCTGCCCCTCTGTTGTGAGATATTTTGAGTTCCCCAAATGGTAATGTTAATTCATCATGCACAACAACAACATTAATTGGCGAACATCTAAAGTATGAAAGCATTTTTGAAAGATATTTCCCACTTTCATTCATAAAAGTTTTTGGCTTAACTAATAAAATACGAGTATCTTTTCGGGACATAACTAAATGATCGGCGTGGAAATTCTTACTTGTTTGAAATACTAAATTTTCTCTCTTCGCAATTGCGTCAACTAACCAAAAGCCAAGATTGTGTCGGGTTTTCTGATAAACCTGCCCAGGGTTGCCTAGACCAATAATTGCAAAATTTCCCACGATTCATCAAGCAGAAAAGGAATTATTATTCCTTGGAACCCTCAACGGATGGAGAGTCCTCTGATTCAGCATCACTTGCTTCTGCTTCAGAGGATTCGTCTTCATCCTCAGCAGATGAACGCCCACCAGCACTTCCTACACAGGATACCAACATTCCATCTAAATCTCCAACATATTCCACGCCATCCAACTTGGGCAAATCCTTAATTTGAAGATTTTCTCCTAATGCAAGATTTGAGATATCTAGTTCAATTTGTGCTGGCAGATTACTTGGACGACAGCGAATTTCTACCTCATTTACCAATACCTCTAAGATTCCACCCTCTGTCTTAACCCCTTCAGCTTCACCGTTAAGGGTAAGTGGAATTTTGGTTTGCAAATCTTCTCCCCGATTGACTTGTACAAAATCGATATGAAGAATA
Source organism: Opitutales bacterium (assembly GCA_028101545.1). Classification (GTDB taxonomy): domain Bacteria; phylum Verrucomicrobiota; class Verrucomicrobiia; order Opitutales; family Seribacteraceae; genus Seribacter. The sequence goes on along the minus strand of JAOHKZ010000006.1, from coordinate 68,567 downwards.
CTATTTTTGATGGGGTCCATTTGCATGTCTTTAATCAAAACTAACTCATCTTCACCTTCTTCACCAAGTAATCGTAACAAAGAAGATGTTCCAGAAGCTTTTCGTAGCAACATTCTCATGGACTTGTCTTCTAAGGAGACCGATTTGTTAATTTCTTTACCGTAAAGAATTGCAGGTATTCTGCCTGATGCACGAAGTTTATTGCAAGCTTGGCGCCCAGTTTGATCGCGTGGCGCTACCTTAATAGTTAAATCACTTAATTCTGACATGATAAGTTTGGGGGTACAAAAAATTTGAGAAAGCGATCAGAAATAACAGCTGTCATTAAATCTTGCAAGCACTTTACTGCCTTAATGCGAAGGGACAGCTTAGTTGCTCAAAATAAATATTCTTTTAATGCATTAAAATATATCAAGAAATTTACAGACTTTTTAAAAATTTAATGCTGTAAGCTTAATTTACGAAATTCTAAGAAAATAATTCTTTAACCACACGACCATACACATCAGTCAATCTAAAATTTCTACCCGCATAATTATAAGTTAATTTTTCATGATCTAGTCCCATTGCATATAAAATGGTTGCATGCAAGTCATGCATGTGAACCCGCTTGTCAACGGCGATTCCTCCTATTTCATCCGTTGAACCATAAGAAATACCCGGTTTTATTCCGCCTCCGGCAAGAAATACCGTAAAGCCCCGGGGGTTATGGTCCCGTCCATCTTTTCCCTGAGAAAAGGGCGTTCTTCCAAATTCACCTCCCCACCAAACCAATGTGTCCTCCAATAAACCACGGGCTTTCAGATCCTGTAACAATCCAGCTACTGGTTTGTCGGTTGCTCTGGCGTGATCGGCATGTTTCGGCATATTATTATGTTGATCCCACCTTGGGTTTGCCGATTCATCAGAATAATTAACACTAACAAACCTAACTCCTCGCTCGACCATTCTTCTAGCCAATAAGCATTGCTTTCCAAAATCTTCAGTAGGTTTTTCGTCTATACCATAAATACCCCTAGTAGCCTTAGTCTCTTTGGATAGATCAGTTAATTCGGGGGCTTCCATCTGCATTCGCCAAGCCAACTCGTAATTTTCAATTGTCGCCTCCAGTTCATCATCTTGTGAATAGTCACTCGATTGAACTGAATTTAATTTCTGTAAAAGATCAAAGCGACTTTTTCTTTGAGAATCGCTAAGCATGGCATTATCTACATTTCGAATCTTGGCCCCATTAGCATTACCAGCTCTTCCTAGTGCCGTTCCCTGATAAATAGATGGCAAAAAAGCATTACCGTAATTTCTTGGTCCGCCTTTGCTTGAAGATGGGGAAATCGTTACGAAAGCAGGTAAATTATGATTCTCCGTCCCAAGACCGTATGAAATCCAACTTCCCATAGAGGGACGCACCAAGTTAGTAGCTCCAGTATGCATGAATAGGGTAGATGGGCCATGAGCAACGCCTTCCGTATGCATAGAATGTATAAAAGCAAGTTCATCAACATGCTGAGCAATATGCGGAAACAAAGATGATACATGCTTCCCGGTTTGACCATACTGCTTAAAGTCCCAAAGTGGTTTCATTAAGGTACGCTTACTCGCTTTACCGAAAGTATTAGTACGTACGCCAACGAAATCAATTTGCTTGCTGTCATTGGAAAAAAGTTCCGGCTTGTAGTCGAAAGTATCCACATGACTGGGACCGCCTGCCATAAAAATAAATATTACACGCTTAGCTCGCTGAGGAAAAAAAGAGGGTCTTGCCCGTAACGATTTCAAGGATTGAGCATTAGCACTCTCAATACCGGCCAAGGCAAGAGACCCAAACCCACAAGCCACTGACTTCAGTAAACTTCTTCGGGATAATTCTTTAGAGCACATGATCATATGAAATTTAATTCAGGTACCGAAAATCCAAACATGCAAAAAGAGAATGCACAAGGCCTTCCATTGCTTTTAAACTAATTTTTTCCGTTATCCCTTGGTTTAAATACCTATGAACAAATTTTCTTTCTCCTTCATGTGGCTCACGCCCAAGACAGATTAAAAAAGCCAATTTAATCTTCTCCCTATCATCTAAATTCTTGAGAGAAAGAATATTTTTGGCAGTTAACTCAGCATGATTAATAACAAAATCATTGTTCATCATATACAATGCTTGGGTAGGGACTGTACTAGTGTTTCGATTACCAGAAACTAACCCTGGATTTGGGTAATCAAATATATCAAAAATTTCAGGCACTTTATTTCGATCAATTTTTTTGAATAATGAGCGGTTTAGATTCACTTTAGAGTCTTTGTAAGAAATCTGTCCGCTTGCCAAAAGCATGGAGTCCCGAATAGCTTCCGCTTCCAATCTTCGTCGGTTTTGCCTAGAAAAAAGTTGGTTTTCAGGATCCTCATTTAGTATGTATTTAGAGGCAGAAGAGGACATTTTGTAAGCACTAGACAATACAATTTTACGGATAAGTGCCTTGGTGGACCATTTTTTAGCAATGAAATATTGTGCGAGATAATCCAAAAGCTCTGGGTGGGTAGGCCGATTACCCATTTCTCCGAAATTGTCTGGAGTCGCGACGATTCCACGACCAAACAGGTGGTGCCAAACTCGGTTGACAAATACGCGTGCAGTAAGAGGGTTCTGGGGGGATGATAGCCAAAGTGCAAGCTCTAGGCGACCGCTTGATGATTTTGGAATCTGAGGATAAGGAGACATGCTTTGTGGAGTTGCCACGACCAAAAAACCCCGTGGTACAATCGGTCCTAAATTGCGTATTCCCCCCCGTAAGTGGATATGACAATCACCAACTTCTTTCTGCTCCAAAATGGACATTACTTTTTGAACTTCAGGAGGTGCTCTTTTTTTATGATCTTCAATAGATTTTTTCAACTCAGCAACTTGCTTTTCTGCATCCTTAATCTGAATTTTTACCCTTTTTTTGTTTTCAGAATCATCTGGATTTGATTGGGAGAGATTAGCAATAGATTCTTTACCTACCGGAACCAAACGAATCGCATCCGCAATGACAACATTCATTGTCCCTTCCGTTGTAATCTGAACGACTTCCCTTTTTTTCTTATCGAATTGAAACTTTCCAACGGACTCAAATATCCCAAGTATCTTAGGTGCTTTGCTTTGATCAATGTGGATTTTCTGTTCACCATCTGCATGCATAACAGTCACCGGAGTTCTTTTCGAACGATTTGGTCCACAAGTGTAAGAGACTTGCACTTCATATTCTCCATCATGTGGGATATTTGCTGAAAAGGTAATCGACTTGTTGCCCTTATCCTTGTTTTCATCATGCAAATATCGTTTTCCGACAAAACCATTAATGTGGGTCGAAGAAATCCATTTTCCAGACAATTTGGCTTCAGAATCATCAATAACTATTCCATTAAGGGAAAGAGGATCCAAGGATCTTTGACTTCTTGTTGAATTTACTTTCTCACCCCCTAATGACTTCAATACCGAAAGAGCCTCTTTTAATTTCTTCTCAAAAGAAGCCATGATTTTACTATGTTCTTTTCTTTGTAAGTTAAACTGATCCCGTAATTCTCTTTCATGAAAACTGGCTACATTTCCCGGGACTAAACTATTAGTGCTTCGAAAGATTCCCGCCATAGAGTAGTAGTCTTTTGTTGGAATCGGATCAAAGGGGTGATCATGACAACGAGCACACCCCATGGTAATGCCCATGAATGCACGTCCAACCGCACTAAGCTGCTCATCTACAACCTCCATTCGCAAAAGTTCTTTGTCCTGCAATTCATAATTATGCGGACCAAGAGCCAAGAATCCCGTACCAGTTAAATTTTCATTATATTCAGAATCTGAATCTGATGGTATCAAATCCCCTGCAATTTGCTCGATAATAAAACGGTCAAATGGTTTATCCTTATTAAAACTATTAATCACATAATCCCGATATCGACTTGCATTTGGAAATGGTTTATTTCGACCTCCCCCAGTGGTGTCTGCGTAGCGAGCCACATCCAACCAATGGCGCCCCCATCTTTCTCCAAACCTTTTTGAGCCAAGTAGATTATCCACTAGCTTAGAATATGCATCTGGTGAACGATTCAAAACAAAGGCGTTGATTTGATCTGGACTTGGCGGAAGTCCAGTTAAGTCAAAATAAATCCTCCTCAATAATGTGTTTGGATCGGCTTTTACAGCTGGCTTAAGTTTCTGAGATTCCAATTTTTCTAAAATAAAATAATCTATAGGATCAACCGGCCATTTTTTTAAACCTACACCAGGAAGAGGGTGATCTTTCAGCACTTTAAAAGCCCAATATTTACGGCCTTCAACTAATCCTTTGGTCAGAAAAGGCCTACTCTTTTTTACAATTCCGATCTTTTCTTCTCGTGGATCATTCGCTCCATTAGTAACCCACTGTTCAATATCCGCAATTTCTTCTTTTGATAACTTTCTTTCTGGAGGCATCTGCAGATCACTACTCTCATAGCGAATAGCTTTGATTAAAATACTATTGTTGGGATCACCCGGAAAAATTACCGGTCCACTATCTCCGCCTTTCATCCATCCATCTCGTCTATCAAGAAGCAAACTTCCTTTAAGTTTTTTTGATTCTTCAGAATGGCATTCGTAACAATTTCTTATAAAAATTGGTCTTATTTTTTTTTCAAAAAAATCAAACTCCTTTGACTCATTTCCCCATAAGGGATTCGGTAACGCTAAAATCAAAAAAAAGGGTACTAATATCGAAGATAAAAGGTTCATCTCAAAGAATACACTTATTCGAATTAACAAATATTTCATAGTCAAACTAGTTTTAAGCAAATTCCAAACTTTTAAAATGTATAATCAACCCAAATAAAGTACCCAAATACAAACAGAATACTTTTTACACAATAGCTTCGAGTATTCTTCTTTAAATAAATTAAAATTTATTTAAATTTCAACTAATTCCTATTTACTTGGGCTCGAGGAATAGCGATCTCATCCAACCCATCAATTGAAATAAATTTTGGAATATTATAACTTATACAATGCAGTTGGCCTCTCAATGCTACCAAACTGCCACAATCTATTCGTTTTACCTCCCAATCCGGAGGCAATAAGGATCTATACACTTCCTCCGCCTGATCTTCTAATACGGAATCAACATCGTTGAAAGATGGCATCAGCAAAACTCCATTAGCCATAATTACATTCGTGTAAGAACGCCAATCATTTCCCCACTTCGGTGGCATAGGAATTCGTTTTACTTTAATTGGACCTGCTGAGGTGCTAAGAGAAGAAACTAATCTTGCCGCTTCATCCAAGCGTGCACTGTTTTCGGAATCAATGGATGCTGGAATTTCAGCTATTACAGCAAGATTTTTTCCCAGCATTGTCATAAACATGTCTAAGTGCCCATTAGGCTCACCTACAAGAGGATTCAAGGCAATAACGCCATTTACCCCAAGGTAATCATTAAACATTTTAATTAACTGCTTATGAGTAAAATGCCCCTCTTCATTTACGGATATAGTTTTGGAAGATGTTAAGAGCAATCCATCGCCATTACTAATAAAGTTACCTCCTTCCAAGACAAGCGGTATCGACCTCACCGGAAGGCCGAGCGAGCGAGCTAATTCGAAACCCAGAAAGTCATCCTGCTTACGATCCTCCCTCATTCTTCGCGTGTGATACTTTGCATCTACCATAAGAGCACGATCGTCATCGTATCGAAGAATAAAAGGAGCATAATCTCGAATCCAAATAGAATTGGAAGGAATGACTAAAAATCTCATCGCACTTGGAGGTAATCCAATACTGCTAATTAACTCTGCTCCTCGTTGGGCTTGAGTTTCTGAACCAACAACTCCAAAAAGAGGAACCTTATTCCCAATAGCTTTGGCAATGTCTCCGTAAAGTTTGGGCATAAGGTGAATCTGGTTTTGACATCCAATCAAGATAGCAGACTGCTTCCTGAACTCTGCTGCTGGAAAAAAGTCTTCAGGTTCGGAAATCTTAGTTGAAACTCGAACCGACGAATAATCATTAACAGGAAAAGAGGATTCTGATAGGTTTGTATTAGGTAAATACTTCGCTCCACTATAAACACCACCCAAGAAAATTACTATGGCAAAAAGTGAATACCCATAATGAGAAAATTTTCGTGAAAATTTATTTTCTAGCGGATTAGCGTGGGGTGGAGGTGTAGAATTACTTAAATTCAAATTTTTCAACTGCTTCGTGTCAGCGGTTTTGTTCTTATTTATTGAGTGGTCACCAAATTTGTTTTTCTTCCTCACAATTAAAAAGCAGATATGAAAACTTCGGTTTTCCTAAACATAATTACGAAATTTAATTCTTTTAAAATTAAACTTTTTTCGAGGAAAATTAAATGTGGGTATCAATAAAAAGAGAATTATTTGCATTAAGGTTTACTTGGCACGGAAAACCAATTTGGTATGTTAAAAATGTTGTGAAAAAATTGAAATTAATCCACTTAAATAGGCTGTAATACCTAATTTAGGACATTATTTCGTAAAATAATTTTTTGAACAAATAAACGATGGAGAAATGGTATACTAATCCGATAAGCTGTTCTTTGGCTTCATGAAAAAAATTTACCTAAGTACCAAAAGCTAAAGGCGGTTCAAAGATTTACTGAATTAAATTTGATAAATCTAATTTGACCTAAGTTTATGCTTAAACAAGTAAGATTATATGAGCAGTTAAAAGCACACAAACAATCATAAGCGGAACCAAAACAAAGATCATTTTACCTAACAGAATGAACCACGAAAGATAAAAAGTTTTGTAACTTTTTACTTAAAAAAACTGTAATTGAAATGTTTCGTTAATTTTAACGCTTTATTTCAATAGGAAGAGATGAAACCAGCTATCTTTTAGCTGCTTTTTTTAATTTCTTCGCTTCTTTCTTTTCCTTTTGAGTTTTACCAGATTTCTTTTTGACTTCTTTCTTTGCGTTTTGTCCTTTTGCCATAAAATTACTTTTCCTTAGGGTGAATTAAATCAAACAGTTCCTATTAATAATAACAGAAACAGTTCTTTCTGAAGTGAGATTCTGTGGTAGGTCTGAATACCTTTAGAAAAGCTTACTCAAGCAGGAACTACATTTTTTGCACAAGGACCTTTCTGTCCAGTGCCTTCCTCATACTCCACTTCCTGGCCATCATTTAATGTGGCATATCCATCACCGCTTTTAATTTCAGAATGATGAACGAAGAGATCATCTCCGCCACCCTCAGGTGTAATAAAACCGAAACCTTTATCTGAATTGAACCACTTTACTGTACCTTTACTCATTGTTACTATCTCTATATTATTGGTGAATTGTAAGGATTATCGTACATCCGAATTCACCACTCGAAGTATAATTTTATTTGTTACAAACTTTGAAAAATAACCGGAGATATAAATCAGAGTAATGCTCTAAATTAAGACCATGGTCATTAATTTAGAGCAAATAGCAATCCTAAACCCCGTATTATTAATTTTTCACCCTTAGTTTAGCTTCGATGCCAAAAAAATTTAGAGGCCGAAAATTAAGAACGAATACCAAAAGATAGGATCTCGATAACAATATTTAAATAAAATAGTGATTTTTGATTTTTATCAGCTAAAATGATTTTTGAACCTTTTTTGTAATTTATAACTTTGGTGCTTCCCAACGCGGGATTCCACCTTTCGTAATCTGCTCAGAATGCAAAACATGAAATGGGCGAGTTGGAGACATTGGCACATCCTCGTTAACCATCAGGGGGCGGGTTTCCTTCCAAAACTTTTCGTAGGCTAACCGCATCGACTGAACAACTTTGGGATTTTTGTCCGCAATATCCAAAAGTTGCGATGGATCTTTCTTCATATCGTAGAGCTTGTTCTCCACTAGGCGAAAACGCTCGTTCCTAACTGCAAAACGCTTCCACATATGATCATTCGGTTCGGAACCGGTTTTCCATCGGGCACCCTGCGTAAAAAGATAACGGTCCCTCCACTTTGCCTTCGAATTCTTAAGAAGAGGTACTAAACTACGCCCTTCCACCTGATCTTTAGGCAATTTTTCGATTCCCGCAATATCAGCAAGCGTAGGTAAAAGATCAATGTGAGCGGAAATCCTTTCGACCGCTTGGTCCGCCGGAAATTTGCCTAGCCAGCGAATGAAAAATGGCACGCGAACTCCACCTTCATCGGCCGAACCTTTAGAACCCTTCATCCCTGCATTGAAACCTTCCATAGGCTTGCCTTCGTTAGATATTCCTAGCCTGGAACCTTCTCGTACCATTCCTCCAACTGAACCATTGTCGGACATGAAGATAAGAATCGTGTCTTTACTCAAACCCCATTCATCAAGTTTATTCATTAATCGCCCCATGTTCTCGTCAATGTTCTCAATCATTCCATAAAAACCGGCATCCCTTTCAGAGAAGCCAAGATCAGTAAATCGTTTGGCATTTTTGGGCGGAGCAATGAATGGGCCATGCGGAGCATTTGTCGTGATATAGGCAAAAAAGGGATTTCCTAGGTCTTTTACTTTCTTTATCCATCCCATTCCGGCGGTGAAAAACAAATCGGTACAGTAACCCTTGGTCTGAACGAAAAAGCCATTATGCCTGATAGTTGGGTCAAAGTATTTGTTTCCAGGGACATCAGCACAGGAGCAATTAAATTTCTGTCCAATTCCACCCGCTCCATGGATAAAAGCTTCATCAAAACCGCGCTTGTGTGGTTGATAGGGCTCCTCGTCCCCTAAATGCCACTTGCCAAATATCCCGGAAACATAGCCCGCTTTCGATAACACCTGAGGGAGGGTCACCGTGCTTAATGCCATCCTTTCCCTTTCTAAAATGGTGTGGGTAATTCCATTTTTCATGGGGTGACGGCCTGACATAAGGGCAGCTCGGGTGGGCGAGCAGGTGGGGCTGACCAGAAACCTTTCAAAGCGGGTGCTTTGACCGTGTAACTTATCCAAGTTTGGAGTTTTAATCCACGGATTTCCGTGCTTTCCGATAGGGCCATAACCTTGGTCATCAGTGATCATAAGTATAATATTGGGCTTGTACCCAAAAGGTAATTCCTTACAAAAAAGAGCTAATATTCCAGGAAAAAGCGATAATAAAAAGAGAAGTGATATTCTTGGTATCATGAATGTTTGCTTGAATTTAAGTTGGTAGGTCTAAAAAACATTTCAAAACTTGCATTGACAAGGCACAAGCTCAAAAACACCACCTTGCTGTTTGACCAATGAGAGGGTTTAGGGCTAAATTATCAGTTGATGCCTTTTAATAAGCATATAATAATACTTTTTTTGGTAAATTCCCTTTTGCAGGCACACACATTTACGAGTTCAGATGGTGTTCGTAAAATCAAGGCTTCTATCTCTTCCTACGATGAAAAATCTGAAATAGTTAGCATTGTTCGGAACGACGGGAAAAGTTTTAATACTAAACTTTCCTCATTCAGTGCTAAAGACCAAGCTTATGTTTTAAAATGGTTAGAGGGAACCAAAGAAAACTATCTGTATGTTGGAAAAGAATACCCCGGCCACCTTCAAATGTACCTTAAAATTTTAAATAGTGGCGGGATTGGCTATGGACAAACCATCCTTTATCGGCCAGGCATGGCTCCCTTGATTATTGGAAACGGTGCCACTCCCTTTCTCGCCTGGGTGGACGGATACAACAAATTAGTTCAGGCATATGGTCGATTTAATGCAACAAGTATAAACTTTGAATTAATAGAAAAAAACTGGCGTGCGAGTATATCCTTTCAAACTGGCCGCTTATTAATGCAGTCACCTGGAGTGGCTGTAGTTCCATCAGGTAATTTATATGGTTTACCCAGCGTGAGTGGCCCCATTCTTTATCAACAACCGCAAAGAATTGTAATCATGGGTAAAAAACATGATCCCAATTCCGTGCTTGTCTTACCTCGTGGACCAGCTCCTGTTTTTACTAATCCTTACTCAGGTGGCATGAATATGAATGGAGTTGGGATAATTGGTGGAGGATATTCTGGGGTCACTCGAACATATTCTCGCGGAAGCGGAATATCAGTACGAATTAATCGATAATAAGCTCTGGTTTAAAATTCATTTCTTCAGTGTAATTGTTTTTGATTGTTGAAATAAATTTCAAGTTGTTATTGAAAGGTTCAGTTGAGATCATTCATTTATATTTTTTTTCAACTCCAAGGTAATATTTTTACGAAAAACAATGTATTCCTTGTTTGTGTTAAAGCTCAATCGATGCAAAATCCAACACCGATTCAAAATATACAACAAAACGATCAATTTTAAATCACTAAATAATTATGGTAGCCCACCTTTAATATGAAAACTTGCCTACAGTACTTTTACTTTTTATTAACCAGTTACTTTTCATGTCTTTTTGTTTATGCTGATGATGCTGACTTTACAAAATATGCAATGTTTGCATCGAACGCAGAAAGGCCCAAAAGTGTATCATCGATAATTACAGAACTTCCCCTCAAACTAGAAAAAAATGCTCGAATCGCCCTAATTGGAAATACACTATTCGATCGAATGCGAGATTATGGTCACTTTGAAGCACTGCTTCATCAAGGTTATCCTAATCATGAAATAGTTGTACGGAATCTAGCATGGTCAGCTGATGAAATAGATTTGCAACCAAGGCCTGATAATTTTGCCGATACAGAACAACATCTAACAGCAATGAAAGCGGATGTTATTATTGCCGCATTCGGTTTTAACGAATCATTTGCTGGACCCAAAGAAATTCCACATTTTGAAGATAGGTTGGAAAAATACTTAACTCGTTTAACTTCAAAAGCCTACAATGGGAAAAATGCACCGTCAGTAATTTTGATATCTCCAATTGCGAATGAAAATATTAATTTAGTTCCCGCAGCAGATCTTAATAATAAATCACTCAAAATTTATACTAACTCTATGAAAAAAATTGCACACTCTAAAGGAGTTGGCTTTATCGATGTTTTCACAGATACAGAATCGATAATGAATAAAGTGGGAATAGACCATACAATTAATGGTTCTCACTTAAATGAAAAAGGATATGAATTATTTGGCAAAATTCTTTTTGAAAAGCTATTTAATAAATCTCAAACATCAATTAATGAAGATATCCGTTTCGCTGTGATCGAGAAAAATAGACAACACTTTTATCGATACCGTCCACTTAACACATTTTACTACACCGGTGGAAGGAAAGGCAGTTATGGCTACCTAGATTTTCTTCCTGCTATGAGAAATTTTGACCTTATGACTGAAAACAGGGATCGTCAAATCCACAGACTTGCTCAAGGCAAAAAGCCTTCTGCTATAATAGACGATTCAAATGTTCCGCCTCTTCCAATTACGAAATCAAGTAGAGGGGCAAATAAATGGATGTCTCCCAAGGATGAGAAAGCAGCATTTAAGATTGATCCTAAATTCGAGGTTACTCTTTTTGCGAGTGAAGAACAATTTCCAGATATAGCTTGCCCCATTCAAATGCGCTGGGATGGACTGGGAAGAATGTGGGTATCCTGCTCCACCACATATCCCCATGTTTATCCCGGGCAAGCTCCTAATGATAAGATAGTCATCCTTGAAGATTTGGATAAAGATGGCAAAGCCGATAAAAGTTCGGTTTGGGCAGAGGGTTTAAATGTTCCCCTTTCATTCGAATTTGGGAATGGGGGATTATATGTCTCAGAAGAACCACACATGACTTTTCTTAAAGATACCAATGGAGATGGCAAAGCGGACCACCGTGAAATCCCCCTCACTGGATTTGGATGTGAGGATTCCCACCATGCACTTCATGACTTTGTGTGGACCCCGGACGGAGATCTCATTTTCAGAGAATCAATTTTTCATCATACTCAGGTGGAGACTCCATACGGTCCAGTTAGGCAACAAAACAGTGGCTGGTTCGCTTGGGAGCCCAAGCTCCACAGACTTACTGCATTTGGTTCTCACCCAAGTACGAATCCATGGGGCGTAACATTTGATGACTGGGGCCAACATGTAGCAAGTTATCCGATTTTTGCATCCGCTCATCATGCACTCGACCCACCTTACCCTCAGCAACATCCAAGACCTAGTGGATTGCAGGCCTATTCAGGAGTGTGCGGACAAGAATTTATCGACTTTCCAAACTGGCCCAAAGAGTTCCAAGGGATGATGGTCAAAGTTCGCTACAAATCAACTAATCGCGTGGAGTTATTGAAATGGAAAGAGTACGATTATGGATACGAAGAGGAATATGTTTCAGATATCATATTTTCCTCCAATCTTAGCTTTATTCCAGTTGACCTTAGGTACGGCCCTAGGGGTGGAATGTATGTGTGTGACTGGTATAACCCGGTAAAAGGCCATGCACAGTATTCTCTTCGCGATGAAAGAAGAGACCGAAAATCAGGCCGTATATGGCGCATTATGCCTAAGGGTGCCAAACAGATAATTCCTCCCAAAATCACGGGAGCAAGTCTTCCACAACTTCTTAATTTGCTTAAGCGTCCTGAATATCGTTATCGATACTGGGCAAAAAGAGAAATACGAGAGATTGAACCAACAAAGGTAAAAAGAGCACTTGATAACTGGCTTAAAAATCTTGATACCAGTGATCCGCGTCACAGGCATCACCAAGTCGAGGCAATGTGGGCTTACAGAAATGTTGAACAATTCAACCTTCAACTTCTCGAGGAATTGCTTCAATGTGAAAATCATAATGCTCGAGCCGCTGCAACTCGTCAGCTCAGATACTGGCATTCATTATCCGATAATGGAGATGATTTACTAACAAGGGCAGCTAGGGATAATAACGGACTTGTAAGGCTAGAAGCAGCGATTGCATGTAGTTATATAGGTACAAAGAATGCATTTGAAGCACTTAAAATTGTTAGTGCTCAACCCAATGAAAAGCATCTAAGTTATGCAATTAAAACCTCCTTTGGATCTTCCCCTATGAAGAAATTTTGGGACACAAAAGATTTAGAAAAAACTCAACCACTACTTTTTGAATTTTTAAACAAGCAAAAAATTGCTTATCAAATTGCTGAAAAATCAAAGGCGGACAATAAATTTGATCGCCAAAAAAATCTGCTAAAAATTAAAGTTTCATGCATGAAGGAAAGAATGCTTTATTCTGTTGAAATCATGGAAAAGTCAAACCTCGGAGAATATAAAAAAACCAAAGACGAAAATATCATTGTAAAGAGAAACCAACCTTTACTGATCGAATTCAACAATCCGGATGCAACTCCCCATAACTTTGTACTGGTTCAACCAAACTCGCTCGAAGAAGTTGGCCTTGCTGCGAACAACATGGCTAAAGATCCAATTGCCGCTAAAAATGGACAGTTTATTCCAGAGTCAAACAAAATAATTACACACACTAAAATGCTCAAACAGGGGGAAACGGAATTCTTACGTTTTAAAGCTCCGAAAAAGCCTGGAATTTATCCATACCTTTGTAGTTTTCCTGGACATTGGACAATTATGAAAGGAAATCTAATCGTTAAATAAAATTATTTTTAACACTATTAAATCATGAAATATTTTATTTTCACAATTATTCTAACTCTTCCTTTGACTAGAGTGATGTGTGGTAAAACTAACTTTGTGTTGGTCATGACCGATGATCAGGGGTGGGGGCAGACTGGGTATTATAACCACCCTGTGCTTAAAACTCCAAATTTAGATGAAATGGCATCGAACGGTTTACGTTTTGATCAATTCTATGCCGGCGGTCCTGTTTGTTCTCCGACCCGTGCCACCGTTTTAACCGGCAGAACCCATGACAGAACTGGTGTTTTCGATCATGGATACGCTTTAAGAAAACAGGAAAAAACACTTCCCCAAGCATTGAAGAGGGCAGGGTATGCTACCGGGCATTTCGGAAAATGGCACTTATGTGGTCTGCGGGGCCCAGGTGTTCCGATTTTAAAAACGGATTCACATGGACCCAAAGCGTTTGGATTTGAGAAATGGGTCTCTGTTACAAATTTTTTTGATATCAATCCAATAATGAGCAGGCAGGGGAAAATAGAAGAGTTCAAGGGTGATTCATCAGATATCATAGTTAAAGAAGCTCTTAAGTTCATGGAGAATGAAACCAATAATGGAAAACCCTTTTTCTGTGTAATTTGGTATGGTACTCCCCACTCACCTTTTATGGCGCTGGATAAAGATATGAAGGAATTCAGTAATTTGGATCGTAACTCTCAGGCTCATTATGCAGAACTCAAGGCAATGGATCGAAGTGTGGGAACTCTCCGTGAGGGTCTTAAGGAAATGAAAATTGACCAGAATACGCTTGTGTGGTTTACTAGCGACAATGGAGGACTTCCTAAAATTAATCCTTCCACAACTGGTGGGCTAAGAGATTATAAAGGTAGTCTTTATGAAGGAGGCATTCGAGTTCCAGCAATAATTGAATGGCCTTATAAAGTAAAAAAGGCCAAAATTAGCAAATACCCAGCAGGAGCGGTAGATATATTTCCCACCATTACAGAGATCGCAAAAATTCCAGATTCTGAATTTCTCAAACCACTGGATGGATTAAGCCTTATCCCGCTTTTTACTTCAGAACTATCAAGAAGGAATAAGCCATTAATTTTTAGTAGCCGAGGACGAATGGCTGTAATTGACAATGAATGGAAAATTATTTCACAACCCAAAGATAAGGGTAGAAAAATTGAACTTTTTAACCTTTCGTCTGATCCCGGCGAATCGATGAACGAGTTTCGACCCAATCACCCTCAAATAATCCGACTTAGAAAAATTCTCTTAGATGCTCGCAAATCTATTCAAAGAAGCATAAGTGGAAAAGACTACTCGAGTGGATCGGTTCTGCCTCAACCACCGAGAATTTTTTGGACAGAATTAACGGAATATCAAAAGTTTTTTCCACAATGGAAGAAGCGACCAGAGTATAAATCCAGACTCTCTAAATTTTAATTAAATTTAAATAAATTATGAAGCCTTTCATTTATTCATTCTTATTGTTTTTATCTTTTTTACCCCTACTAAGCAAAAGACCTAACATCGTTCTCATCATGGCTGACGACTTGGGCTTTTCGGATTTAGGTTGTTATGGCTCTGAAATTGAAACACCCAACTTAGATCAGCTAGCTGGAAATGGTCTTCGCTTTTCACAATTTTATAATACCGCAAAATGTCACTCTTCACGTGTTTCATTGCTAACCGGTCTTTACTGCGACCAAGCAGGTTCATCAAGTCTTAGTAGGGGTACTACAATCGCTGAAGTTTTAAAACCGGCCGGGTATTCCACTTGGATGTCTGGAAAATGGCATTTGAATAAACAGCCTACTGATTTTGGTTTCCAGAGATATTGGGGCCATCTTTCGGGTGCCTGTAACTTTTTTAGAGGAGATAATTCTTTTCGACTGAATGGTAATGAATGGACAGTTCCCAAAAAACTTAACGGCAAACCTTTCTACACCACCCATGCAATCACTGACTTTGCATTGGACTTTATAAAGGAGGGTAAGGTCGGAAAATCTCAAGATCCTTTTTTTCTCTATATTGCATACAATGCTCCCCACTATCCACTCCATGCACCCAAAGACGCAGTTCTCAAATATGATGGAAAATATGATCACGGGTGGGATAATTTAAGAAAAACAAGATATGCCAAACAACTAACAAATGGTCTAGTGCCTAAAAAGTTTAAACTATCACCAAGAGCCCCCCATGTCCCTTCATGGGATTCAATCAAAGAATCCGAAAGAGCTTGGGAAGCAGACCGAATGGAGGTTTTTGCTGCGATGATTGATCTTATTGATCAAAACATCGGTCGACTCGTAAATGAATTAAAAACCCGTAAAGTCTTTGAGAATACCCTTTTTCTTTTTTGTGCCGACAATGGCGGTTGTCCCTTCGAAAGAACACGGGGGAGAGATCTTAAACCTTGGGATCCAAATTCATATTGGACCTATGACGCTTCATGGGCTCAAGCAAGCAACACTCCCTTCAGGCTGTATAAACAAAACCAGCATGAAGGCGGAATTTCCTCTCCATTAATTGTCCACTGGCCCAATGGACTCAAAACTGAAGCTGGTAGTATTACTAGACAACCTGCTCACCTAATCGATTTTATGGCTACCTTTCTCGAACTTGCAAAAGCTAAATATCCAAAACAGGTTGGTGACCGTAATATCGAGCCCTTGGAAGGCAAGTCACTTGTACCCATTTTTAAAAACACAGTAAGAAAGGGTCATGAAACCCTATATTTTCATTTTGGAACAGATAGAGCACTGAGACAGGGTAAATGGAAACTTGTTTCAGCGAAAAAAGGGAAATGGGAACTCTATAATATGGATAAAGACAGGACTGAACTTAATGATTTAGCCAAGAAATTTCCTAGACGAATTGAAACAATGAAAAAAATTTGGTTTGATATTGCAAAGAATAAAGAAAAGCTAAATCAAAGTGGTCTTTCTCCAGTAAATGACTCAATCAAAGAACTCTCATTTCGAAAAGACACTTCAAATCAGCTTAAAAATTAAACTGATTTTTTCCCCCAAGGGCCGGTAATTGCCAAAGTTAAACCATCATGTTGAATATTAACGAACAATGTTGAACCATCGGGAGAAAATACAGGCCCTGCAAATTCACTACTACTTTTAGAATTTTTAGCTAATTTAAAAATTTCTCCCTGCGGAGTTATAATATCTATAAACTGTTCTCCTTTACCATCTTCACAAATAAAAAGGTCTCCCCATGGAGAAACCGTAATATTATCACAATTATCTACTAAATCCGGGTTATTTGGCTCAACAAAAAGTTCAATTTTTCCACCAGTCAATTTCCATATTTGACCGCGTTTTTTAATACCCCCATTCGTGCAAGCAAAATAAATAGATCCATTTGAATACCACATGCCTTCCCCGCGAGCGAAACAAGCTGCACCGTTTTTGAATCCACGAAAACGAAGATCATCTTTGGGAGACTCGACATCCTCCATTTCAATCCACTCAATTTCTTCTGCTTGCCCAACATCAAATTCTTTCTTGCTCCAGTTTCGTGTATCTAAACTCTTCCTGCCCTTAACTTTAAGAGCAAAAAGTTTTCCCCCTTCTGCCAAGACTCCCTTTATCTTTGGTTTAAAACGATAAATTAATCCATCATGCCTATCCTCTGTCAAAAAAACATCACCCGACTCAGGTTCAACTGCAACTGCCTCGTGATTAAATCTTCCCATTGCTTTAAGTGGAATGGGCTTTGAAAGTTGAGGTTTATCAGTAACTGGTACTTCAAAACACCAACCATGATTTTTTTTACAAGGTCCAATCGTCCCCATAACAACCTCTTCGCAAGTAATCCAGGAATTCCATGGCGTAGGGCCGCCAGAACAATTTCTTAAAGTTCCAACTAAGCTCAAGAATTGACGAACCACTTTTTGCTCTTTTGTATTATAAAGGAAGGTAGTAGTACCTCCTAAACAGGGCAAAATCTTTCCCCTATCGTAAATCATCTCTTCGGAGATGTGTTTTATTTTTTTATTCCCCTTGCCAAAAGGACCGCTTGAACCAAATGCTAACGGATTAATTTCATGATTACGAACAATAAGGACTTCATCAGAATTATATTCAAAAGCGGCCATGCCATCGGGCTTCGAAGGCAGAAAAAAACCGTCAGTCATTAAATCCCCTGACTTGCCAATCACTTTATAACTAAACCCTCTGGGTAGGTCTAAAACATGTTTTGGGTCTTTCTGAAGAGTTCCATAACCAAATGAAGAACTTGATAAATTTTCACCATAAACCAAATTTTGTAATCCGCTAAAACCTAATGCATAACCAGCAGTTGTTTGCATAAATTGCCTTCTCGTATTTTTCATTTTTTGTTATTCTTTAAATTTATATTACATTTAGCAAACTTGAATGAAATTAATGTATGATTAATTACTTATTTTCTCTCAAATATTATCATGCATAATTTTTAGAATAAATTCTCTTTCTTTTTCCGGAATGTACTTAGATTTGCTTTCAAATTCACTTAGCCTCTCAAGCGTAAATTCAGCATTAAAATTATCCATAGTTCGTTTGATATTTCGACCAAACTTGGGATTTTCTTCAATCATATTACCATACCTAGCTCTCGAATTCACATTATAAATAAAAGACTTTTCTCTCAAAAGGAGATCAAAGATCACTTCAAATCCAAAAATAGAGTTGTCTTCATTAAACCATAAGGTAACCGACATTGATTCATCCAAATACCTCACCCTATCTTGTTCGTCAATCAATGCATGGTTCGTAAGCTTTTTTAGCATAGACTTGCCTTAAGTATTGAATTTATTCAAGTGTTTATGTTTTCTGTAAACATTGAAAAAAAAGCTCGATAAGATTTCAACAATCAAATGTGTAAATGATCATTGTAAGTTTACACAAACTTGTAAATGGAATAATTGCTGCATGCAAAAAGGGCTTGATTTAAGTATTGCCGCAAAAAAAACCGGAAATTTAAAGAAAAAAACGAAAATGAAATCCGAGAAGTAGAACTTATAGGTTCTCTGATTTAAGTGAGACTGGTTTTCCTAAAATTTCTTTTAATATAAAAGCCTGCTGAAGAGAGGATTTTGATGAAAGCAATTCCTTATAAATATTTCCTTTAACAGAAATTTCATTCTGTGGAACGGAATGCCAAAACTCGCGCTCTTTTGAGCTGTTGGCTTTTGGTACAACATTAAGTGTGGGTTTTTGAGTAAATGCTTTTTTTGAAACAGGAGGTGAATCCTCAATTTCAGTAACATTGAGTAATTTTGACGGCAATGGTGGTGGCACTTCTCTTTCAACAACTTTCTCGGGATTAGTTGCTTTTTGCCAAGCATCCTTAATGACTTCCTCTAAGGAAGGTTCTTTGTTCTCTTTTCCACTTTGTTGTTCCTCAGGGTCACCTTTTTTAAATATCCTCCCTATGAGGGATGCTAATATCAGCCCTATAATGAAAAGACTGTCTAAATTAATATCTGGCATAGTCTAAAAAATTATTCCGTACCTTTTGAAATACTTTGCCGCATATCCGTATCAGCTTCAACATTCTTCAGTTTATAATAATCCATAACGCCTAAATTACCGCTACGAAATGCCTCTGCCATAGCAAGGGGAATTTGTGATTGAGCTTCTACAAGTTTTGCTTGCATTTCCTGAACCTTAGCCACATTTTCCTGCTCAAGGGCAACGGCTGCTGCTCGTCTAATCTCTGCTTGTGCCTGGGCGACTTCTTTATCTGCCGAAGCTTGAGAAGAACGAAGTGCGGCTCCACGATTTTCCCCTAAATCAACATCTGCAATATCAATAGAGAGAATTTCGAATGCGGTACCTTGGTCTAATCCACGATCCAAGACTTTTTCAGTGATTGAATTCGGGTTTTCTAGTACCACTTTATAGTTTTCTGATGAACCAATAGTGGATACGATACTTTCGCCAACCCTAGCAATGACTGTTTCCTCTTGAGCGCTGCCAACATAACGATCTAAATTACTTCGAACTGTTACTCGAGCCCTTACTTTTACCTGTATGCCATCTTTGGCTACTCCATCAATGGTTTCCCTTCCTTCAATAACACAATCAATAACCTTAGGATTTATTGAAGTTCGAACTGCCTCTAAAACTGATTTTGATGTACCTCGGGTTGCCAAATCGATTGCACAAGCTCGATCCCAATTTAAGGTTATATTTGCTTTTGAAGCAGCGATGATTGCCTGAACTGTTTGAACCACATTACCTTCGGCAAGATAGTGAGCTTCAAGTTGATCCGTAGTGAGGGGCAGACTGGCCTTTTCAGCGGTAATACGGGCATCCACAATTAAGCCGACCGGAACTCCTCTTAAACGCATCGCTACAAGGGTTCCAAATCCTACATAAGCATTAGCTAAAAGAGCCTTTAACCAAGTGCTGAAAAAGGAAATAACGATCAACGCAACAACAAGACCAGCAATAATTGCTAATCCAATACCTATCCACCAGAACAAATCTGTCATAATATTATTTGGGTTAAATTAATTTTACAGTTTTATAATTAATACTTCTTAAATTTATCTTTAAACTTCTTTTATTCTAAGACGAAAATCTTCTTTGCCGATGACAATAACAGACTTACCCTTAGGTAAGAAACCATCCGAACAATAAGCATCATAATTTTTACCATTGAGCAAAACTATTCCCTCGGGTTTATGTTCGGTTAGGGAGATACCATGAAGTCCAATAATTTCTTCACCAGGCAAAGCCTTATTGCTAATTCCATCAGTAGATGAAGAAAGAAAGATGCTTCTTCCAAGTTTACTCTTAGATAACCATTTGAATTCCAAAAAGACAATCGCCAAGCCACCAGACATACCAAGAGTAAAAGTCATTACAGGTGCTAAAAAACCCGGATACTCCTGATAGGCAAAATATGAAGCCAATGCTATGCAGAATGCTCCGCCAAGGCCAAAAATTCCTCCCGGCAAGAAGCCCTCAACTAAAATAAGAATATAACCAAAGAAAATCGCTATAAGAATTGATTCCATGTTCTACTTCTTCTCCACAATTAACCCGTAATCATTAGATCCGATAACTTCAATGGATGAGCCCTTTTCGATCTTTCCTAAATTTGTCCTTGCTTCATATCGAATCCCGTCAATCTCCACTTGACCAGTGGGGTAAAGTTCCGAGACAGTTTTCCCTAGGTCCCCCGGATTTGCTTTTTTTTCTCTGCTGTCAAAATCAGTACTTGCAAGAACCTTACCTCCAGCGGAGGAGGAGAGAATAAGGCTACTCCAAAGGGTTGTTTTGGGTAGTATTCGTGTAAGTGCCAACACTAAGCCGATCGTCACTAAAATTGCCAAAAACAATTCCTGTATTGGCCCCTGAAAAGTTTCAAGGTTCCAGGAAAATTCAGTGTTTGGCCAAATATCCACCATGGCCCATAGGATTGAACCCACTATAAGTAATAGACCAATAATCGCTGGAAATACTAGGCCGGGAAATAAAAATAATTCCACTATTACCAAAGATACTCCGAGGAGAAAGACAAGGACCTCTTCCTGTCCTGCCAAACCTGAAACATACTTTGAACCAAAAAAGATTAAAACGAATATGATTCCGGCAATTCCAAAAAAACCAAACCCGGGTGTTTTGAACTCAATAAACAATCCGAGCAATCCGATACCAATTATAATCGGTCCAATTGAATTGAGCCATAATCCGACTTTCTCAGCCCAATTTATTTCCATTTTTTTTAGTGTGTAATTTCCGGGACCACATTTTTCATCCAATAGTTTTTCAACGCTTTCATAAATTCCAATTCCCAATAAAGGTTGAGGGGGAATTCCATATTTCTTGACAGCCTCCTCTGCGGTTAATGTCAAAAGTTCTCCTTCTTTTTGAATAACCGACCCATCAGAGGCAAGAGGCGGGGTTCCCTCAATAATCAAAGTTTCATTTGCATCCATCATCGAAGCCATAACTCTAGAGCGATAACGGTGCTCCCCTGCGTAACTTCTAATCTTTGCCTTCAAGTAGGAATTTAGCTTTCGCTTCATTGATGAATCGATATTACCACCGCCACCACTTACGGCTTCAGCAGCACCAATCTGGGCAAATGGAGCAAAGGCTATCTCATTGGTTGCAATGGCAATGTAAGCACCAGCTGAAATTGCCTCTCTGTTAACATAAGTAATAATCGGACCATCGAACCGATCAAAAGATTCAATTATTTCCTGCATAATTTCCAAAGTAACTCCCAACTCGCCACCGGGTGTGTCCATATCGATGATCACAATATCAGCATTTTCATTGATAGCATCCTTTAAGCCCCTTCGCAAAATATCAAGGATTGGGGGGCCTATTTGATCAAGTATGGGAATCTGGAAAGCAATTTTAGAAGGATTCATTGATGAAAAATTTCCTTCTGAAATCTTTGTTTTATTTATCTCTAAATTTTCACCACGCACGAATGAAAACTGTAAAAAGAGAAAAGATAATATAATTGGGGTTATTTTAAGCACAGAAAAAATAAGGGATAATTTATAAAGATCATTCTAATTACATAAATACATTGCACAAATAACAAAGAACGGGCAATTGATATCTTATGGAAAGTGTTATTTATCAAAACCAGGAAATTAAAAGATGGGATGTTGGACCATCTACTTTTCTGGCACTGCCTGAAAAGGGAGCAAGGCTTCTTAACTGGCACATTAATATGAGCGATGGATCGGTACGTGATGTTATTCATTGGCCTGAAGAACATAATTCTGAATCCTTTGAAAATACACACGGCGGAATCCCCATCTTATTTCCCTTTGCCGGAAAATGTTTTGATTCCGGCAAGGAAGACTACTGGAGATACGGATCCACTTCATTGCCAATGCCAATGCATGGTTTTGCCCGCCATTCTGATTTTCGAATTCGCTCGATGGACAAACATGGCTTTGAAGTTGAACTTGAGCCTACCGAGGAAATAAAAGCTTTTTATCCATTTGATTTCACTTTTACTGTAATTTATCATTTTCTTGAGTTGACCTTACAGATAAGCCTCGTCTTAGAAAATGAAGGAAGGGAACCAATACCTTGGTCTGCCGGTTTACATCCTTACTTTCAAATTCCATGGAGAAAAGATTTAAGTTTGCAGGATCATCGTCTAGAGATTCATGCAAAGCAGGTTTTTCAATATGATTCGGGAGGTATGATGAAAAAAACTCCAAACCCAACTAATGAATGTAACCTGGATGATCCAGATTTAATTAATCGAGTACACTATGAACTAAAAAATTCAATCGCTGAAGTGTCACTCCTCAATCAAGAAGAACCTATTAAAATTTCCGAAGTAGGGGGATCAGAAAATGGCTCTAGATTAACTTTCGTAACATGGACAAAAGATGATTCGCCTTATTATTGCATAGAGCCTTGGATGTCTCCACCCAATGCACCAGAAAACAAAACTACAAGATCAGTCCCACCTGGCGGGAGAGATGAGTTTACCGTGGAAATCGAATTGGCCTAAGAGGAAAGTAAGCGAGCACTTCCTGTTGCCAAAATAACACCATCCCACAACTTAATTCTAGCATTAAGGCTTGATTGAACCTGCAAGATAACTTCATTTTCTTTTTCTTGCTCATTCGCACATAAATCATCGAGTAATTTGAGTGCCATTGGACCATGATGCTCGCCATCCAAATGGGCATGTCTTTCTAAATAGTAGTGGAAAACGGGGGCATTACTAACTCCAATTTTTGTTAATTCAAGAATTCGTTTAAACATAACAGGCACAATACTTTCTCTGCCGATTGAAAAGGATGCTGCTATTTCATGACCTTTGCCTTGCTCAATAAGTTCAAATGTATGTTTCATGAATTCCCGAGAAGGGGCAGGAACACAAGAAAGATCCATAGCTTTCTTTAACCCGGACGAAACAACTTCACTAAGAAAATGATCAATTGAATCCGTGGATGCTCCGACTTCTTTCATTGCTTCCAAATAAATTTCAAAATGACTGGCGTAACGCTCTCCATTTGCATTGTAAGCTTCGTCCGACTCTTCCTCCATTACAATTTCGTTAATAAAACGAACCACATTACCATTGGAATGTGGGACCCATGGCGAACCGTGGGGAACATAGATTTCTTGAAGCCTTTTAAGCAGGGACATAAAATCCCAAACCGCAAAAACATGATGCTCCATAAAAACTCTCAATTCATCAAGAGTGTTTAAATTACTAAATACTGGATGAGCCTCCAACTTTTTTGAAACCGGTTCAATTTGGGATAAATTCATAAGAATTACATTATATATTTTAAGTAATTATTCAAAACTAGAATGATTGAATTACTATGGCACTCCCGCTGGGAGTCGAACCCAGATCTTCGGTTCCGGAGACCAATGTTCTATCCATTGAACTACAGGAGCTTCTGTCCTTAGACATAAAGAAAATAAGGGCATTCGGTCAATCGGTTAAATTTTATAACGAGTACCTAACAATTTTTAAACCCTCTGTATAATTTTAATAGATATTTATCTCTCGCATTTTAAATTTAACCAAAATTATAAAACTCCGCTCAAATCGATTTTTGAGTTATAATTTAATTTCAATTCTTTAGAATGCGACGAATTGGTCTTGCTAGCAGGCTTCTACTTCTTATCAGTTGGAAGATGTCCAATTCAAGTTTACCTAACATCGGGATAATTATGGGTAGCCAATCAGATTGGCCCACAATGGAAAATTCTGCTATTATACTAGAAAAGTTTGGGGTTTCATTTGAAGCAAAAATTGTAAGTGCTCACAGGACTCCAAATCTTCTTTTCGAATATGCTAAAACGGCTGAGAAAAGGGGGTTAAAATGTATTATTGCAGGTGCAGGTGGTGCAGCACATTTACCTGGAATGACTGCTTCTATGACAACTATTCCTGTATTAGGTGTTCCAGTTAAATCGAAATGCTTAAAAGGTTTAGATTCTCTTCTTTCAATTGTCCAGATGCCAGCTGGCGTACCAACAGCCACCTTTGCAATCGGAGAAGCAGGAGCAACAAATGCTGCACTTTTTGCCATCTCCATGCTTGCTGCAAATGGAAATGAAACATTGGCAGAAAAGCTCAAAACTTTTAGAGACGAACAAACAGAAAAAATTGAATCAACCGAACTATCCCCGAAGTAATTCTTACATGAAAATCGACGGTGAGTTGTGGATTGGTGTTCTAGGAGGTGGTCAATTAGGAAGAATGCTTTCGCTGGATGCGCGCAGAATGGGATACAAAGTTTTGACTTGGACAGGTGGCGATCGTTCCGGAGCAGCAGCTACTGCAGACCAGCTATTAGACGAGCCATTTGATGATCAGGCTGCCCTGAAAAAATTTACAGAAAAAGTCAATGTCGCGACCGTTGAATTTGAAAATCTTCCTCAAGCCACCCTCGAAGCCGTGGAACAGCACATACACCTGTATCCAAACAGTGAAGCAATTTCCATATGTCAACACCGAGAACGCGAAAAGGCTTTTCTTTCTGAAAATGGTTTTAGTTGTGCGAAATTTAGAATCGCCAAAGATCTCGAATCCTTCAAATCAGGACTTCTTGAATTAAACACAGATGTCATTGTTAAAACAGCTGAATTTGGGTATGACGGAAAAGGCCAACTAAAACTTACATCTGGATTGTGCGATCAAGAGATTGATGAAGCTTGGAAAAGTTTTGGTGGGGGTGGGGTCGTTATTGAAGAATGTATTTCCTTAAAATCTGAAGTATCTGTACTGGTTGTTAGAAATAATAATGGACAAGTGGCCACCTATGATCCTGTCGAAAATATCCACAGAAATCATATACTTGATGTTTCAATAGTACCCGCTAGAATTAACGATAATATTTTATCCGAATCAAAAAGATTGGCTTTAGAAATTGCTGAATCTCTAAATTATGTCGGAATCCTTGCCGTTGAATTCTTCATCTCTTCTGACGATCGATTATTGGTAAATGAACTTGCTCCCCGACCACACAACTCAGGGCATCATACGATTAATGCATGTGTGTGTTCGCAATTTGAAAACCAAGCCCGTGCCATTAGCGGTATTCCCTTGGGAAGCACCCGCTTACTATCGCCTGTAATTATGATGAACTTATTAGGCGATCTATGGCCCGAAAAACATTCATCTCCAGATTGGTCTGCTATAACGAATATCCCCGGTGCCTCTTTGCATCTTTATGGAAAACGAGAAGCTCGCAAAGGTCGCAAAATGGGACACATTTCAATTTTAGGTAAAACACTTAAAGAAGTTACCCTCAAAATAAATTCAGTTAGAGAAGAATTTAACCTACCTAAGGTTTAAAACTTTCAAATAAGAAAGTCTTAGCCCAAGCATAGAATAAAAATTATTTTATAAGGCTTGACATGCAACAACTATTGAGATTGAGTCTCAGTATCACATGAGATTGAGTCTCAGTATCAATCTTGATGTAGGTGACAAACTTTTATAAACTAAACATGAAATATAAAAACAAACTACTCTTGCCTATGAGTGCAATGTTTGCACTCGCTACAATTGGGCATTCTCAAAATAATGCACCTGAGCTTTCGCCTCTTAGCGTGGTAGGTTCCAAATCTGATGCATCAACTTTATCGTCAGGTATGAAAACTTCCATGCCTATCAAAGATATTCCGCAGAGTTTGTCCATTATGACGAGCGAGCAAATTAAGGCACAAGGCTTAAAAAGCATAGGTGATGTCATTGACTACACCCCAGGTGTCAACACATCTCAAGGAGAGGGTCATCGTGATGCCGCTGTAATCCGTGGTGTTCGTACTACACAAGACTTTTATAGAGACGGTATTCGAGACGATGTGCAATACTACCGACCACTCTACAATATAGATCAAGTTGAAGTTCTGCGTGGACCAAACGCACTTCTTTCCGGATTCGGTGGAGCATATGGTATAATTAATCGAGTTTCCAAAAAAGGAGTAATCGGTGAAAGCTTTAATACAGTAAGTGGCAGCATTGACACCTTTGGTGAAACCAATGTTCAATTAGATAGTAACTACAAAATTGGTGATAACCAAGCTTTCAGAATCAATATGTTTGGCGAGAGCCTAGAAAATCATCGAGATTATTATTATGGTGATTCTTTTGGAGTAAACCCAACAATGAAGTATCTTTTGGGAGATGGAAGTACACTTGACCTTTCATATGAATACCTAAACCAAGAAAGGTTCATTGACCGAGGTATACCTACCGGATCTGATGGAAAACCTGTAGAGAGTTTAAAAGATTTTGTTTTTGGTGACCCAACAGAGAATTACTCAACACATGAAGCACATATTTTTAAAGCAATCTATGAACACGAACTCACAGATTCATTAAGCGGTCGCCTTTCCGTGAGTCACTCAGATCATGATAAACTGTACCAAAACCTTTACGCTTCTAGTTATGATGATGCTGCGGGTACTGTAAAACTAGATGGTTATGTAGATACTACTCAACGCGAAACAACTACCTTTTCCTATCAAGTAAATGGAGAATTTGAAATGGGTGACATCGTACACAATCTTATTGCAGGTTTAGAATTCATTGAGACCTCAAATGACAATGATCGTTATAATGCAGATTGGACTCCTGATGATAACGCGGACTCCGATACAGAAACTTTTACAATAAGCAGACTCATGGTCAATAGAAACAGTGGTGTCAACTCAAGTGGTAACACTACCGTTAATAACTATACAACATCGATCAATGACAAGACTTTAGGTGATCTTTCTGTTGTCTCTGCTTACTTGTTAGATGAAATCGAACTTACCGATTCTCTTGATCTCGTTTTGGGTGTCCGGTTCGATAAAATGGACTATGATGTTAAAGATGTTAAGAATAGTGCTAACTACACTGATTCAGATGATACAATTTCACCAAGAGCAGGTATTGTTTTTGATGTAACGGACAACACTGCTGTTTATGCTAGCTACAGTGAGTCATACCAGCAAATAAAAGGCGACCAATACGCAAGTTTGAATGCATATGATAACAAGAGTGACCCTAACACTTTTGAAAACACAGAATTTGGCGTCAAATATGATTTGCCAAATGGACTAAGTTTTTCAGCTGCGTTTTTCAATGTTGAAGCGAACAAACCACAAACCAACGACAATGGTGCGACATTCTATAAAGAAAAATCTGATGTCTCTGGTTTTGAACTTCAAATTCTTGGAGCGTTAACAGATAAATGGTACTTGATTGCTGGCTATACAAGCCTAGACGCTGAATCCAGTACCGGCGGTCGGCTTCGTGAGGCACCAGAAGATATGTTCTCAATATGGAACAACTATCTTCTTTCTGACCGTCTCGCGGTTAACTTAGGAGTAATCTACCAAGGTGAAAGCCAAATTGGATCATCTACTACTCCTGTATTACCGGATTACACTCGGGTTGATGTAGGGGCAACATACGCACTTACTGATAATACACGTTTGCAAGTCAACATTGAGAATCTTACAGACGAGGTATATTTCCCAAATTCACACAGTACGCACCAAGCATCTGTAGGAGCACCGGTTAATGCAACATTTGGAATTACCAGCAGTTTCTAACTTTGTTTGTTTCAAGTTCATAGTTTTGAACATCATGCTTTTGTTTTTGGGCAGGAAGCAAAAGCTTAAAAACCTCGCCCTTTTGGCTTAAACAGGGCGAGGCCACTTTCAACGCAAAAAAATTGATAATATACACTTGGTCTCCGTCTCAAGAGGACGGGGACCTTTTGTTTTCATTTGTTCTCGTAGGTCCTTTGATCTCAAGAGTTCCGTCTACTTCTGTTAAAATACAAAGAGAACAAATTTAATTCCTCAAGATTGACAGTATGGAAATGATTCTCCATAATGAGGATTTATTGCTCGGTAGCTCAGTGGCAGAGCAGGTGACTGTTAATCACTTGGTCGCTGGTTCGAATCCAGCCCGAGCAGCCATTTTCTTACCCTACTTAGATACTCTATTTAGTTTCAGTATCCAATTCTGGCCAGCGCACTAGTTTTCGATGAAGGGTTCTACGACTTACCCCCATGAGTGCGGCAGCTTTTGTTCTGTTTCCGCCGGCTTGCAAAAGAGCATTTCGTAACAGCCGTTTTTCATTTTCTTCAACGGAGAGTGATGTGGGAGAATTTGACAAAGCAGAATCTTGACTATTATTTTGGTCGAAGAAACGAGGATCTAAGTCGTAAGGCGTAATTACACCCCCTCTATTTAAAACAACTAAATTCTCGCAAAAGTTTCGTAACTCTCGAATATTTCCTGGCCATGAATAAGAATTTAAGATTCCAATAGTTTCTGAATTTAATTGAGGTGATGGGAAATTATTTTCTTTTGAAAAATAGGAAAGAAAATAATCAAGTAGCAAGGAGATATCATCTCCCCGCTCTGATAACGGAGGTAGTTGAATAGTGACAACATTTAACCGATAATATAGATCTTCTCGAAATTTACCGTTTTGTGTCATTTGCAACAAATTCTTATTAGTGGCACAAACTAAACGGGTGTCGATTTCTAGTGTATTTAAACTGCCCAAACGTTCAATTGATTTAGTTTCAAGAAAACGAAGTAGTTTTACCTGTGTAGCTGAATCAATTTCTCCTATTTCGTCCAAAAATAAAGTTCCCTTGTTTGCAGATTCAAAACGTCCAATTCTTCTTTCTGTAGCCCCCGTGAAAGCTCCCTTTTCGTGTCCAAACAACTCGCTCTCAAGTAAATTTGATGGAAGTGCAGCACAATGAACAGGAACAAAAGGACCTCTAGATCGATCACTGTTTTGATGAATAGATTGTGCTACCAATTCTTTTCCTGTGCCTGTTTCACCCGTTAACAAGACAGTTGCCTTAGAAGGTCCTACAAGTTTAACCTTTTCTAGTACTTGCTCAAGCGCAGGAGATTTTCCAAGTATTCCCTGAAAACTAAACTTTTTATCTAAACGATTATGTAAGTCATTATTTTCTTTCTTTAATTTCTTAGATTCTAAACCTCTTTTAATGAGCAAATCTAATTTTTCCAGATTTACTGGTTTTGAAAGAAAGTCAAAAGCACCTCTTTTCATAGCTTCTACGGCAATATCTACTTCGCCATATGCAGTCATCATGATACATATTGGATTATTAGAAAGAGAAATGGCCCGATCGATAACGGCCATCCCGCTTTGGTGACCCATCCTTAAATCGGTGAGAATTACTTCCAAAGGTTCAGATTCCATTACATTGAAAGCTTCATCTGGACTTGAGGCTAAAAACACTTCAAAGTTATCCTCTAAGGCTAACTCTAAACCCTCTCGAGTATGTTGTTCGTCGTCAACTATAAGCAAATTTGGATTCATCTTTATGGTTTAGTTATTTGTGACTCAAGCAATTTTGGGCGGGTTGAATTTCTTGGAAAACGCAGGGTTACAATGGTACCGGCACCTACCTTACTATCAATACCAACATCGCCCCCATGATCTCTCATAATTCTATGAACAATCATCATACCAATACCATGTCCACTTTTTTTGGTCGTGTAGTAGGGTTCAAAAACTTTTGATAAATCTTCCTTACTGATCCCAGTTCCATGATCGATTATTTTGACAAATACAAAATTTTCTTCAAGACCAGTTACTATTCTGATCGTAGAGTTCACCTTGATTGCTTCTATTGCATTTCCTAAGACATTAAAAAATACTTGCTTAAGTTGTTCGGAATCACCTTTAATGATCGGTTCTCTTACTCCTGCTTCCATCGATACACTAATTTTTTGTATACTTAATTCCTCTTTTTTTAATCGCACTGTTTCTTCAATTACCTTTAGAAGGTTTATATTCTTAAAGTCAGGTTCTTGAGGCCGGATAGCTTTTAGAAAATGTGCTATAATTCCATCAAGTCTTTCGACTTCATTTATACAGGCCGTTAAAGATTTATCCGTTTTTTTATTTTTGGAATTTTGGGAGGATAAATTCCGTCTTAAAACTTGTAAATGTATATGTATTGAATTAAGAGGATTGCCTAGTTCATGGGCTACACCGGCAGCAAGATCCATTATACTTGAAACTTTTTCGCTTTCTATCCTTTCATCAAGACTGACTTTTTCCTCCGTTATATCTGTCATTATAATCGCCAACCCAATCTTTTGCGATTCAGTGTTTTTCACAAAAGCCTCTTCAATAGGAACAGCGTAAACCCTAATATAACGAAGGTCAGGGTATGATATTTCCATTTCGCGAACAATTACCTCCGCTTTTATTCCATCATTACCATGATCTAGGCCAATTGCCCTCGCAATTTCGGGAGCAGCACGCATGAGGGATACTTGGCCTGACTGACTATCCTTAAGACCTATTAATTGCTTTCCCTGTATGTTTGCGTAACTAATATCACCCTTATCATCTAGAACTAAAATTCCATCACGGATGACATCAAATACGGTTTCTAATAATTTTCTCTCCCTAGCTAAGCGTTGAACAAGAATACCAAGGTTTACCTCGTCCAAATCATCCAAACGGCCAAGTACTCGATCAAGCGGACTTTTTCCAGCTTTCACTTTAAAATTAATTCAAACATTTGAGTTGCTAATTCTTCTTTTTTAGAAAAATCAAGGTTAACCCTTTTTCCACTAGATGAAAACAATGTTATTTCATTAAAATCCTTATCAAACCCGATTTTTTTATTAGAAATATCATTAAGAGCGATCCAATCTAGGTTTTTTTTATTTAATTTTTCCAAAGCATTTTGAACTCCATTTTCAGTTTCTGCAGCAAAACCAACAAGAGTTTGTAATTTCTTCTTCTTTTGCCCCAATTCCAATAAAATATCTTTATTGGGAATCATTTCAATATTTTGAGGAAATTGATCTTTTTTCTTTTTCTGCTCCCATTGAAATTTTGGTTTATGATCACTTACTGCTGCACACATTAAAATTAAATCAGATGAATCAAACTTTTCTAGCATTGCCTTCCTCATTTCTTCAGCGGTTTCCACTCGCGTAACCATGATACCATCAACTGGCCTTATGCTCACAGGACCAGAAACGAGATTTACATCAAAGCCTCGGTTGTGGGCTTCTTTTGCTAGAGCATATCCCATCTTACCCGAGGACGGGTTGGAAATAAATCGAACCGGATCTATCCATTCCCTTGTTGGCCCGGCTGAAATTAGACAATTTATTTTTTTTGCCATGTTATAATGTGAGCGACTTCATTTTATTTTTATGTTCTAAATAATTTATTAATGAAAGAAGATTTAACTAATCATAATAAACCTAAAAAAGAAAGCATGTGGTTAAACCTAGGCTTTAATTTAATCATTCCTATTTTATTCCTTAGAAAAGGCGATGAATGGTTCGGTCCATCATTAGAGAATATTCTAGATTCGCCCAAAGACGGTACTCTTGTTGGCTCTGTAATGCTCTTGCTAGCGATTGCATTTCCAATTGGATACGGAGCCTGGGATTTCTACAGAAGGCGAAAGTGGAACTTTCTTTCGATTCTCGGTGCTTTGAGTGCCTTTCTTACAGGGGGAATTGGACTTCTTCCAGGTGCAACGGTTTCGATGTTCGCAATTAAGGAAGCTGCTCTTCCTGGAATACTTGGACTGCTAACTGTTTTAACCTTAAAAACAAATAAGCCGCTTGTTAAATTGTTTTTATATAATCCTGATGTCATTCAAGTTGATTTAGTGGATCATGCGTTATCAGAGAAGGGTACAATAATTCAATTTAACCAACTTTTAAAAAAATGTACTTGGCTGATAGCGTTAACATTTATCATGAGCGCTAGTCTAAATTATTTTCTGGCACGAGCAATTGTCATTACTGAACCATCGATAGATAAACTTGCGTTCAACGATGAAGTTGGAAAAATGATGGGTTGGAGCTTCCCCATTATAAGTCTTCCCTGCATGATAGTAAGTGCTTATGCATTTTGGTTGCTCATTAAAGGCATTAAAAACCTTGCAGGCTTATCCCTTGAAGAAGTGCTCGTTCAAGGGCAGCAATCCTCTAAGACTAAATTAAACTAGTTTACGGGGTTTTATCTTTTTTCCAAAGGGGAATAAGGGCGCAATGGAGACCCTTGATAAATTTGTCTTGGGCGGTGTATTTTTTTTCCTGTCTCGGCAATTTCTTTCCAATGAGCAAGCCAACCTGGGGTTCTTCCAATCGCAAAAAGGACAGTGAACATGTCTGTTGGAAACCCTAATGCCTGTAAAATAATACCACTGTAAAAATCCACATTGGGATAGAGTTTTCTCTCTACAAAATAAGGGTCTTTCAAAGCCTCTTCTTCTAGCCTCCTTGCAATTTCAAGTATAGGACTGGAAACTCCCAAAGCTTCGAGTGCATCATCACAGGCCGATTTTAAAATTTTGGCTCGAGGATCGTAATTTCTATAAACTCGATGACCAAAACCCATCAAGCGAGTTTTACCCTGTTTTGCAGATTCAATAAAACGACTTCCATCATCCCCCGCGTCATGAATTTGATTAAGCATTTTGATTACAGCCATATTAGCACCACCGTGAAGTGGACCCCAAAGTGCAGAGACGCCACCTGCAAGTGATGCAAATGGATTTGCTCCTCCGGAAGCAATCATTCTGCAAGTAGAGGTTGAACAATTTTGTTCATGATCAGCATGAAGAAGGAAAATTAAATCCAAGGCATTCACAACAGATGTTGGAATTTCTTCTGAGTCGGATTCTTTTCCAAACATCATGGAGAGAAAATTCTGACAATAACTTGCACCGGGGTCTGCTTCCGGCACATCTTCCCCAATAAGAGAACGATGCCTAGTAGCAGCAATTGTTCGGACCGTAGAAATAATCAGCGCGGCTGTTTCATCAAAACATTCGAGGTCAGATTTACGATCATTTGTACAATGAGCAGGATAAGCACCACCCAAAGCCTGTAAGCCGGCAGCTAACACTCCCATCGGATGAGCATTCTTTGGTTGAGCATGGATGGCATTTACCACCTCTTCAGGCAACTTGGTAAATGTGGAAACTCGTTCTTTGAACAGACCTAATTCACTTTCAGAAGGTAACTCTCCATAAATTACTAAATATGAAGTTTCCAAAAAGTTAGAGCTCGTTGCTAGATCTGCTATATCAAACCCTCGGTAACGCAAAATGCCTTGATCACCGTCAATAAAAGTAACACTACTTTCACAAGAACCTGTATTACCATAACCATCATCGAAGGTGATAAACTTACTTTGCTTACGAAGTGAGCTAATATCTATTGCTTTCTCAGATTCGGTGCCTTCAATAATGTTTAAGGCATAGGCATTTTCGCCAATAGTAAGTGTGGCATCGTTTTCCATATTGATTGGGGTAATATTAAAAGTAGGGGGGTAAAGCTCGGAGGAGTAAATTAAGCAACTACCTTTTCAAGGAAATTTCGGTAAATTTGCAAACCTTTTGCCTGACTTTTTTCAGGATGAAATTGAGTAGCGAAACAATTATTGTGGAAAATCCCGCTTATGAAAGGATATCCGTAGGATGTGGTTAAGGTACGAAATGTATCTTCTTTTGACACAACATGGTAACTATGGACGAAATAAAATTGATCGCCATCTTCTAAACCTTCACTAATCGGCTCATTATTTAGATCTCCCCAATCAACTGAATTCCATCCCATGTGTGGGATCTTATAACTACTGGCAAGTGAAAACTTTTTTACAAATCCTGGAAATAGACCTAATCCCGCCCTCTCTCCTTCTTCCGACTTCTCGAATAAGACCTGTAATCCCAGACAAATTCCAAAGAAAGGCTTTTCACTTGAAATCCATTCTTTGATTGCCTGAGCAAACCCAGTTCTTTCGAGAGCCTCCATACACTGATCAAAAGTCCCTTGTCCTGGAAAAATCAACGCATTCACATTACTCAATTTATCCGGTTCTTGTAGGATTTGAACTTCTACACCCAAATATTCAAACGCTTTAACCACACTGCGAAGGTTTCCAGTTCCATAGTCGATTACCCCTAGGCTATGAGGTTTGTTAAGCATTTATTGAAACTTCATTATTTAGAAAGGGTACCCTTAGTTGAGGGAATTCCACCATCTAATCTAGTTTCTATAGCAGTTGCCAGATCAAGTGCTTTGGCAAATCCTTTGAAAATTGCTTCAGCTACATGGTGAGGTTCTTTTCCATATTCTAGACGAATATGTAAATTACAGCCAGCTTCATTTGCAAATGCTTGAAAGAACTCTTTGAAAAGCAGGATATTAAAATCTCGTACCATAGAAACCGGAGTCGCAGCATCAAACACCAAAAAGGCCCGATTGCTTAAATCTAGCGCTACCGTAACTAAAGTCTCATCCATGGGAAGAATAAAAAAGCCATAGCGTTTTATCCCTGCTTTATCGGCCAAGGCATCTTTAAAAGCTTGGCCTAAAGTGAGCCCCATATCCTCGACAAGATGGTGGTAATCAATTTCAATATCTCCTTTGGCTTTTATATTCAGATCAAAAAAACCGTGCTTCGAAAATAACTGTAGCATATGATCTAAAAAAGGTATGCCGGTAGCTATATCGTTCTGCCCCGAACCATCTAAATTTAATGAAACTGATATTTGTGTTTCGTTCGTTTGACGACTTACAGTTGCTGATCTTTTATTTTCCATTTGCTTATCAAATCAATTAGCATATCCATTTCCTCTTGTTTGCCAATACTGATTCGCAGGTAGGAAGAAGTTAAGGGGTTTTTAGGAAAGTATCGAATGAGCACATTGTTGTCGTTCAAAAAATTAAAAAGATTATGGGCTATGGCCTCTCCAAAAAGACCTGTTGAATCCATTGGACGGGTAAATAAAAAATTGGCTCCACTTTGATACGTTTCCCAATTCCAATCAGTAAAAATTTGGTATGTTTTTTCTCTAGTGCTAATAATATTTTTCTTCGTCTTTTCAAAATAACCTCTATCTTTTAAAGCTATCTCAGCAATATATTGAGCCAATCGGTCTACATTATAAACTTCTCTTGCCTTGTTTAAAATTGAGATTATTTGAGGCGATGCAAGGGCATAACCAACTCTTAATCCTGCAAGTGAATATGATTTTGAAAGAGTTCTTGTGATAATAACTCGATCACTTTCATTTAAAATTGAAAGGGCATTGAATGGAGCAAAGTCCGCGTAAGCTTCATCAATAACCAAAATTCCTGAAAACTGATTAATGATAGAGGAAAAGATAGAGTTATTATAAATTCTTCCAGTTGGTGCGTGTGGGCTTGTCAAAAAAAATAAATTAGTATCGGATTGAGAAATGACTTCTGGGTTAATTTCAAATTTGGTATCCGTAAAAGCAAATTTTTGGACTTTCGCCCCCTGCAGAGATCCAAGTACTTCGTATAAGGAATAACTAGGCTCTAGCATACCTATTGATTTTGAATGGTCCGAGAAACACCTAACACAAAGATTAAGGATATCATCAGATCCATTCCCCACAATTACCTGCTCGTAATTAACATTATGGAGTTTAGCAATGGTGGACCTTAAGGAATCAGCAGATGAATTAGGATATCGTGCCAAAGAATCAATCTGTCCTAAAATTGATTTGGAAATCTCGGGAGAAGGAGGGTAGGGGTTTTCGTTTGTATTGAGCTTTAAAGTTTGCTCAAAATTTGTTGGTTGCTTACCGGGAATGTAGGGATTGTGCCGTAATATATTTTGTGTGGTAAGATCTTTGAACGACATTACTTAACAATTTAAACCGGCAATCTGATGGATAGTGACCGGCCATGACCATCCAATTTTTCCATTTTAGAAAAAACTTCCACTGAGTTCTTGGCCTGGTTCGCAGACTCATTATCATATTGTATGAAACTAGATCGCCTCATAAAATCTTGTAGTCGTAGACCTGAAGAAAAACGCGAGGAGCGTCCTGTTGGTAAAACATGACTAGGCCCGGCAACAAAATCACCCAAAGAAGTGGATGTTACATGTCCTAATAGAAAGGCACCAGCTGTTGTAATTGCTGAGGTGAAGAAATCAATATGATCATTTGCAACCTGAAGCTCTAAATGCTCAGGAGCTATATAATTAGCAATGTCTGCCATTCTTTGAAAGCTAGATAAGTGGACTGCAATAAAACCGCTCTTTAAAACCCCGGTTACAGCGTCTTTATGCTTAAGTTGTTCGAGTTGCAGATTTATTTCATTTGAAATTTCATCAAATTGACTTTCCTCAGAAAACAATAAGTATAACTTTTCTTTACCAGAACCATGCTCAGCTTGGGCAAGCAAAGCCGCTGCTACAAATGAAGGGTTTGATGATGAATCTGCGATTACCATTACTTCGCTGGGACCAGGCAATAAATCAATTCCAACGATTCCGAAAACCTGCCTTTTAGCTTCATTAACAAAAGCATTACCAGGTCCAACAATTTTATCAACCGATGGAATGGAATAGGTACCATATGCTAATGCACCCACTGCCTGTGCACCACCGACTTTATAAATTTCTGTTACACCAAGAAGATCTAAAGCGGCAAGCATTTGAGAAGCAATTTTTCCCTCAGAATCAGGGGGTGTTACAACAACAATCTCTTTGACTTTAGCAACTTTTGCGATTGTTACCGTCATAATAACGGTAGATATTAAGGGTACATTTCCTCCCGGTACATAAATACCAACTCGATTGATCGGATAATGTTTTTCTCCAATCTTTGCTCCATGGACATTTGATGTACTCCAATCTTCAGGAATGCTTCTTTCATGAAACAAGGTAACATTTTCAATGGCTTCAAGAATGCTAAATTTTTCTGACTCAGAAAGTTGATCTTTCGCACATTCAATTTCCTTTTGACTAACCTTTAATTCCTCAACACTTAATTTTGCACAATCATAAAGAAAGGTTCTTTTAAGGACTGCTGCGTCTCCGTTTTGACGAACATCATTAAGGATCTCACTGACAGTACTTACAATTGTTTCGTCAGTGAGTGAAGAAGAGCAAAATTTTGCTAATTTATCTGTAAGACTATTCTCGTCTTTCAAGTAAGTTCTATCCATAAGAACCTACTCCCACTCAATAGTACTTGGTGGCTTAGAACTGATATCATAAACAACCCTGTTTGCACCCTTAACCTCGTTAATTATCCGATTTGAGACTTTTCTTAATAATTTATCAGGCAATTGTGCCCAATCTGCTGTCATTGCATCGCTACTTGTAACTGCACGAAGAGATATGACATTTTCATAAGTTCTTTCATCTCCCATTACCCCGACACTTTTAACCGGAAGAAAAACACAAAATGCCTGCCAGAGCTTGTGGTACATTTTTGAATTATATAATTCTTCAATGAAAATTGCATCGGCTTCTCTCAATACTTTAAGGTTTCTTGAAGTAATTGAACCGATTACACGAACGCCCAATCCAGGCCCGGGAAAAGGATGACGCATAAGGACATTTTCAGTAAGCCCGAGTGCACGACCCAAATCTCTAACTTCGTCTTTAAATAACTCTCTAAGGGGTTCCAATAAAGATAGCTTCATTTTTTTGGGTAAGCCTCCAACATTATGATGGCTCTTAATTAAGGATGCTGGATTTCCATCGATAGGAACGCTCTCAATGACATCAGGATAAAGTGTTCCTTGGGCAAGAAAATCGACTTCGCCCAACTTTTTAACCTCTTTGTCAAAAACTTCTATAAAGGTTTTGCCGATAATTTTTCTTTTTTGTTCCGGATCAATAACGCCTTTAAGCTTTTGAAGAAACAATTTTCCGGCAAGGGCAACCTTAAGTTTACCTGGAATATGATTGTGAAATAGTTCTTTAACCTGCTCTCTTTCATTCAACCGAAGTAAACCATTGTCAACGAATATACAGGTTAATTGATCCCCAATGGCACGATGAATAAGTGCTGCAGCTACAGATGAATCGACCCCCCCGCTTAATCCAAGAATAACTTTTCTTTCTCCAACTTTTCGCTTAATATCCTCTACCGCTGAAATTGTAAAATCATCCATATCCCAATCCCCGGTACATTTACACACGGTAAAAAGAAAATTTCTGATAATATCTTTCCCTTTTTCAGAATGTTCGACCTCGGGATGGAATTGTAAACCGTAAAACTTTTTAGACGGATTTTCGATAGATGCAAAATCGGAATTTTCTGTTTGAGCCAATGACTTAAAGCCTTTTGGTAACCTTACTAGGCAATCCCCATGAGAATTCCAAACAGTAAGTTTTGATGGTAAACCTTTAAATAAAGATCCCTTACTTATAATATTTAAATTTCCCCTGCCGTATTCCCGGCGACTACTATTTTTAACCTTCCCCCCGAGCATTGTTCCCATCAATTGCAATCCATAGCATATGCCTAGGATTGGAATACCTAGGGAAAAAATCGCTTGTTTTGGTTTAGGTGCTCCTTTTGCCAAAACGCTCGCAGGTCCACCAGATAACACGATACCAACGGGATTAAGCTTTTTGATAGCACTTATGGTAGTGTTAAAGGGTAAAACTTTAGAGTATACATTCGCTTCACGAATACGTCTCGCAATAACCTGTGTGTATTGAGAGCCAAAATCTAAAACAATAACAATTTGTGACATTGCAAAATAAGCTTATTTTAAAAAACGCAAAAAAGTAATGATTTAAAAATGATAAGCACCATTATACACAACGCAAACTTTCTTGAACAGAATTAGATTCTTCTATCAAGAAGAATAGATTAAAAATTTTGAAAATTTTTAATCAGCGTCCTTAGCGTCAGTCTTCTTCTCAGCGTCCTTAGCGTCAGTCTTCTTCTCAGCGTCCTTAGCGTCAGTCTTCTTCTCAGATGTTTCGCCTGATTCTTCTTTGGAATCTACAGTTTCCTTAGAGTTTTGCTTTTTTGAACTTCGTTTTTTCTTGGCCTTTTTCTTTTGTATAGCTTCGACAAATTCAATTATGGCCATGTCAGCCGCATCACCTAATCGAGGAATCGCTAGCTTA
Organism: Opitutales bacterium; assembly: GCA_028101545.1. GTDB lineage: Bacteria > Verrucomicrobiota > Verrucomicrobiia > Opitutales > Seribacteraceae > Seribacter. The sequence continues at coordinate 29,183 of JAOHKZ010000006.1, read as the reverse complement.
TAAATTCTTGTGTATCCTCCATTACGACCTGCAAATTGTTCTACAAGTTCATCAAATAATTTTTTGACTGCATCCTTATTTCTTAATCGAGCTATAGCCTGTCTTCTATAGTGAACCTTCTTAGCAGCATCTTCGGATACATGAGCTTTCTTAGCTAAAGTTATTGCTTTTTCAATAGCTGGACGCAGTGCACGAGCTTTAGCAAGGGTTGTCTTTATTCGTCCATTTTCAATAAGCGAGCAAGACAAGTTTGCAACCAAGGAAGTTCTATGTGCAGTTTTTACACCTAGAAGATGATTATGTTTTCTATGTCTCATCTTGTTAAATTATAATATGTTTTTAATTGGCTATGGTTTCGAGCAAGCGACTCTCGAACTTCATACCAAGAGATAACCCGAGTTGTTCGAGCTTAGCTTTAATCTCATTTAAGGACTTTTTACCAAAGTTTCTGTACTTCAGCATTTCGGGTTCCGACTTAGTCGCTAATTCACCTACTGTTGTAATATTAGCGTTGTTAAGACAATTTGCTGCTCGAACTGAAAGCTCAATTTCATTCACGCTCATACTCAACAAGTTCTTGAGGCGATTCTGCTCTTCACTAACCTCTTTCGTATGGCTTTCGAACTCAATTTGTTCTTCACTAATTTGATCAAATACATCTAGGTGATGTCGGAGAATTGCAGCGGACTGCTTAAGTGCATCATCTGGGGTAATTCTGCCATCCGTATTAACTTCCAGTATAAGCTTATCGTAGTCTGTCATTTGCCCTACACGGGTATTTTGAACATCATACTTAACAAGCTTTACTGGACTATACAAAGCGTCTACATTGATCATACCAATAGGTTGGCCATCAATTTTACTGTCTTCACCCAAGCAAAAACCACGACCAACAGAAACTGTCATTTCTGCAAAAACCTTTTGCTTGCGGTCAGTTGTCAAAATTAATTGTTCAGGGTTAATGATCTCAATCCCTTCAGTTGGGGAAATATCTCCCGCGGTAATTTCACCCTCTTTTTCTACATCTAGCGTTAGAGTAACCGGATCAGCCTTGTGACTTACGATAAGAACTTTTTTGAGGTTAAGGACAATGTCGGTTACATCCTCTACAATTCCATCAACGCTTTGGAATTCGTGCTGTACTCCTTCTAACTTGATAGAAGAAATTGCTGCACCTTCGATAGAACTAAGAAGAACTCGACGAAAGGCGTTACCGATCGTATGTCCATATCCTGATTCGAAAGGGTCAGCAATAAACTTAGCATACTTGTCGGTAGCGGTTTCCTCTTCTTTAATGAGACGGTTAGGTAATTCAAACTTTCCAAGTCTTGTTGCCATAATAATTTTGGGGGTTAAGTGGAATTAAAAAAATGATTAGCGGCTGTAAAATTCAACGACTAGCTGAACATTAACACTTTGTTCGAGTTCGTCAGCCTGTGGTAAGCGAGAAACAGTTCCCTGCAATGAGTCAACATTTACCTCAACCCAAGGCGGTGCTGGATGATACTGGGATCCTTCTAAATTTTTAGTGGCAACTTGACGAGATGATGTCTTCTCGCGTACACCAATAACATCGCCTGCACTTACAAAATAACTAGGTATGTCTACTTTTTTGCCATTCACTAATAGATGGCCATGGTTAACAAATTGCCGGGCAGCCTGTCTAGTTTTAGCGAAACCAAGTCGGTAAACGACATTGTCTAAACGAGTTTCAAGCATGGTAAGGAATACTTCTCCAGTGACTCCCTTTTTTCTTTTTGCTCTTTCAAACATGTTACGGAACTGTTTCTCAGTTAAGCCATACATCATCCTAAGCTTTTGCTTTTCAATGAGACCTTGACCATAATCGCTTACTTTTCTGCGAAAATTAGGACCATGTTGGCCGGGCGGGTAAGCCCTTCTTTCAAATGCTTTGTTTGCAGGAAACAGAGCCATTCCAAAGCGACGATTTATTCTAGTAGTTGGACCGGTATAGCGAGACATAATAAAAAATTTTGAGATATGTAGTGTAAATTAAACTCTTCTACGTTTTGGTGCACGGCACCCATTGTGGGGCACAGGTGTAACATCCAAGATGGATGATACACTAAAACCTAAACTTTGAAGTGCACGAATTGCAGAATCTCGCCCCATGCCAGGGCCCTTTACCTTGACAAGAACCTCTTTCATACCATGAGACATAGCTACTTTTCCGGCATCTTGGGTAACTACTTGAGCTGCATAAGCAGTGGATTTTCTGGATCCGCGAAAATTGCATTTTCCTGAACTAGACCATGAAATTACATTTCCTTTCATATCTGTAAAGGAAACCTTGGTATTATTAAAAGTGGCAACAACGTAGCATATTCCTGAAGTTATATTCTTACTCCCTTTAGCCTTGCGAATTTTAACTTGTTCAATGTTAGCACCTAGAAGATCAGCTGCACTTTCTTCCTTTTTCTCAGGTTTCTGTATCTTCTCTTCCGTAGCGGTTTCCTTTTCGACCTCGGGTTTTTTGATCTCTTCAGAATCAACATCTTTATCAACCTTGGGCTGCTTATCTCCGTCTGGTTTTACAGCCTTTGTTGTCTTTTTAGGTTTTACCGCAACCTCTTTAGGTTTAACGATTTCTTCTTTATTTTCTTCTTCGCTCATTACAAATATATTTAAGCTTTTCTAACCACACCTACGGTTTTGCGTCCACCCTTCCGAGTTCTTGCATTGGTTATTGTTCGCTGTCCTCGAACTGGAAGTCCACGCTGATGCCTAAGACCACGGTAGCATCTTATACTCTGTAAGCGCTTTAAATTATTAGTAATTGCACGACGTAAATCACCTTCTACCATGATTTTTTGGTCAATTATATAATTACTAATAAGACTGAGTTCTTGTTCGTTTAAATCTTGAGTCCTTCGATTTGGGTCAATACCAGTCACATCAAGGATCTTTTTGGCACGAGTGGGACCTACGCCATAAATGTATCTCAAAGAAAATTCAATTTTCTTTCTGTTTGGAATGTCTACTCCGAGCAATCTAGCCATAATAAATAATTTCTGTTGAGGTTAAATTTCTGTCTCTGTTAAGTGGTCTTCATGAAAAATCCCACTAGACCTAATAAAAATAGTGCAATGGCTATAAAAATTAAAGGGCGCCATTGGGCTTCGAAATCTTTTAATTCTAAGGATTCAATTCCTTGATTAGAACCGGAAGACCTACCTTTTATTCTACCTTTCCGGAGAAAACCATCGTAATGTCTTTGCAATAAGAATGTTTCAAGTTGGCGCATTGTATCAAGTACAACTCCTACAATAATCAACATTCCTGTACCCCCAAAGAATGTAGCAACATTATATGAAACATTTGCTGTTTTAAAAATAAAATCTGGAAATACTGCAATGGCTGTTAAAAAAATAGCTCCGGCAAGTGTAAGCCGAGTCATTACAAAATCAAGAAACTTGGCTGTATGCTCGCCTGGTCTAACTCCTGGAACATAGCCACCATTTTTCTTTAGGTCGTCAGCAATTTGAACGGGTTTAAACATAATTGAAACCCAAAAGTAGCTGAAAACTAAAATCAGCCCGCCGTAGACTATGTAATAAAACCATCCGCGACTTGCGAAAACATTAGCCAAATCAATAGCCCAATTAGTTTCGGAAGGTGAATCGGCAATTGCAGCACCTAGAGTCCTAAGCAATTGTGCAGGGAACATTAAAATTGCACTTGCAAAGATGACTGGCATAACACCGGCATAATTAACCTTCAAGGGTAAGAATGAACTTTGCCCTCCAAAAACCTTTCTACCGACCATTCTTTTAGCGTATTGCACAGGTATTTTTCTTTGGGCTTGTGTCACGGCAATTATCCCTCCAACAACGACCAAGAACAAGCCAACCATAAGAAAGGCTTTTACAATGACCATATTATCACCTGCAGGGGCCAAGAAAATTAAAGCGTAAGCGTCAGCCAAAGCTTTAGGAAGATCAGATAAAATACCAACCGTAATTAAAAGTGATATACCGTTTCCTATTCCCCTCTGTGTTATTTGTTCGCCCAACCACATTAAAATAAGCGAGCCCGTGGTAAGGAAAATAATGGTAGTAATTAAAAAGATATTAGGGGAGGATGCTACAACAATAGCACCTAATGGCTTACCATCTAAACCAATTTCAGCCGGATTAAAACCTTGAATAAGACTTCCTGGACTATCTCTAAGTGCAATGGAAAGCAAGGCACCTTGTACTAAGCATATAATAATCGTAAGATAACGCGTGTATTGAGATATTTTCTGTCGACCCGGTTCGCCTTCTTGTTGCAATCGAGCTAGTTGTGGAAAGACTGCCCCCATAAGTTGCATGATAATAGAGGCACTAATGTAGGGCATGATACCAAGGGCAAATAGAGCACCATTTAATAGAGCACCCCCAGTAAACATATTATAAAACCCTAGAATGTCATTTCCCTCCGATTCACTTCTAGTTTGCTCGCGCAGTTCAAAAAATTCCTTAATAGGGGATGGATCAACACCCGGTAAAGGTATATTCGCTCCAACCCGAGCTATAAAAAGTAAGGCTAAGGTAAAGAAAATCTTTTGCCTTAACTCAGGAATCTTCAAACAATTTGTAAATGCAGAAAGCATGAGTAATTAAAAATTACGAAGTTACTCTGTAATTGAGCCACCTGCCGCAATTATTTTTTCTTTGGCGGACTTTGAAATTTGGTCAACTGAGACAACAAATGATTTTGAAACCTCACCTGATCCAAGAAGTTTAACGCATGTAGAATTTGATCTTATAAGACCGACTTCTTTTAAGGAATTAATATCAACTTTGTCTGATGTTAATCTTTCTAAATCGCTTAAATTTACAATTGCACAGGGGGTTTGAAACCTAGTTCTATTGAACCCTCTTTGAGGGAGTTTTCTGAAAAGAGGCATTTGGCCACCTTCAAAGCCCGCACGAAGCGAATAACCTGCCCGAGCTCCAGCACCCTTGTGGCCCCGTCCAGATGTTTTACCGTGACCATTTCCTTCGCCTCTACCAATACAGCGTTTCTTTCGATTAGCACCAGATGGAATTTCGTGTTCTTTCATGTTTTTAAAAAATTAAACTGTTGAACTAGCTGGTTCAACGGATGGAACAGTAACAACTTTTGCAATTTCCATGTAGGATGGACCAGTAACTTCCTCTCCACGAATAGCTGATATTGTTTTGGGTGTTCGTAATTGCTTAAGACCATTCATGGTGGCTGAAACGACTGACAATTGATTATTTGAACCAAGTGACTTTGAAAGAATATTTTTAACGCCAGCTGCTTCCAACACCGCCCTGACACCGCCTCCGGCGATAATACCAGTACCTTGCCTTGCGGGTTTAAGTAAAACCTTTCCCCCGTCATAATTACCTAAAATTTGATGTGGTATCGTATCTCCGTAGACCGCAACATTCTTCATTGCTTTTTTTGCCTGATCTGTTCCCTTACGAATTGCATCTGGAACCATTTGGGCTTTGCCATAACCGAAACCAACTTTGCCGTTTTGATCTCCAACAACGACGAGCGCTGCAAAGCTAAAACGTCTACCACCCTTAACTACTTTTGCACACCTATTAATATGTACCACCTTTTCAAAAAGCTCTGGTTCATCCGAACTGACTTCTGGTGATTTTTTATTTTTTCGATTAGGTTTATTCATGGTATTTTAAAATTGTAAGCCTTGTTCTCGTAAAGCTTCTGCAAAAGCTTTTACACAACCGTGGTACTTTCTGCCTGATCGATCAAACACGATAGAATTAAGTCCCTTTTCTTTGATTTTTTCACCCAACGAGGTTCCTAGTTTTTGAGCACCAGAAACATTAGGCAATAAATCTTTGAAATCTGAATGGGTAGTTCCAAGGCCGATTAGAGTATGACCTTTGATATCATCGATGCACTGCACATGAATATTCTTGTTGGTAAAACGAACGGCAACGCGGGGTCTTTCAGCGGAACCGTTAACTTTTTTACGAATTCTCCAACGACGCTTTTGTGCTAATTCTTTTTTCTTTGAAAGTTTCATTCTTTTATTTAAGCAGATTTTTTACCTTCTTTTCTTCTGACATATTCGCCTAGTATACGAACTCCTTTGCCCTTATATGGCTCAACTGGATAGTAGCTTTTAATTTCAGCTGCTACTTGTCCCACTTTTTGTTTGTCGGCACTTTCTACATGTATTTTAACATTATCCGCTACCGTAACAACAACCCCAGAGGGGATATCGTGCAAAATAGGATGAGAGTAACCTAGTTCAAGATCAATTTTGTCACCTTTTACTGTTGCTCTAAAACCAACACCTTCAATCAATAAATCCTTACTGTAAGGAGTCGTTACACCTTGAACCATATTCGCAATAATTGATCGTACCGTTCCATAATTTGCACGAGCAGCACGACTAGTATTTACAGGTTCAACGATTAGTGAATTTTCAGATTTTGATATCTTTGCTAACGACGAAAATTCTTGTGAAAGATCTCCCTTCGGCCCTTTTACGCGGACAGTCTGTCCATCAATCGTAACATCAACACCAGATGGAATCACTACGGGTACTTTTCCTATTCTACTCATAAGAAGTTTATATAATTATTTACCAAACGCTACAGAGGATTTCTCCACCTAGCTTGTTTTTCCTTGCTGTTTTATCATCGATAATACCTTTAGGGGTACTTAAAATTGAAATACCTAGACCTCCCAGAACTCTAGGAATTTCACGATAACCACAATAAGTACGCCTACCGGGTGTGCTCACGCGGTTAATACCTCGAATTGCGTGTTCTCCATCGATATACTTTAAAGTAATCTCAATATTCTTATGACCATTGTCGGATGAATTTTCGTTACAATTTGCAACAAAACCTCGAGATTTTAAAATTTTAGCTATACCTATTCTAAGATTAGAATGAGGATAAGAACAGGTTTCTTTTCCAGCCTTACCCGCATTTCGAATGACGGTTATGAAATCACCAATTGTATCGTGAACTGACATATTTAATAAAGTTAGGTGTTTACCAAGAGGCTTTGATAACGCCAGGGATTTTGCCTTGTAAGGCTAATTCCCGAAATGAAATTCTTGAAAGCCCAAACTTGCGGATTGTGGCACGAGGTCTGCCGGTTAGTGTACAACGATTGACCAAGCGTACAGGGGAAGAATTTTTGGGCAGTTTTGTTAATTTTGCCTGGGCGATATAAAAATCTTCCTCTGATGTTTCCGGGTCTGATAAAATCTTTTTTAAAGATGCACGCTTAGCTGCAAACTTTGCAACAAGCCTCTCTCTTTTTTTATTTCTGTGAATTACTGATTTCTTTGCCATAATAATAAATACTTATGCTGCTTCCTGTTGGTTTGCGGAATCTGATGATTTCTTCCGAAAGGGCATTCCAAGTAATTTTAGAAGTTCGCTCCCGTCGGAATCATTTTTAGCAGATGTTACAATTGAAATATCTAAGCCAGTATTAGTTCTTTGTCGCTCAACATTGATTTCAGGAAAAATACTATGGTCAATAACACCTAAAGTATAATTTCCTGAACCATCTAACTTCGCAGGTACACCACGGAAATCTCGGATATTAGGTAAAGCTATCGCAATTAAACGTAATAAAAATTCCCACATAACATTGCCTCGTAGAGTTACTTTAATTCCTACCGGCATACCTTCACGTAGTTTGAAGTTAGAAACACTCATTTTTGCCTTAACAACGACTGGTGCTTGACCTGCCAAAGCAGTGATGTCTTTTCTAAGTTCTTCAATGCCATTTTTGTCCAATTCAACACCGAATGAACTATTAAGAACTACTTTCTCAACTTTGGGTACTTGATGAACATTTTTGAAGCCACAACTCTTGAGTAATGCGGGGGCAACTTCATTAATGTAGATTTTTTTAAGTTCAGGAGTATTCATTAATAAATAATTAGTGATTGATTGAAAAATTAGCTATTTTTTGTGCCAACTTTTTTAACATTTGAAAAGTGCAAGGAAGCCTCTCTCTCAATAATAGCTCCTTGTGGATTGTCTTGGGTTTTCTTTTCGTGTTTTTTGATCATGTTTACACCTTCTACAATAACACGGTTCTTTTCCCGCAAGACTTGTAATATTTTACCTTTGCTTCCTTTATGGTCACCGGCGATTACAATGACTTCATCGCCTTTTTTTATTTTGTTAGCCATATTATAAAACCTCCGGCGCTAATGAAATTATTTTCATATATTTTTGACGTAACTCGCGAGCAACTGGTCCAAAAATACGAGTACCCTTTGGAGTACCATCGTTATTAACTATGACGCATGCATTTTCGTCAAACCGAAGATAACTTCCGTCTCTACGACGAACAGGAGACTTGGTGCGAACGACAACTGCACGAACTACAGTGCCTTTTTTAACTGAGGCTTCTGTTGTACTTTCTTTAACATGGCAAACAATAATATCACCAATCGCAGCGGTTTTTTTATTTTGTCCGATACGACGAATCATTCGAACCTTCTTAGCCCCGGTGTTATCTGCTACTTCTAGCCTACTAAGTAATTGAATCATGACAAATTTAAGCTACAGGAGCTTTTTCAATAATTTCTAAGACCCGCCATCTTTTAAGCTTACTTAAAGGCCTAGTGGTAACAATTTTAACCTTATCTCCGACCAACGATTCATTTTTTTCATCATGAACATGGACAGTTGTTTTACGACGTATTTCCTTTTTATAAAGAGGGTGGGGAGTCTTGTATTCGTAAACAACTTTAATTGATTTGTCTCCAGTTTTTGCACGAACAAAACCCGTAAGTTCTTTGCGATTGTTTCTTGGTGATTCTTCGGTCATAAAATTTATTGGTTAACAGTTTCCTTATTGGAATCAGAAAGGATTGTTAAAATTCTAGCTCTATCCCTACGGATACTTTTAATTAAATGTGGTTTTTCAACTTGTCCGGTTTGTTTCCTGACTTGAAGTTGTAAAAGTTCCTCACCCAATTCACGGAATTTCTTATTCAATTCAGTCTCTGACAAATCTTTTATTTCGGAAATTTTCATTGAAGAATTATTAAAATGATTGTTGACGCTGAACGAGTCTGCAACGGAAAGGTAATTTAGCATCCGCTAAGCCTAACGCTTCACGAGCTAAAGTAAGAGAACACCCCGCTATTTCAAAAAGCACATGACCAGGTTTGATTACCGCTACCCAATGATCAACTGGCCCCTTTCCTTTTCCTTGGCGAGTTTCTGCTGGCTTCTTCGTAACGGGTTTGTGGGGGAATACCCGAATCCAAACCTTGCCTTTTCGTTTTAAGTGCCTGTTGATAGCAACACGGGCAGACTCAATTTGGTTTGATGTCATTCTCCCTCGTGAAAGAGACTGAATACCAAATTCACCAAAAGACACAGCATTGCCTTTTGATGCAGTACCGCGGACACGCCCTTTGAAGACTTTTCTATATTTTGTTCTGGATGGAAGTAACTTTGGCATAACTTAAGATTATTAGAAGATTTTATCTTCGTCTTTGAGGCATATCCAACATTTTATCCCAATAATACCATAAACAGTATTAGCCTCGACTAATCCGTAATCGATATTCTCGCGGAGAGTATGTAACGGAACTCTACCCTCCCTAGTTTGTTCGGTTCTGGCAATATCAGCACCTCCTAAACGACCGGCGCATTGAATACGAATTCCCTCAGCCCCCATGGACATTGTTGTTTGAACAGCTTTCTTCATTGCACGACGAAAGGCAATTCTACGCTCTAATTGTAAAGCTACATTTTCAGCAACTAAAGAAGCGACTAAATCAGGCTTTTTAATTTCTTGAATTTCTAAGCGAATATCTTTGCTAATTGTACGATTGAGAGCATCTCTTAGAGCATCAAGCTCTTGACCTTTACGACCAATTACAATGCCAGGCCGAGCTGTCCAAATTGTGACGCGAGTTCTACTTGAAGCACGTTCTATTACTACTCTAGGAACGGAAGCAAAGCGTAATTTTTTTTCTAAATATCCCCTTATTAAATTATCTTCTTCTAGAAATCTTGAATAGTCATGCTTGTTTGCATACCATCTTGCACTCCAATTACGCCTGACACCTAGACGAAAACCTATCGGATTTACTTTTTGTCCCATAATAATTAATCTTCGTCGGTTAAAACAATTCGTAAATGACTCATCCGTTTTTTGTAAGGGTGAGAAGATCCACGAGCACAGGGTCTAAATCTCTTTAAGGCAGGACCTTCTTCAACAATTGCTTCCTTGATAACGAGGTCATCGGCATTGAGGTTTGAATTATTTTCTGCATTTGCCATCGCTGATTTTAAAGTTTTGTCCAAAAGCCGTGCTGCTTTTCGAGGAATATATTTGAGTAAAGAAACTGCTTCAGTAGCTTTTTTCCCAGGAAGAATACGAGCGACTTCCCTAGCTTTTTTAGGAGAAATTCGAACATACTTGGAATAAGATTTAACTTCCATAATTTATTTCTGTGTATGTGGATTGTGCGACTTGAAAGAACGAGTTGCAGAAAACTCTCCTAATTTATGTCCGACCATATTTTCAGTTACATAAACGGGAAGAAAACTTTTGCCATTATGAACCGTAAAATTGAGTCCTACAAAGTCTGGAGTTATCGTTGAACGCCTAGACCATGTCTTGATAGGTTTTCTATCTCCAGCAGTCTGTGCCGTCATAACTTTTTTCATCAAACCTGGTTCAACAAAAAATCCTTTTTTAATCGATCGTGTCATATTAAATATCCTTTAAATACAATATTATTTAACTCTCCTACCATTTCGGCGAACGAGAATTTGAGAATTTGATGGTTTTGATTTCTTTCTTGTAGGAAAACCTTTAGATAACTGACCCCAAGGAGAACTTGGGTGACCACCACCAGAAGTTCTTCCTTCTCCACCTCCCATAGGGTGATCAACTGGATTCATTGCAACACCTCTAACCCTAGGACGACGACCTTTCCAGCGATTTCTACCCGCCTTACCAATGGTTGCTTTTTGGTGTGCTGAATTTCCTACGGATCCAATTGTTGCTCTGCATGTTTCCTTAACTAAACGAATTTCTCCACTCGGCATTTTTAAAGAGGCGTGGTTACCATCGACAGAAATTAAACGAACTTCACAACCTGCTGATCTTGCAAGTTTTGCCCCAGCACCTGGTAACATTTCAACACAATGAACTTTTGTCCCTAAAGGTATTAAGTTGAGTGGTAGGGCATTTCCAGGAGTAAAATCTACTTTCTCATTAGAACTAATTAATACATCACCAACATTAACGCCTGTGGGTGCCAAGATATAAGTTTTAACACCATCTTGGTATTCGAGAAGAGCTAAATGAGCGGTTCGATTGGGATCATATTCCAAAGCGATAACTTTAGCATCAATATTTAATTTTTCTCTACGAAAATCTATTTGGCGATAAAGTCTTTTATGTCCACCACCTCTGCGTCTAGAAGTGATACGACCATATGTATTGCGACCTTTCTTTCTGTGAACACCCTTGGTAAGAGAACGCTCAGGCCTTTTAGTATCAAGGTCGACTTTATTTTTAAGAAAAAATCGGCTAGATGGAGTAACTGGTTTGTGTTGTAAAATTGCCATTATTTGATCTTTCTATGCAAGTTCAATACTGTCACCAGCCTTTAAAGTAACGATCGCTTTTTTCATCCCGCTTTTAAATCCTAATTTGTTACGGCGTGCACGATCCCTTTTCGCTTTTGGTTTAACATTTAGGGTATTAACAGAAAGAACATTTACTGAAAATGTCTTTTCAACTGCATCTTTGATGTTCGATTTTGAAGCCGAAGGGGCGACTGCGAAAATATATTTGTTAAGGTTTGCTGAGAGCATTGTAGCTTTTTCGGTAAGCAAAGCTTCTTTAATTACTGATACTGATTCTTTCATTATTTACCTTCCTCTGCTCCAAATTTGGCAATTAAAATGTCTAAGCCTTTGAGACTGAAAACTATTTGATCTGATTGAACTATATCAAGAGGACTTAAATCTTGGGCACGACTCAATCGAGCATTGGATAAATTTCGCGCAGATAGCACAAAATTATCTTCAAAAGTATCCCCTATTGCCAATACTTTCTTTGCAGTAGGTGCGATCGATGTAATCAAATTTTTGAAAAGTTTAGTTTTTGCTTCAGAAACCGACCAATCTTCTATAAGGACAATATTTTCGGCATTTGCTTGGTCTACTAGAGCACGCTCCATTGCTAAACGTTTAATTTTTTTGTTTAACTTTTGATTGTAAGAACGTGGTTTAGGTCCGAAAGAAACTCCCCCGCCACGACGCTGAATAGCTTTTTTGTCGCCTGCACGACCAACACCCAAACCCTTTTGACGATAGATTTTCTTTCCAGACCCACGAACCTCAGAGCGTACTTTTGTCGATGCATTGCCTTGTCGCTGATTTGCGTGAACAGCAATAATTGCCTGCCTGAGTGCATCAATTCCTTTACCTTCTTCGAGTATTGGAAATGTTTTGATTTCTTTTTCACCACTTGAAGTACCGTCGTTTTTAAAAAGCTTAAATTTCATGACTAAGTTTTCCTTCAGATTTTAGATTTCTTCGCCACCCTAAGGGTAATGATAGAACCTTTGTGACCAGGTACACTTCCCTTAATTAAAAGTAAGTTTTTCTCAGGAAGAATTTTAACAACCTGTAGATTTTGGGTTGTACGACTTACATCACCCATGTGACCAGGCATTTTCTTATTCTTAAATATTCTTCCAGGCCACTGGCATAATCCGTAAGATCCTCCTCGCCTATGGAACATTGAACCATGAGATGCAGGACCACCAGCAAAATTCCATCTCTTAACGACGCCCTGAAATCCTTTACCTTTAGTTTTGGAAACAACATCTACTGTTTTGATATCTTTGAAGTCATCAACAGTGATTGTGTTACCCAATTTGAATTCATGATCAACATCTAGCCTGATCTCTTGAGAAATTTGCTGTGAATCTACACCGGCTTTTTTAGCGTGACCTTTTAGGCAAGAATTAGCCTTGTTTGGTGATTTGCCATTCGGATTATACCCAATTTGGATGGCCGAATAACCGTCTTTATCTTCCGTCTTGACTTGTAGCACGGGACAAGGCCCGGCTTCAATTATCGTGACTGGCACAAGATTGTTGTCAGCATCGTACACTTGGCTCATGCCAAGTTTTTTTCCTAGTAGTTCAAGTTTCATTTCTTTAAGCGGCAGGCGGTGTTAACCATTTGAAACCTGCTTTAAAGGTTTAATTTTAATAAATAACCTATTTATACGTTAATGTTAATTTCCACACCTGCGGGTAAATTCAGTTTCTTAAGTTCATCGACTGTTTGAACTGTTGGTTCAATTATGTCGATCAACCTCTTATGTGTTCGTAATTCAAATTGATCCATTGATTTTTTGTCCACATGAGGAGAACGATTAACTGTGTAACGTTCTATTCTTGTTGGCATTGGAATTGGACCAGCAACTCGGGCACCAGTTCTCTTGGCAGTATCAACAATATCAATTGCTGACTGATCGATGACGCGGTAATCAAAACCACGTAGTTTTATGCGTATGCGCTGTCCGTTCATTTAAAGTTGGGTATAATTAAGTTCTAGCTGGCTCTCTACTTGATGTTTCAACAATGGTTTCTACAAGACTTTGGGGAACTTGCTCAAAATGAGAAGGTGTCATAGAATAATCCGCTCGCCCAGAAGAAAGGGACCTCATATCCGTTGAATAGCCAAACATGTTTTCGAGAGGTACAAACGCCTGAATAATGCAAGCATTACCACGTGTTTCCATTCCTTGAATTTGTCCCCGTCTACGATTTAAATCTCCCATTAATTCGCCTTGATAGTCTTCCGGCGTAGAAACTTCCACTTTCATTATTGGCTCTAACAAAATTGGGCTAGCATTTTTCATTGCATCCTTAAAGGCAAAAATTCCAGCCATCTTGAATGCCATTTCGGATGAATCAACATCATGAAAAGAACCGTCAACAAGTGTTATCTTAAAGTCAATTACGGGATATCCTGCAACAACGCCGGAGAGGGCAGCTTCTTTGATTCCATCAAATGTAGGTTTAATAAATTCTTTTGGTATAGATCCTCCAACAATTTTATTCTCAAGTTCTACACCTTTGCCTTTTTCAAGTGGCTCCATTTTAATAACAGCGTGACCGTATTGGCCGCGTCCACCTGACTGACGAATAAATTTACCATTTCCCTCAGATGCATTAAGCATAGTTTCGCGATAAGCGATTTGGGGTTTACCAGCATTAGCATCTACTTTAAATTCTCGGAACAACCTATCTCTTATAATGTCTAAGTGAAGTTCTCCCATACCTGAAATTATGGTTTGTCCAGTTTCTTCGTTTGTAGAAAGACCAAATGTAGGATCTTCTTCAGCAAGTCGTTGTAAACCTATACCCATCTTCTCTTGATCTGCTTTAGTGGCAGGTTCAATAGACATAGAGATAACAGGTTCCGGAAAACTTGGTGGTTCTAAACGTAAGTCTAAATCCTTATCTGCTAGAGTATCTCCAGTTACGACATCTTTAACCCCGATCAAAGCACAAATATCACCTGAGTATGCAACATCTATATCTTCTCGGTCATTAGCTTTCATGACCATCAATCTTGAGACTCGTTCACTTTTTCGCGTCCGAGGATTGTAAAGAGTAGAGCCTTTTTTCAAAGTACCTTGGTAAATGCGATAGAAAACAAGTTTACCTACATAAGGGTCAGACATGAGTTTAAATGCAAGTCCAGCAACCTTAGCACTATCATCAGGTGAAACTTCAACAGGTTTTTCATCAGAATCTTCACCCTTCATAGGTGGTAAATCCAATGGACTTGGTAAATAATCAACTACTGCATCCATTAACATTTGGACACCTTTGTTTTTAAAAGCACTCCCCGGAATTACACCAATAAATTTCAAAGATAGAGTCGCTTTCCTAACTCCACGCTTGAATTCTTCTTCAGTAATTGGTTCACCTTCGAGATACTTGTTAGCAATGTCATCATCGAAATCACAAACTGCCTCTAATAAAGACTCGCGATATTTATCAGCAAGATCAACCAAATCAGCAGGTATATCCTCGACTGTGAAGCGAACTCCTGATTCGTCAGTTTCATCGTAAATGTACGCAACCATCTTTATAAGATCAACTAAACCACGGAAATTTTCTTCGGCACCAATGGCTAAGTAAAGGGGATGTGCATTTGCTCCTAACTTATCCCTCATACTTTCAACAGCTGCCAAAAAATTAGATCCCATACGATCCATTTTATTTATAAAACCAAGACGCGGGACATTATATTTGTCCATTTGCCTCCAAACGGTTTCAGACTGAGGTTGCACGCCCTCGACTGATGTAAAGACTCCGACTGCACCATCTAAAACTCTCAGTGAACGCTCTACCTCAGCGGTAAAGTCTACATGGCCTGGGGTATCAATAATGTTGATGCGATGGGGTATATTTGCAAAAGGACCTTCTGCGGTTGTCCAGCCGCAAGAAATGGCAGCAGAAGTGATAGTAATTCCCCGTTCTCTCTCTTGCTCCATCCAATCAGTAGTAGCACCACCATCATGGACTTCGCCAATTTTATGAACTACTCCGGAATAAAACAAAACACGTTCCGTGCAAGTTGTCTTTCCTGCATCAATGTGTGCAGCAATTCCAATATTACGGGTATGTTCTAAAACAGTAGGACGACTGCTAGAATTAGCTGATGAAAAATTATCGTTATCGCTCATTAAAAAATAAGGAAATTACCAACGAAGGTGAGCAAATGCTCGGTTTGCTTGGGCCATCTTGTGAGTTTCCTCACGCTTTTTGACTACTGAACCTGTATTGTTGTATGCATCAATTAACTCAGTAGCTAAAGAATCTGCCATTGGAGCTCCCTTGCGGGCGCTTGCAGCTTTGACTACCCAACGAAATGCTAAGCTTTGTTGCCTTTCAAATGGAACCTCAATCGGGACTTGGTATGTAGCACCTCCAACACGACGACTTTTCACCTCAATCTTAGGGCGTATATTCTCAAGTGCACCGAGAACAAGATCAACAGGATTACCCTTCTCAAGTTTCTCTGCCATCTTCTCTATAGCTCCGTAAACAATTCGTTGTGCAAGTGCTTTTTTGCCACTTTGCATGACAGCATTAACTAATGTGGAAACTAAAGGACTACCATGCCTAGGATCAGGCATAGTTGGTCTTTTTACGGCTTTTCGTCTACGTGACATATCTAAAATTATTTCCTTGGTCTTTTAACGCCATACTTTGAACGGCTTCTTCTTCTTTTTTCTACGCCCTGGCAATCGAGTGTACCACGAACGATGTGATATCGAACTCCATTTAAATCCTTAACACGGCCACCACGCAAAAGAACAATACTGTGTTCTTGTAAATTATGTCCTTCATCAGGAATATACGCAATTACCTCATGCCCAGTTGTTAATCTAACCTTGGCAACCTTACGGATTGCAGAGTTAGGTTTCTTTGGTGTACGCGTTGTTACTTGCACGCAAACACCTCTACGAAATGGACAAGCCTTCAAGGCAGGAGATTTAGTCTTAGCCTTTTGTGGGCGGCGACCTTTTCTAACTAATTGATTTATAGTGGGCATGGAGTAGAAATTTGAGGAAAAGTTGCTTAAGATAACAGAAAATCTTAAAACCTCAAGTTTTATTTATTATTGTTAAAAAATAATTACGCTATTTTGTCTTCACTCTTAGAAGTTCCGAGGGTATCAATTTTTAATCGTCGCCATTTTGGAAGACCAGTGCCTGCAGGAATCAGGTGTCCCATAATAACATTTTCTTTGAACCCTTTAAGATCGTCGATTTTACCAAGAGTTGCTGCATTAGTTAAAACACGAGTAGTTTCTTGGAATGATGCTGCGGAAATAAAACTATCTGTCTCTAGTGAAGCTTTTGTAATTCCGAGTAAAATAGGTTCACCTTCGGCAGGTTTACCGCCTTTTTCCGCAATATTTTCATTTGAATCCATAAAAGCAAATCGATCTACCTGATCTCCCCAGAAAAATTCAGTATCTCCCGGATCAGTTATACGGACTTTAAAAAGCATTCGTGAAATAATAACCTCAAGGTGCTTGTCATTAATTGTTACGCCTTGGAGCCGATAAACTTTTTGAATTTCCTCAATTAAATATTCTTGAACTGCAGATGGTCCGAGAATTTCAAGAATTTCATGTGGATCTTTAGCACCTTCGGTAATCAACTGACCTTTTTGAGCAAAATCACCTGGTTGCACTAGCACATGTTTACCGTGTGGAATTAGATGCTCCTCCACTTGTCCAGATTCTTCATTAGTAACCAATAATCTTTTCTTTGAACGCAAAGTACCTGCTTCTGATACGATACCATCAATTTTAGCCATTTGGCCAACGTTACCTTCTTTTGGTCTTCTTGCTTCGAATAGCTCAGCCACACGAGGAAGACCACCAGTAATATCTTGGGTTTTGGAGGCTTGTCTTGGAGTTTTCGCTATAATGGATCCCGCGTCAATTCTAGTGCCCTCGTCAACTGCAACTTGTGCACCTGTAGGAACGGAGTATGTAGCAATTGCATTACCGCTAGAGTCTTTTACAATAACTTGTGGATTTAAATCTTCTTTATGCTCGATAACGACCATTGACCTACCTCCCGAAGCATCACGTTCAACTTTTGTTGTTACGCCAGGTAGCATATCTTCAAAAGAAATTACGCCTTTCTTTTCTGAAAGAATAGGAATATTGTAAGGATCCCATTGAGCGAGTAATGCTTCGTCATCGACTTGTTCATCATCTTTAAAATGCAACAAAGCACCTGCGGGAATAGGGTAGTCATCGACAATTCTGTCATCTTCATCAAGTACTTGAATTGAACCAGTTTTATTGAGCGTAACCTGTTGATCATTTGCCAGCGTAACTAAACGTAGACCTTTGAAACGTAGTTTTCCAGCTTTTCTAACATTAATAACTGGGTCTTCACGTCCGGCACTCGCAATACCTCCGATATGGAAGGTTCTCATGGTTAACTGAGTTCCTGGTTCTCCAATCGATTGAGCAGCAATAATGCCGACCGAGGATCCTTGTTTGACCAAACTGTTTGTAGATGGGTCAATTCCATACTCCAAAGCAGTCAATCCATTTTTGATTCGGCTTGAAAGCGGTGACATCACACGAACTCTAGTGATTCCAAGTGCATCAATTTCCGAAGCAATGTCTTCAGTGATTAAAGATCCTGAAGAAATTACAATCTCACTTGGGTTGGAAGGATTGTTAATATCATCAGTGGAATACCTTCCAATAATTCGATCTCTTAAAGGAACAATTTCATTATCTCCCTCCATGATGGCTTTCTTAACAACTCCATCTCTACGATCATCATCATCACAAACAATGATACAATCCATTGCAACATCACATAATTTTCGAGTTAAATAACCAGCATCTGCGGTTTTAAGAGCAGTATCAGCAAGTCCCTTACGGGCACCATGTGTAGACATAAAGTATTCTAAAACTGATAAACCTTCACGGAATGAAGCGAGAATAGGTTGTTCGATAATTTCGCCGGATGGCTTAGCCATTAATCCCCGCATACCGCACAATTGTCTAACTTGCTGTCGATTTCCTCGTGCTCCAGAATCCATCATTAGATAAACCGGATTAATTGTATCCTTACCTAAATTTTCGTCTAAACAAGTAAAGACTTCTTTCGCAATATCATCTGTTGCGGTTGTCCAGACATCAATAATTTTGTTATGCCTTTCACCGCGAGTAATAATTCCCTTTTTGAATTGATCTTCAATTTTGTCTATTTCTTTTCTGGCAACACTAATTCGCTGCTTTTTCTCAGGCGGAATAATCATATCAAAGATTCCGATGGAGATACCAGCTTTTGTTGCCATATCAAAACCCATTTCTTTCAATCGGTCTAAAGATTCAATTGTTTCTTCATTTCCGCACATACGGAAAGTTTCCAAAATCAAATTTCCTAAATCACCCTTAAGTGCGGGCTCATTAAAAAAACCTAATTCCTCAGGCCAAATAGTATTAAATAAGACTCGACCAACAGTGGTACGAACAACACTCTTTTTGGTAATACCAAAAAGTGTTTCCTTACCTTTATCCGGGTTTTTCATGTCAATCCAGTCATGTAAATTTAGGACGCCTTCATGCAGTGCACTCAGAGCTTCTTCAAGACAACCAATAAGAGGTAATTTATCATTTTCTTTAACCTCTTTCTTCGGGTTCATTGTTAAGAAGTAAGATCCCAAAACAATGTCTTGTGATGGAGTGAGAATTGGCTTACCGCTTGATGGAGAGAAAATGTTGTGGGTTGCCATCATTAACAACTTTGCCTCCATGATCGCCTCAACGGAAAGAGGCACATGTACGGCCATTTGGTCCCCGTCAAAATCAGCATTATAAGCAGTACAAACCAATGGATGAACACGTATTGCGTTTCCTTCAATAAGAACAGGTTCGAAAGCCTGAATGGATAAACGGTGAAGGGTTGGAGCGCGATTAAGAAGAACTGGATGTCCTTTTGTAACTTCCTCCAAAATATCCCAAACTTCGGGTGATCGACTTTCGATCATTTTTCTCGCACCCCTAACGGTGTGCACAAAACCAAGCTCTTTAAGCCTACGAATAATAAACGGTTCGAATAAGATTAAAGCCATCTTCTTAGGAAGACCGCATTGATGAAGCTTGAGTTCGGGTCCAATAACAATTACTGAACGTCCTGAATAATCAACTCGCTTACCCAATAAATTTTGACGAAAGCGTCCCTGCTTACCCTTAAGCATATCGCTTAAGGATTTTAAAGCACGATTTCCGGATCCAGTAATTGCTCTTCCATGCCTACCGTTATCAAATAGAGCATCAACTGCCTCCTGAAGCATTCTCTTTTCGTTATGTATAATTACATCGGGAGTCTTGAGTTGAAGAAGGTTTTTTAACCTATTATTTCTATTGATAACCCTTCGGTACAAATCATTTAGATCACTTGTAGCAAAACGTCCGCCTTCTAAAGGTACTAGTGGACGAAGGTCTGGCGGGATAACTGGAATACTATCCAAGACCATCCATTCAGGAGAAGCACCTGAATGAAGAAATCCTTGAGTAACCTTGAGTCTGCTAGCTAATTTTTTCTTAATCTGCTTCGACTTGGTGTCGTGCATCTGATCATAAAGGTCTTCGAGTTCTTCTTCTAAATTGATTCTGCCTAAAACATCACGTACTGCTTCAGCACCCATTTTGGCTTCAAATTCATCGCCAAACTCATCTTGTGCTTCACGAAATTCCTTATCAGAAAGTAACTGCTTTTCTTCTAAAGGTGTACTACCTGGATCAGTTACCATATACTGTTCGTAATATAAAACTCTCTCCAAACTTTTAGCCGTCATATTAAGCAATAAACCTAGTCGACTTGGCATACTCTTAAGGAACCAAATATGTGATACAGGTACTGCTAGTTCAATATGCCCCATACGATCTCGGCGTACCCGTGAAACGGTCACCTCAACACCACAACGATCACAAACTACACCCTTATATTTAATTCGCTTATATTTACCACATGCACACTCATAATCCCGTACAGGTCCGAATATTTTTTGGCAAAATAATCCGCCAGGTTCTGGCTTAAAAGTTCTGTAATTAATGGTCTCGGGATTTTTTACTTCTCCTTTTGACCAAGACCTTATTACATCTGGAGATGCAACCGTAATGGAAACGCGATCCATTGGTCCAACTTCCACACCTAGTGCTTCATTTACTGCTTCAACGCTCATGATTTACCTTATAGAGGGGGTTATTTAAATAAAATTAAAGGGCATCTTCACCAAGAACTCTAATATCAAGACAAAGACTTTGCATCTCTTTCATCAAAACATTAAAGGATTGGGGAGTTCCCGCCTGTAGGGAATTATCTCCCTTAACAAGTGATTCGTATATCTTGGTTCGGCCGGACACATCATCTGATTTTACAGTAAGAATTTCCTGTAAGGTGTATGCAGCACCATACGCTTCAAGGGCCCAAACTTCCATCTCTCCAAAACGTTGACCTCCGTATTGGGCCTTTCCGCCTAATGGTTGCTGAGTTATGAGACTATATGGCCCCACTGCACGAGCATGTATTTTACTTGAAACTAAATGGTTTAATTTAAGCATATACATGTAACCGACGACAATTTTCTGATAAAACGGTTCTCCACTACAACCATCGTAAAGTGTAGTTTTTCCGGTTTCTGGTAAATTTGCCTCTTTGAGGTAGTCCCTAATTCTGGACTCTGAAATGCCGTCGAATATAGGTGTAGCAACTTTAAAACCCAATTTATTACAAGCCCAACCGAGGTGGGTTTCTAAAACTTGTCCGACATTCATTCGACTTGGTACCCCAAGCGGATTCAAGCAAATCTCAATCGGAGTGCCGTCAGGTAGAAAAGGCATGTCTTCTTCAGCAACAATTTTTGCTACGACTCCTTTATTTCCATGACGACCAGCCATCTTGTCCCCAACTCTCATTTTTTGTTTTTTTGCAACAAAAACACGTACATTTTTGATTGCACCTTGATCAATAGAATCTCCCTGTTCAATTGATTCTACCTTACGGTCACGATCGTCTTCCAAATCATTAAATTTCGATTCATAACTTTCAATAATTTCGAAAACCTTAATTCGAACGGGGGAGGGTGGTATGTCAATATACCTATGAACAGATGAAAGTCTTCGCAAAAGAGTTTTAGTAATTTTACGATTAGAAGGGATTATGATATCTCCTGTTTCCGAATTTGTAACATTTAATGGAATTTTTTCGCCCAAAAGAATGTTTGATAATGACTCGGTCAACTGAGAACGAAGATCATCAGACTGATTTCGGTAATCTTCCTTGATTTGTTTCATTTGCCGACGAAGATCAGAAGGGGACAGTTTTTCCTGTTCTGCGTCTGTTCTGCTTGAAACTTTGATATCCATTACAATTCCTTGCGTACCTGATGGAACTTTTAAAGAACTATCTTTTACATCTGCAGCTTTTTCTCCAAATATTGCACGAAGTAATTTTTCTTCAGGTGCTAAATCAGTCTCACTCTTAGGAGTAATTTTACCAACTAATATGTCCCCTGGTTTTACCTCAGCACCAATCCTAACGACTCCTAAATGGTCCAAGTTGCGCAATGCCTCTTCTCCAGCATTAGGAATATCGCGAGTTATTTCTTCAGGTCCAAGTTTAGTATCACGAGCAGTAACTTCAAATTCCTCAATATGAATAGATGTATAGATATCATCCTTAATCATTTTTTCAGAAATCAAGATAGCATCTTCGAAATTATACCCCTTCCAAGGCATAAAAGCTACCAATATGTTGCGACCTATGGCTAACTCACCTTTATCAGTGCAAGCACCGTCCGCGAGGGCCTGACCGACTTTTACTTTGTCTCCCTTTCGAACAATTGGTTTTTGGTTAAAACATGTTCCCGCATTTGAGCGCAAAAATTTTCTAAGATCATAACAATAAATTCCGCGTTTATGATCGCTCCTTGGTTCCTTAAGAAAACGGGGAGGCAAAGAACCATCGTCAGTTACAACTATTCTTTTACCGTCAGCGAGAGCAACAATTCCTTCCGAATCGGAAACAGTTACTGTTTTGGAATCTTCAGCAACTTTCTTTTCGATACCCGTTCCAACAAGTGGTGAATCAGACTGAAGAAGTGGAACAGCTTGTCGTTGCATATTTGCGCCCATTAAGGCACGATTCGCATCATCATGTTCAAGAAAGGGAATTAATCCTGCCGCCACCGAAACAACCTGTTTTGGTGACACATCCATAAATTCTACCTCCATTACATCATACTCACTAACCTGGTCCCTGTACCGGCAAGTTACACGACCTAATAATTTACTAGATTTTGGATCAATTTCAGTGTTTGCTTGTGCGATTAAGAACCTCTCTTCTTCAAACGCGTTCAGATACTTAACATTCTTGGGATTCTTATCCACAACACCATCTTTAACAGGGTGATAGGGGGATTGCAGAAAACCAAATTCATCTATTTTTGCATAAGTAGATAGTGTGTTGATTAAACCAATGTTGGGCCCCTCTGGAGTTTCAATTGGGCAGATTCTACCATAATGAGTAGGATGAACATCGCGAACTTCAAATCCTGCCCGTTCACGATTCAACCCACCTGGCCCAAGAGCAGACAATCGTCTTTTGTGTGTCATCTCTGCAAGTGGATTAATCTGATCCTTGAATTGACTAAGCTGACTACGAGCAAAAAAGTCACGAACTACGGTAGTTAAAGCCTTCGGGTTTATTAATTTGCCTGGAGAAAGTGACTCTACACCTTGATCGTAGAGTGTCATCCTTTCGCGAACAACACGCTCTGTTCGAGACAGACCACTACGACAAACATTTGCGAGAAGTTCACCAACGGTTCTAACTCTTCGGTTTCCTAAATGATCAATATCATCAATTCCCATATCGAAGAACTTTCCGGCATCCTCGCGGGCTTTTTCTTCGTTTGATTTACCACGTTTGAAATCAGTTAACTT
The DNA here is from genome assembly GCA_028101545.1 of Opitutales bacterium. Classification (GTDB taxonomy): domain Bacteria; phylum Verrucomicrobiota; class Verrucomicrobiia; order Opitutales; family Seribacteraceae; genus Seribacter. Next base: position 5,637 of record JAOHKZ010000006.1, on the reverse strand, counting down.
TCGAGTTGCAGCAACCAAGTCTTCAACCGTAGTTACACGTAGCTCAAGGGGAGAATCAAGGTTCAATTTTAGATTTAACATATGTCTACCCACTCGTGCTAGATCATATCTTTTTGAATCGAGAAATAGTCTTTTAATTAAAGCTTCTGCATTTGCACGATCTGGCGGCTCCCCAGGTCTCAATTTTTTGTAAATTTCTTTTAAAGCTTCATCCTTATTTTTGGTAGTATCCTTTTTAAGGCAGCGAATAATCGCACCTTCATCTACAGAAGTATCAATTGCACGGAGCTGGGTTTCACCAGCTTTTTGGAACGCCCTTAAATAAGTTTTGGTAAGAGGTTCAAATGCTTTAGCTAAAACAGCTCCCTTTGTACGATCAAACATTGGTTCAACCAGAACATAATTAGAAACATTCTCTCTCTTAAGGAGTTCTTCCAAGGATAAAGTTTCAATCTCGTAAAAAAGTTCAATAATCTTTTGATCAGAATCCTTGTCTTTATCTGATTCAGAATCTAGTAAAGCTCGTAAGAATGTAGTGATTAAAAACTTTCTCCTCCTACGCCTGCGATCCAAGTAAACATAAAGTAAATCATGTTGATCGAATTGAGCCTCTATCCAAGTCCCACGATCCGGAATTATACGAAAGCCGTGTAAAGTTTTACCACTTGTATGCACCGATTCCTCAAAGCTTACACCAGGGGATCTGTGAAGCTGGCTCACTACAACTCTTTCTGCACCATTGATAATAAAAGAGCCTCTCTCAGTAACAATAGGCAACTCGCCCATAAAAATCTCTTCTTCGCTGTAAAAGGGCTTACTTTGACCTTCAACTTCAAATCTTAAACGAAGTTTTACTTGTAATGGAGCCGCATAGGTACAATTTTGATCAATACAGTCCATTTCCGTTAGCTTAGATTCTCCTATTGTATAACTAACATATTCCAAGCGGGATTTCTCATCATAACTTATGATCGGAAACACCTCTCTAAAAACTGCCTCTAAACCTGCTTGCTTCCTATGACTAGACGGTACTTCTCTCTGAAGAAAATCATGAAAAGAATCAACCTGATTTTGAAGTAAATTTGGTGGTTCAATGGCTTCGGTTAGTTTACCAAAATTTTTTCGAAGTGCTGTATCCATAATATGTAAAGGTATCTTTGGGTAGGTAAGAGAACAAAAAAAGCCGCAGATTGCTACGCAAACATACGGCTTTGCTTAAAGCTAAAGAAAAAAGAAAAAGTGCATTATTTAATTTCTACTTTTGCACCAGCAGCTTCAAGTTTTTTGGCAATCTCATCTGCTTCATCTTTAGATGCTCCCTCTTTAACGGGTTTTGGAGCACCCTCAACGAGCTCTTTGGCTTCTTTAAGTCCAAGTCCAGTAATACTACGGACTTCTTTAATTACTGCAATTTTATTGCCACCGAACTCAACTAAAACAACATCGAATTCTGTCTTGGCTTCTTCTGCTCCTCCAGCATCTCCGCCAGCAGCTGGTGCTGCAACGGCAACGGCAGCTGGTGCTGCTGCACTAACGCCCCATTTATCTTCGAGCTCTTTAACGAGATCCGAGATCTCAATAACTGATTGGCTACTTAGCCAATCAACAACTTGGTCTTTGGTTATATCTGACATTTTAATATACCTCCTGTCCTGAATATGATTAGTACCTATTGGTGTTTAAGGGATGCCCCTAATTTCTTCTAGGTTGGTGGTTAATAGTTTGGTTATTTCGGATAGAGTATCCGGAAAATGAATAAGGATTTATTTGTCTGCTTTTGCTTGAAGAACTGTAACCATTGAACGTGCTGGGGCACTAAATACGGTAACTAATTGTGATGCCGGAGTGTTCAATAGAGATAAGAATTGCGATTGAAGCGTCTCTAGGTTTGGTAAATTCGCCAATTGCTTTACTTGCCCAGAGGTTAGAAGCCGGTCTCCTAATGCTCCTGCTTTTAAAGTTACTTTTTTGGATTCCTTGTTGTATTCTACAAGTGTTTTTGCAACACCTGAAGGATCTTCACCCCCAACAACGATAGCTGTATGTCCAGAAAGATGCTCAGAGAGGTCGGGGAGATTTTTTTCTTTCGCAGCAATACTTAAAGAACTATTTTTGACAACATGGAACTCAGCACCTCGATCGGACAATTTGTTTCTTAAAGTAGAAGTATCTTCTGAATTAATCCCCTTATAATCAGTGAGGAAAAAATAGTCTGATTTCGAAAGATAATCTGCAGCTTCTTTTACTAAGTAAGTTTTTTCAGGTCTCATAAATTTAAGATTAAGTAATATTGAGGGTATTTGTATTTATTCGTACACTTGGGCTCATGGTACTACTAACATAAACGCTTTTGATAAACTTACCTTTGAAGCCAACCGGTCGTGCAGAAACAACTGCATCAATGGCAGCGCTTGCGTTGTCTGATAGTTGATCACTGGTAAAAGATCTTTTCCCAACAATTACAGCTAATGCACCAGTTTTATCCATTTTGAATTCTACTCTTCCGGCCTTCACGGCTGTTATTGCATCAGCAATGTTGTCAGTCACAGTTCCAGCTTTTGGCGTAGGCATTAATCCTCGTGGGCCAAGTACTCTAGCTATACTACGAACGCTTTTCATCGCATCTGTAGTTGAAAGTGCAACATCAAAATCAGTCCAACCATCTTTAACTTTTGAAATAAGATCGTCTAGTCCGGCATGATCAGCACCAGCTTTCTTAGCTTCCTCAGCATTGTCTGTAAAAACAATTACCTTAACATCCTTGCCACTGCCGTGGGGTAAATTTATAGTTCCTCTAACGCCTTGAGAACTTTGCTTTGGATCGACACCTAACGAGCAAGATAATTCAATTGTTTCATCAAAATTAACCTTCTCAAAACTAGACAACTGTTGGAATGCGTCAGTCAAAGTCAACGATTTATCGGAAGAAAATCCCTCCATTGACTTACGGTACTTTTTACTTCGAGTATTCATGTGTAAAATTATTTAGAAACTTCAATTCCCATGCTTCTTGCTGTACCCTCTATAATCCTACAAGCAGCATCTTCATCTGAAGCGTTAAGGTCATTTTGTTTTGTTTTGACAATTTCTAAAATTTGATCGCGGTTGACTGTTCCAACTTTGTCACGATTTGGCACTCCAGACCCTTTTGCCAATCCCGCAGCCTTTTTCAATAAAACAGAAGCGGGGGGTGATTTGAGTATAAAACTAAAGGATCTATCTGCGTAAACAGTTATGACTACCGGTAGTATTAGTCCGGCTTGGTCCTTAGTCTTAGCGTTAAATTCCTTACAGAACCCCATAATGTTTACACCTTGAGCACCAAGTGCAGGTCCAACAGGTGGTGCTGGATTAGCAGCACCAGCGGGTAATTGAAGTTTAATAAGACCAACAGCTTTCTTAGACATTATAAGTTTTATTCTTGATCGGCTTTTTCAACTTGCCAAAATTCTAGTTCTACGGGTGTAAATCGGCCAAAAATCGAAACTGACACTTTTAAACTTCCCTTTGCGGGATCAATCTCTTCAATTTCGCCAGTTAAATTAAGGAATGGGCCGTCTAATATTTTAACGACTTCTCCTGTACTAAATTGTACTTTAGGTACTTCTTTACCCTTTGCTTCGTCAACCTGATTTAATATGCGGGCTATCTCATCATCACGAAGGGGTGTAGGCGATTCTCTGCCAATAAAATTAATAACTCCATCTGTATCCTTAACTTTATACCACGGTTCTTTTTTAAGACTACCGTTATCATCATACAGTTTCATTTCAACGAAAACATATCCGGGATAGAATTTACGATCCCGTTGCTTCTTTTTGCCATTTTTAACTTCAGAAACTGTTTCGATTGGAACTAAGACTTCATTTAAGTCTTTTGCAAATACTTCATCGTCTTCTTTGTATTTAGCTAAATAGCGACGAACTTTGTCTTCATGGTTTGATAAGCATTGTACAGCATACCATCTCATGCCTGTTGATAATGAGGTACTCATGAATCTTTCTTTAAGTAGTACGAACTAACTGAGTAAAAAACTCTACCCAGTTAGATAATGAAAAATCAGACACAGAAATAAAGCATCCAAGTATAATTACTCCTATTACAACAACAATAGTAGATTCCCTAAGTTCACTAAAGGATGGCCAACTTGCTTTACCTAGTTCTGCAATGGTTTCCTTATAGAAAGTTCTAACTTTTTTAAACGGATTCAAACTGTTTGTTGTTTAATTTGAGTGGCGGGAGAAGAGGGACTCGAACCCACAGCCTACGGTTTTGGAGACCGGTGCTCTACCAATTGAGCTATTCTCCCCAAAAAAGGGTGTGGTACGAGTAAATACTTTAATTTATGCGATCTCAGTTATGTTACCGGCACCAATTGTTTTGCCACCTTCGCGGATAGCAAATCTTTGTCCTGACTCCATAGCAATTGACTTTTGAAGTTCAATCTGGACTCCAAGGTTGTCGCCAGGCATTACCATTTCAACGCCTTCTGGTAGCTCAACTATTCCGGTAACATCAGCTGTTCCGAAGAAAAACTGAGGTCTGTAGCCCTTGAAAAAAGGAGTGTGCCTACCGCCTTCTTCTTTATTAAGAACATATATTTGAGCCTTGGCTTTTGTGTGAGGTTTAATACTTCCAGGTGCCGCAATCACATGCCCGCGCTGGATATCAGATTTTTCCACTCCACGTAATAAAATGCCAACATTGTCACCAGCTTGGCCTTCACCTAACTCTTTACGAAACATTTCGACACCAGTACATGTGGTTGTCCTGGATTCACCAAGACCAACTATTTCAACTTCTTCACCAACTTTAATTATTCCGCGTTCAATTCTACCGGTTGCTACTGTGCCACGTCCTGTGATTGTAAATACATCCTCAACGGCCATTAAAAGAGGTTTATCAACATCACGAACAGGTTCTGCAATTTCGTTGTCGATTGCATCCATAAGCTTTTGGATTGAGCCGAGACCTAAATCACTCTCTTCATTCTCAAGTGCTTTCGTGGCAGAACCTCTAATGATTTGTGCGTTATCTCCGTCAAATTCGTATTTACTAAGTAAATCGCGAATCTCCATGTCGACCAACTCTAAAAGTTCTTCATCATCGCCGGACATTAAATCGCATTTATTAAGAAAAACAACTAGGTTCGGAACATCTACTTGACGGGCAAGAAGAATATGCTCTCTAGTTTGAGGCATCGGTCCAGTTGTAGCGTCAACAACGAGTATGGCACCATCCATTTGAGCGGCACCCGTAATCATATTTTTTACAAAATCAGCGTGACCGGGGCAATCAACATGTGCGTAATGACGATTAGCTGATTCGTATTCAACATGCGAAACTGCAATTGTAACAATCTTTGATGCGTCGCGAACTGTGCCGCCTTTAGCAATATCAGCATAGCTTTTAACTTCAGCAAGTCCTTGACGAGCTTGTGCGTGAAGAATAGCAGTCGTTAGAGTTGTTTTACCATGGTCTACGTGCCCGATGGTACCTACGTTAACATGAGGTTTAGTGCGTTGGAACTGTTCTTTGGCCATTTAATTTGACTAGTTTGAATTTATGTGGAGCCCACGAGCGGATTTGAACCGCCGACCTCGTCCTTACCAAGGACGCGCTCTACCGACTGAGCTA
>JAOHKZ010000059.1 GCA_028101545.1 Opitutales bacterium | reverse complement strand
TTAGTTTACCCTATTTTTGGGTTCAGCCCTCAGGTAAGCCGATAAATTCTCTACAGCAATGACAAGCAATCGCTTTCTCGCCTGCAGACTGGCCCAGGCAACATGTGGTGTTATCACACAATTCTTCGCAGTAAGCAAAGGGTTATCGGTGGCAGGTGGTTCGGTGCTCAACACATCCAACCCGGCTCCGGCAATTGTTCCCTCATTCAAACCATCGGCCAATGCCTGCTCATCGACTAGCGGTCCACGGCCCGTATTAATAAGAACGGCAGAACTCTTCATTTTTTGTAATCGTTCCGCATTGACCAAATTTTCCGTATCCGCAGTAAGCGGACAATTCAAAGAAAGAAAATCGGAACGGGCAAAGACCTCATCCACCGGTAACCATTCTACCTCAAAGGGCAATTCCAACCGGTTCATGCTCGATTGATGAGCCGCAATAATTTTCATCCCCATTGCATCCGCGACCATGGCCAACTTTCTCCCAATCGTCCCGAGTCCGATAATGCCCAGTGTCGATCCGCTCAATTCATTCAGCGTCCCCAAAGTAAAACAAAAATCTTTCGAATTCACCCAGTCACCCTGATGAACCGCCTCGTCGTGTATGCTTACCTTGGAACTGAAATGAAGTATAAACGCCAGAATATGTTGAACCACTGAGTCCGTACCATACCCCGGAATATTGGTCACACAGACTCCCTTTTTTCCGGCATGCTCCAGATCAATCACATTAGTCCCCGTGGCCAACACTCCAATGTATTTCAGATCCGGTAACTGATCAATGATCCCCGCATCCATAACCACCTTATTGGTAAAGACAACCTCACAACCCAAACATCGGGAAACCACCTCCTTCGGTGTCGTCCGTTCGTGAACTGTGATCTCTCCCAATTCCTCAAAAGCATCCCAGCTCAAATCTCCAGGATTACTCGTATATCCGTCCAATACAGTAATTCTCATAAAAACTTCATAAGATTATTTCTTTGGATTCTTAAACCAAACCACATTCTGACTGCGTTGGCCTGCGACTAGGATATCCTTGTGTCCGTCGCCATCTAAATCGGTGATCATAGTATCGTAAGCCATTTGATCGCGACTGAGAACATTGCGGGTGAAGTTGCCCTTGCCATCGTTCTCGTACCAGACTGCCAATTTGGATTCATATCCAACCGTGCTCATATCAATATCCCCGTCGCCGTCGATGTCTCCAAAATCAGTGGAGTGGGTGGAATCAATAGTATCATCAATCATATGCTGTTTCCAATCGGGTGCCTCAAACCAGAGAACCCCCATCCCATGGCCACGGGTTGCAAGAATATCAATCTTACCGTCACCATTCACATCCGCGGGGGCGGCATGGGTGGCTCCAAATTGTTCGCCTGCACCGGGGAGTAATTCTTTTCTCCAGGGCTTGGTGATATCCTTCTGCGAATAATAAATAGCAAAGTAATTTCCATTTTCAAAAGGTTTTCCCTTAGCCCCCATGGCAAAGTCGATCAAGCCGTCCCCATTAACATCTCCAAAATCGAAGTAATGACTGCCTCCCTGTGCCGTCCCTTTGGCTAGGGGAATAATGGTCCATGTGATCGGATTCTTTTTCGTGACCTTGGGCTTAAGCCAGCAAACCGATCGGGAATACGGTCCCTTGTCATCGCTAAAATCATTGGTGATCAAATCATTCTTACCATCCTCATCGATATCGAAAGATCGGAGGCAATGGACTCCAAATATCTCATCAGTTATCAAATGCATTTTCCATTGAGTGGAAGTGGGATTCCGATCGGGGCATTCAAGCCAGAACACTTCGCGTACATAAGAACCGACAAAATCGAGATCCCCATCCCCATCGACATCATGTAATACACAATGAATACAGCGGGGTTTCATCTTGGCATACTTCGGCTCAGCCTTCGCAAATACAAAGGGCTTGTCATACTCCGGACCAAAATACATGAAGAACTTCCCCTCTGCGGAGAACAGGATCTCCTGCTTTCCATCCCCATTGTAATCATGGGCAGTGGCAGAATTAACATGCGACCCAGAATAGATCTCCTGACTCGGCCAATCAGTGTCCTTTGCAGGAGCGAATGCAGCTGAAAAAAATAAGAAAGTAATGAATGGAAGGACGGAAAAGTTCATTTCCATCTAATAGCTTACTTCTTTCCCGACCACAAGTCTGTTGAGGGATCATAATTCGGATTGGGCTTCATCATCTGAGCCCCCACTTGTTTGCGCCAACGGTGAAGTTTGTGCGTAAGATCTTTGGTCTTCTCAACCTCGATCTTGGCGAGGTCTTTGTGCTCACCGATATCCTCGGCTAGATTAAAGAGCTGAACGGTTCCATTCTCAAAATACTCCAGAAGTTTATAATCCCCATCCCGAATCGCTCCTCCGGGGCTCTGCATCCCGTGGTTGCTGTAATGCGGAAAATGCCAATAAATCGGCCCACGGTCCATTTTCTTACCCTTAATCAAGCGAGTAAAGCTCTTGCCATCGATCTTCTTGGCATCATATTTCAAATCGAGCATTTCGAGAATGGTGGGATAAAAGTCAGTGCTTATTACGGGCTCGTCGCAGATGATGTTCTCCTTACCCTGATGGGGCCATTTCACAATCATCGGCACGCGAATACCTCCCTCGTACAGCCAGCCTTTGGCACCACGTAGGGGAAGATTTGAACTTGAAGTCGCGGTATCTAATTGTTTCTGAGGAACCACACGGCCAGGGGTTCCATTCATCACGGACATGCCTCCATTGTCAGACATGAAGAATACAATGGTGTTTTCCACCAGGCCATGTTCATTCAACTTAGCCATCAAAGTGCCAAGGCTCTGGTCCACCGCTTCCACCATCCCAGCGAGCTGTACATTGTCCTGCTTTTGTTTCACCTTCACCAAGTCGTTGGGGTAGGATTTGTAACTGTTGGCATAGAGAGGACGCTTGATCAGTGCATTCAATTCCGCCCGTGTGGGAAAGGTAGGACTGTCCGGGTTTCCTTCCAAAATATAATCGGGACCGGACTGGAGTTTCATCTTGGCCAGTTTCTTCTTATATTTTTCCACGAGGTCGGGACGGCCATGAATTGGATCATGTACGGAGAAGTGGGACATATAGAGAAGAAAGGGTTTGTCCTTATTATCTTCGATGTAGTTGGCAGCCAATTCAGCCAATCGATCGGTGACATACTCGCCCCCATCGAGACCCGGAATTTTCTTAGGGTTATAGAACCCCCTCCGCCCCAGGTTGGAATTCACCGAATGTGGAACATGAATGTCAAAGCCATGCCCGGTTGGACTGGTATCTCTGCCCAAATGCCACTTACCAAACAGTGCGGTGGCGTAGCCTTCCTTCTTTAGAACCTCGGCCAGGGTAATCTCCTTGGGATCCAGAGCCATTGCCTTATCCGGATTCAACAATACCTGGTATGGTCGATCCGAACGGCCGTTGAGCCACTCGGTCAGGTTCATGGTCGCAGGGTATTTACCGGTGAGAATACTCGCCCGGGTAGGTGAACAAACATGACAGGCCGCATACCCGGAAGTAAACTTCACCCCCTCCTTCGCCAAGCGGTCGATATGGGGAGTCTCGTAAAAAGAGGAGCCGTAGCAACCGACATCGGACCAGCCTAGGTCATCGACCAAAAAGAATACAATATTGGGCTTATTCGCCTCAACCTGAAAAAACCCAAGAAATAGAAGGAAACAAAGAAAACGGTTCATTTTGCATCCCCTTTACGATTCACATAGACATAGTAGGCACTCAACATGAGTTCATTCTTTCCTTTGAACCAGGTATGCAGAGCAGTCGGTCCTTTCTTCAGGTTCATGGTGAAGGTTACCCCTTTGTCCTTGGGGTTTACCCGCTTGGTCAGTCCCTCAAACTGGTAGGATTTCTTTTCGGAAATGTTCAAATGGTTATGCCCGCTCATAAAGAGCATGGCTTGATTAATGGGCAACGCCGTACCGCTGCCATCGGGCAAAGTTCCGCTGATGGTGCCATCGGCTTCCTTGGGCCAGCGCCTAAGCTCGATCTCATACTCCCCTGCCCTTGCCACATCAATTAACCAATATCCGTTTTTCAATACGCCTCTTCGGATTTGTCCTTGTTGGTCGACGAATACATCAAGCCATTCGGTTGCGGAGAGCTTCGTGGGATTCTCGTATTGGGTACCGATAATGGCCGCGTTCTGAACTTCGTTGGCCAAGTCCTTGACTCCCTCCCACCATTCATAGAGGGGCTTGCGCATTTTCGCCACCACCTCCGGATGCTGAGCGATGACATTCTTCTTTTGCATAGGATCGATTGCGAGATTGTAGAGTTCGCGATCCTCAAGTAATCGCCATCTCTTCCAGAGAACCGCTGCCTGGTCGGCCCGCATCTGGGTCTGAGAATGAGGCGATGGGTAATTGGAAAAACCGGGCATGCGGCTGTAATTGATGATCAGAACTCGATCTTCAGATACTTGCTTTTTTCCGTTGAGCACGGATGCCAAACTGATGCCGTCAAAGGCGGTCTTTTTCATTGGCTTGATTTGGCAAAGATCGAGCAGCGTGGGCAGAATGTCCTGCACCTGAGTGAGACCTCCAATGTCACGGGGTTTACCTAGATTTCCCTTGGGCCAACGAATAAAACAGGGCACCCGATGACCTCCCTCCCAAATCTCGGTCTTTTTTCCCCGCATGCCTGCATTGAAATACTGGGGTCCGAGCAAGCTACCATTGTCGGTTTTGAAGATTAAAATGGTATCCTTTGCCAAATTCTTATCCTCTAAGAATTTCATCAACTTGCCCATGTTCCAATCGATATTGCGAATCATTCCCAAATAGAGAGCCAAGCGCTTTTTGAGATTATTATCCAGGTGATTGAACTTAGACTGAGCAAGCACCTCCGCAATCTCCTTTCGGTCCTCTTCCTTGGGCCAAAAGGGACCGTGTGGGGTGTTAGTGGCAAGGTAGCACATAAATGGTTGATTCTTTTTAGAGGACTCTGACATAAATCGCATCGCCTCATTGAAGAAGACATCAGCACAATAGCCCTTGAACCGCTTTTCCTTCCCGTTGTGCATGTAAACATCGTCAAAATAATCATTCCCCCAATAGGCAGGGACCGAAGGGATGGAAGAGGATGGATACCACACGCTTTCCTGAAACCCCCGGTCCTGCGGGCGATAGGGATAATTGGCCCCGAGGTGCCATTTTCCGAAAACCCCAGTCGAATAACCCGCATCTCCAAAATAATTTGCCATAATTGGAACTTCCGCCCGGATGAGAGCCCGACCACTACTCACATTGACCGCTCCGTTGCGGGCCGCATCCAACCCGGTGAGCAACTGACCGCGGGTCGGAGTACACATGGGTGCCACATGATAATCGGACAGACGAAGGCTCTGCCCATGAAGACGGTCGAGGTTTGGGGTCTGCAGAACCGGATTTCCATGAGCGGAAACTTCCGGATAACCCTGATCGTCGGTCATGATAATTAAGACATTTGGCTTCCCTAAGGCAGTAAATCCAATGGATAGAAGAAACAGGATGGAAGTTATTTTCATTATTTTTCTTTGTGGGCTTTTTGAAATTCAGCAGGCATCGGGTCAACCTTCCATCCAGGAAATTTGGGAGCCCTGTAGAAAGGGTAATAATCCCACAGTACAGGCGTGCCAGTGAGTCTGGGATCTCCAGTACTTTTTAGGTGTTGATCAAGTTGCCGCCTGAGTCTGGACCGAATTTCCTGAAACTCACTTTGTTCGGCGAGGTTTCTGAGTTGGTGCGGGTCGTCGGAAATAGAGTAGAGTTCTTCTCCAGGACGTTTTCCAAAAGCAAGATCCGCAAGCTTGGCATATTTGGGATCATCCATTATTATCGTTTTAGTTGGAGATGGATCCACTTCTCCGTAGCGAATGTGACGAACACAATGTTTTCGTTCAGGAGAACCAGCCGGCCAACGATCAGGATCAAAATTCCGAACATAGAGATAATCCTTCGTACGAATCGCACGGCACGGATATCCTTTCCCACCTTCCCGACAACCGGCATGTCTTTCCATGGCAATAAAGGCTGCTTCCCTTTTTACTTTTGTCTTATCCTTAAAGATATCGGTTAGTCCTTTACCTGTCATCATTTCTGGAATCGATATGCCTGCGACTTCCAGAAATGTTGGAGCCAAATCGCTTAAGTTTACCAATGCACGAGAAACCCGTCCGGATTTGCGAATCCCCTCAGGCCAACGAATGGCAAGCGGAACATGTGTGCCCGCATCGTAAAGACTCGCCTTGGCCCGAGGAAAGGGCATACCATGATCACTGGTGACCACGACGATGGTATTGTCAAGTTGGCCAATTTTTTCCAAAGAGCGGATGGCCCGGGAAACCATTTTGTCGAAGTGTTCAACTTCAACATAATAATCGAGGATATCATTCCGAACGATGGCATTATCAGGAAAGATTTCAGGAACAATTACTTTCGACGGATTCTTACCGGTACGCTTTCCGGCTCCCAGTTCATATCCCCGGTGAGGCTCACTGGTTCCCAGCCAG
>JAOHKZ010000058.1 GCA_028101545.1 Opitutales bacterium | reverse complement strand
TTGATCGACAAAGCTATCTACGATCACATTTCCACTATCTCCGAAATTCCATGTAGATGAAACTTCTGCACTTGGATCAAGTGCATTGTAGAAATCCTGTGAACGTTCAGATGTGGTGAAAAGCAAACTATTATCAGTACCATCGAGAGACATGACTTTCTCACCTACAATAACATAATCAGTAATTGCGGCTATGTTTGCAGAATCAGAGATAATCACACCGGCTGAAGCCAAACCTTTAGCTACCGTTTGGTTGGCGAAGTTTGTACCATAGTTCAAAGTAGCAGTTCCAACAGAGTTGGAATTTGCAACCGAGAGATCAATCGCACCATTATCATTAATAATTATGGAATCACCCGCATACAAATCAACTGTTAATGCAGTCAATGTGTTGTTGATTGTGATATCATCAGAAGCAGTGGTACCTTCAGCTACTAAGATAATCTTTCCACTTGAAGCATTTTGTATAGGTCCGTTAACAGTAATCGGACTTTTTGCTGTAATGGTAATATCATTTGCCTTCGTACCTTTAGCTGTAACACCTGCACTTGTTATGGTAAGTCCACCCGTGTTAGCTATGTTAATTGCTTCGCTATCTGTGGTTGCAGTAAGTGAATTAACAACCGTATCTACAGCAATACCTGCTGTGGAACTAGCGACTAGATTTGTACCCGTTACCTTACCTGCAAGTTGTCCCTTGGCAGCAACAATCACATCTGTGGTTGCACCTAAATCAACTCCTGCATTTTCCTTAAGCTCCAAATCACTCAAGCTAATGAAACCATTTGAAGTAGTTATCTTAGCTTCTAAATTAGTGGAATCTGCATCGCTGGAAACAACCAAGGCTCCACTGTCGGTAATGTTACCAGCACTATTTAAGGTAAGAGAAGTAATAGAACCGGCAGCTAAGTCAGTTCCACTATCCTCTGTTACAGTCACGGTTCCACCGGTCAAAGAAAGACTTCCAAAATTAGTCTCTTCTCCATCAGCATCACCCAGAGTAATGATTGAATTATCACCGGCACTAAAGGATGCAGTTCCTGCAATCGCCAAGTTTCCACTATCAGTAATAGCAGTACCAGACTGAATTCCTGAAGTTACTGATAAATCACCCGAACTGGTTACACTACCCAGTGCAACTGTAGAAGATGAATTCAACGCAAGAGAGGCTACATTAGCACTACTCAAGGTAGTGGCTCCATCCTCTGTAATCGCAACTGCACCACCAGTAATGGTTAGTGTGTCAAAAGCAGTTAATTCTCCAGTTGCATCACCTAGTGTAATTGCATTTGTACCACTATTCAAAGTAGTAGCACCGGTTACGGTGATATTACCTGAATCAGAAATTGCACCTGCAGTAGTTAAGTTAAGTGAAGTTGCACTCACTCCGGCTAAATCTGTTCCAGATGCAAGATTTGCAGAAACCGCACCACCTGTAACATTAAGACTACCAAATGTGGTTGTTTCTGAATCACCAAGTGTCACTGCATTAGTTCCGGCATTTAATGTACCTAAACCACTTACAACAAGATTTCCACTATCTGAAATAGCTCCAGTGGTTGCAGTCGCGGTCAAGGTTCCAGAAATTGAACCCTGCATTGCTAATGCTGTATCGTTCACAATTACAGTGTTTCCACCTGTAACAATCACATTTCCATCAGCAGCTAATGTATCAAGGGTAATTCCAGCATTAGCACTATCAATTACAGTGATATTACCCGTAGCAGATAATGCTGCACTGTCAGAAATTCCACCAGCACTTGCAGTCGCATCAAGGTTTCCGGTTACTGTTCCCTGAAGGGCCAACGCACTGTCGTTTACAATCGTAGTGGTTCCACCCGCTAAGGTGACTGCTCCATTGGATTGTAAAGTACCAAGGGTGATTCCTGCATCGGCGGTGTCTGTGAAACTGGAGGTTCCGGAAACATCAAGCGCACCACTGTCGGTAATAGCACCACCTGCAGTAATTACGAGGTTGGAAGAGATCGTAGAGGCTGCAAAATCAACACCATCGTTTTCATTGATGCTTGTTGCTGCGGTCGTCAGCACAAGTGTGTCTACATTTGTCTCGACGTCTGTTACTGCTTGGTCACCAGTAATGGTCAGTACGCCTGCGGTGATGTTGTTTGTTCCTCCGTTTCCGTCGGTGATCGCTCCAATTGAATCAAGGGTTACATTTCCAGATCCGGCATCAATTAATGCGAGTGCTATTGCTCCGATTGAATCGATAATTATGTTATTATTACCATCTGAGGAGTCAGCTGCAAATTCTCCAGTAGCGGTAATATCAAGAATATCAGTTACACCAATTCCACCTGCATCTGCAGTAAGTGTAATGTTCGTACCAGAAATATCTGCAGTTCCATCATCAGTAATTCCATCAATTGCGGCATCCGTACTAATGATAACATTACCATTTGCAGCGGTTATGCTACCTACTTGGATTGTCTCCTCCGCATAGATTTCGATATTTCCTGCAGTGTTTGCTGCCAGAGTAGTTACAGTCAACCCACCAGTTCCTTTTGCATTGAGGAAGACCCCCCCACTGGTCGCATTGGTTACATTTAACAATGTGGTCGCATCAACTTCAATTGAACCCGTTTTTCCAGTCGATCCAATACCAGTTGTTGCTGAGAGAGATAAATTGGTAGCATTAACAATGTCATCAGCTGTTGTGCCATCAACATCAGTAATATTTCCGGTTGCGGCAACAACCACATTGGCTCCTCCTCCACCAGTAATTTCAACTTTGCCTAATGGTAGATTAGTCGTGGAGGTAATAGTAACCGCACCAACCGATTCAACATCAGTTTTTGTGGTTGCAAGGAATTCAAGTGTGTTTCCACCAGATTGTCCAACAGAAGCTGCTTCAATATCCAATGTTCCTGCTTCAATATCTGCAACATTATCAGCAGCACTTGAGCTATTAACACCACCGGTGGCTGTAATTGAAACCGTACCTGTTGAGAGAATACCATAATCATCAACTACTACATTGTTACCCTCGATTGTAATGGACCCGGAACCCGTGCGAATCTTTTCATTGTTGTCCGTACCAACAGCAGTGATAGTTACATCTCCAGCACCACTACTGTCATTATCAGCAGTTACCGAAATTGTACCCGTACCAGTAGCTACTAAATCACCCGCATTTAGGTTGATCGCACCGTCAGTAGAAAGATTTATACTTCCACCTGCCACGCTCACATCAGCATCCAAATCAATACTAGTTGTAACACCTGCAATAGAGAATGATCCACCACTTGCGGATACAGCACTATCAACATCCAAATCAACTGCACTTCCAGACAAAATAATTGCACCTGTTCCAACTGAAAGTCCCGCACCTGTGCTTGCTCCACCACTAACATCTC
The DNA here is from genome assembly GCA_028101545.1 of Opitutales bacterium. GTDB lineage: Bacteria > Verrucomicrobiota > Verrucomicrobiia > Opitutales > Seribacteraceae > Seribacter. The sequence continues at coordinate 3,425 of JAOHKZ010000058.1, read as the reverse complement.
CAACATTCAAGTTTGCACCAGTCTGGGAGTAGCGAATATCTCCATTATTAGTAGAACCTTCAAGAGTAACTGTAGCAACTGTAGGAGTATTATTCAAATATGCATCATTACTTGAACCAGTAATGTTTAATGAAACATTCTCGGCTACAAAAGTTAGGTAACTACCATTAGCACCAAGATCTCCAGCAGAAGCTAAACTAAGAGTTTCAACCGCAGAAATTGTGCTGGAACCAGAACGGATTATTGCATCAGCGGAAGTCAAGGAGACATTGTTATTAACGGATCCACTATCATTCGCATTAATATCACCAACTAATTGTAGTTTACCAGATGCACCATCCGCATTAACCACCACTGTTACACTACCACCACCACTGTTATCATTGTCTGCGGTGATTTTACCAAGTTGTACACCATTAGTAAATTGTGCGTATGCACTTTCAGGGGTACCGTCATTATTATTGTCTGGAGAATTGATGTATGAATCATCAGGAGTCCGTGCAAGATCACTATCTGAACCAGAAGTGTATTCCTTATTATCGATATAAACTTTTACATTTCCACCTGCAGTTAACTCAGCAGTGTTTTCCATGTATAGATCTTGTGCTTTATCAGCATTTGCTGTGTAGGTTGATCCATCTTTACCAATAGTAATATCACCTGTAGCAGAAAGCTTAGTGCCACCCTGCATGTAAATCGAACGAATTCCCTGTATATTAATATCACCATTTGTTCCATCACCTGGATTACTATCTGTAACAGAAATTATACCAGAGTTTCCACCGGAACTTTCCATGACTAATTCATCCGCTGCAGTAACTGTAAGACTTGCAGTTGTACCACCAACAGAGAGTGAACCAGTTGGTTTAACAATAATATCAAATCCCCCTGGATTCAGAGTAACCGCATTTGCACCGACCATTGCAGAAGTAATAATAATATCTGCAGAAGGGCCCCAAAGAGCAATTGTCTCTCCAGTATTCGCATGAACAGTTCCATTCAATACAACATTACCATTCACAGAAATACTTCCCAAATCATCTGCTGTGCTGTCGGTAACTAAACTTGTACCTGCGTCAATTTGAATGGAACCTTCAGTTTGTCCATTGGCACTGTAATTGGTTACTCCATTACCTGCGACAATTAGATTAACATTTGCATTCTCAGTGTTAATAATTCCGGTGTCTAAATGCAAGGTTGGGGAAACGATATCATCATCATCATGATTTGCTGTTCCAGTACCGTTAAGAACAATTGCGGTTAATACACCACCATTAGTGGTAATAGAGTTACCATCGCTATCCAAGTCAGCAATTTTTAAATCAACTGAATGATTAGTTCCGTTATTTGCTCCCACAATTGTAAGTGCCTGAGAGGCATTATTGATATCTACATCCAAGCTTCCAGAAAGATTAACTGCCAGGTGAGGCACAAAATCAGTAGTAATAGAACCAACATCTGTAGCATCTGTTTCGCTATTTAATTGATTTGCTTTTAGTAAGAGATCAGATGCTTTAATTGCAAGTGCTTCAGTTCCAGAATCTTGAACAAATCCAGCAGCAGCCTCCAAACGAACCTTACCCGTTCCGACAGATATATCTGCATTTTCTAGATTTCCGTTTGCATCAATCACTCCTGTTCCACCGTTTGGAATAGTTATATTTCCGGATGTTGCGATAAGTGCGACATTATCATTGTCTGAAGGGGACCATGCGGAGACTGTGATTCCATTACTACTCTTAATATAAACGCTTGCATCTTGTCCGGCAGATGGAGTCATTCCAGTAACTGTCAGAGCGGATCCTAAAGTATTATCAACCGCAATCTCAGAACCACCTGCAGCTGCATTGGTTATTACATTTAATCCCCATACCTGAGTTTCAAGAGGATTAGTTGCATCAGCTAGAGGATTTGCTGCTGTATCTCCAATGCTACCCTTTGCGGTAAGAGTCGTAACCGCATTTGTGGAACTCGCGGTGATTTCAGTAGCTCCACCAGCTTCTGTTATAGATCCACTAGTTGAAGTAACTGCAACAGCATTTGCGGTATTATTAGTTGTGGTCAATCCATGGAGGACTACATTTTCATCCGCAATCAAAGTAATTGTACCAGATCCTGCATTAATTGTCGAAGCAGTCGCCATTGTTAATGAACCACCAGTACCACCGCCAGAAGTATCCGAATCTGCAGTGACAGCAACATTTCCTGTAGTGGAAGCAATTGCACCAGAAGCACCAAAGATCACATTATCCTTAGCATTCAATGCAACTGCACCTCCAACCGTAGTGAGTGAGTTGTTAACAGTAAGAACATTGGCGGCACCATTTGTAGCATTGAGAGTTAATGCCTCATTACTAGAAGAATCTGCATCTGCACGAATAGCTGCATTTGTGGTAATATCTGCACCGGTAATTGTAATCAAACCATTCACATTGATGACTCCTGCAGTATCAACTGAAGCTGTGTTGGTGGTTGCACCAATTACAAAGTTTCCACCGATTGCTGTAGTTGCACCCACTGTACTGTCCAAATCAACAGTCGTAGCCGCATCTAAATTAACATTCCCTCCCGCAAGAATATTTCCAGCTGTTTGTTTAATATTCGCACCCGCATCGATATCAACATTCCCGTCTGCTTCTACAACTGCAGCCAAATTCACATCGTCTGCAGTGGCAGTAATTGTAATATCACTATCTGAATCAAAACCACCTGATGTCAGCGTAAACTCATTTGCTGCATCTACATCGATTGCCAAAGCGGTTCCACCATTTGTTGTGGTAAGTGTACCTGCAAGACTGACATCATTAGTTGCATCGATATCGATACCTTTTCCAGCATTTGCATCGCCTGCAGTAATACTTGCATTAATTGTCACATCACCAGTATTTCCGGATGTAGTAGATCCAGCGTTGATTGTTACATAACCAACACCTGTAACCGCACCATTCATAGTAATATCACCGGAAGTGGTTCCTGCGGCTGTTGTAACAATTAAATCAGATGCAGTTCCTGTATTGCCGACTGCACCAATAGAAATGTCACCAGTTCCACCAGTTGTTTTAATTTCATTTTCCCCGGCAGTTCCAGTTAAGGATATGGCACCTATAGTATTATCCAAATCCAGATTACCATTACTTGCTGTAATATCAATATCAACAGGAATAGTAATAGTGTCATCACTGTTTTGTCCATCAAGCGTCATAGTGCCGACTAACAAATTTCCAGTTAGGGCCAAAGTCTTTACGCCACCGTCAGTTGCTCCGTCCAAATTCACATCAAGAAGATTTGCACCACTGTCATTTAAGGTAATCGCAGCCAAATTGATATTTTCTCCATTCAACTCCAATTCAGCAATGTTAGCAGAATCTGTTACTGCTGCCAGAGTAATATCAGAAGCTGATGTAAATAAATTACTACCCACTCCA
>JAOHKZ010000057.1 GCA_028101545.1 Opitutales bacterium | reverse complement strand
CGTGCGTCGGTATAATTGCAGGACAGCCGTCTAGTTCGGGATTGCAGACTGCCATCGCACCGGATTCAAGAATTATGCTTTTAAAGGGTGGATTTAATCTTCGCAGTTTAGAATACCTGATCACGAACGGGGCCGATATTGTTTCCATGAGTTTTATGATTGTAAACCGCGATCTTGGACAAATACGTGGACTTTTCCGAAATGCATTTGAACATCTGTCATTGTGCGGGGTTCTTGCCGTAGGGGGAGCGGGAAATTATGGGCCTAAATCTCGTCGTGCGATGCCAGTTGGTAAACAAATTGGACTACCCAAAGATATACCCTGCGTTCTTGCGATTGCCGGTGTGGATCGATCCCGAATTAAGCTGCCATTCAGCAGTGAAGGCCCGTGCTACTGGGAAGGAGTCCAGTTTTTTTCTGACTATTCAAAATCGAATTCTTTATCAAAGCCTGACCTCACAGCATTCCCTTCTGGTTATCCTGTATGGAATGTATCCGGTTCACATAAAATACGAAACGACTGGAAAGAGGTGGAAAGGGACGAGGGTGGTTCACTGATAATTGGACCCGCGGGTAATTCCTTTTCCGGTCCCCATGCGGCCGGGGTTGCCGCCTTAATGCTCTCGGTTAATCCTAAACTCAATCCCTGGGAGGTCAGTGGGATATTACGTGAAACCGCATCAGATCTAGGACTAAAGGGAGTCGACTCTAAGTTTGGATATGGTTTAATTGACGCATTGGCTGCGGTTCGGGCAGCTAAGATAAGAAACTAGTTCTTCAATCGTTTGAGAATATCTTCGGCTACCAATTCGGCCAACGCCTGGGACCCATGGGCATAGTAGTGAACATCGGCCTTCCTCATCCAGTCCTTCATATTCTTTTTACTAGGCGTGAACAGATCAAGGGTGGGGATGCCGTGCTTTTTCATAATGCGGTTAGCCGCCTGATTATATTTTACGGAATCTCCTACATAGCGAGCCTTGGAACCGGGCGGAATGGGCGTGGTGTTTCGCCAAACTAATTGCTTGGCCGACTTTTTCATCCGGATAACCAGTTTCTCCAAATTCTTTTCGTATTCAGCGAGAGGTACTTGTACCACGCCACCTTTTTCTTTGGGTACGAGATTAGTCCCGTCCTTTCCCATATATTTTAGGTCGTGTAATCCCCAGTTAAAATGAACCAGATCCCATTTTTTTTTGCCCAACCACTTCTCGATTTCGGCAATCCCCTTGGTGGTGGGACCTCCATTGGTGGGAATTCGGTGCAGGTTAACTTTTCCTTTGAGTAGAGCACGGGTGGGTAGGGTATAACCAATTGAAATGGAATCGCCAATAATTAGTGCATGGGGAAGGTTTTTGACTTTCTCAATGGGTGCCATTGGGTTTACTCGAGCCGTCTTCTTTTTAGGCTGTGCTTGAACAAATGCATTAAAAATGAACAGGAGTGTTGTTGTGAGTAAGAGGACTTTTTTCATTAAATCAATACTCAGGGAAAAACGAAGCTGATCGCAAACCTCAAATATCTCCTTTCTAAAATTATGTTTTTAATAAATTGTCCATTTGACCCTTAGCTTAGGTATGTTTGAGTAGAGTGAATGAGATTTCTTTTGTTATTGATTCCCATCCTAGCATCGGCAGATCCATTTCCCGAACTTCCCAATACTGAATCGACCACGGATGCAGATCCGCCAAGTGCGGAGGAGAGTGCAAAAGCTTTTTCCTTACCCGAGGGGGTAAAGGTAAAAGTCTGGGCGGGTGAGCCCATGGTGCAAAACCCGATTGCGATGGCTTGGGACAAAAGGGGCAGGATGTGGGTTGCAGAGAACTACACATACGGGAGCCGGAAGATACGTTTTGATCTCAGCCTGCGGGACCGGGTGATTGTTCTATCTGATACCGATGGAGACGGACAGGCGGATACTCGGAAGGTATTTACTGATAAGGTGCAGATGCTTACCAGTGTTGAGGTTGGGCATGGTGGGGTCTGGTTGATGTGTCCACCCAAGTTACTTTTTATTCCTGATCGTAATGGCGATCTGGTGCCCGATGGAGAGCCAGAAGTCATGCTGGATGGATTTGATGTGGCCCGGGGAAATTACCACAATTTTGCCAATGGGTTACGATGGGGTCCGGATGGTTGGCTTTACGGTAGATGTGGCCATTCCTGCCCGGGAAAAATTGGAGTGCCGGGTACCCCCGAAGAATTGCGTTATCCAATAGATGGAGGGATTTGGCGTTATCATCCGAAAAGAAAGGTGGTCGAGGTGCTGGCTCATGGCACGGTTAATCCATGGGGGCATGACTGGGATGAGCATGGGGAATTATTTTTTATTAATACTGTAATCGGACATATGTGGCACATGATTCCCGGTGCCCATTATCGCGAGTCAGGAAGCGGAGCGTCCCAAAATCCATTGATTTATGAACGCATGCCCCAGCATGCGGATCATTTTCATTACGATACCAACCTTGCCTGGCATAAGTCGCGTTATGGAGCAGCTGATGACTTCGGTGGTGGGCATGCCCATGTCGGGATGGCGATCTATCAGGCGGATCATTTTCCGGTTGAATGGAGAAATCGTTTGCTTACTTGGAATCAGCATGGCAGGAGGCTCAATCGGGAACGATTGAAGAGAGAGGGGAGTGGATACATTGGCAAGCATGAGACGGATGTATTTGAGAATTCGAGTGAATGGTTCCGCGGAATGGAAGTGAGCGTGGGCCCGGACGGAGCGATTTATGGATTGGACTGGAGTGATACCGGTGAGTGCCATGATCATACCGGGGTGCACCGGACGAGTGGAAGAATTTACAAATTTTTTTATGAGAAGAATCCGGTGGCAGATTTGTCACTTATGGAAAATGGATTCGATGAGACGGAAGCAATCCTTCGGCATCCCAATGTTTGGTATTTCCGTCAGTTTATAAAGAACCTATCTGAGAGTAACCTGACTGAGAGAGAGAAATACTCCATTATCAGGATTTGCGAATTGAACTTTGTGGGCAGGCATCCGACCTTTATTCGATTACGGGCAATGTGGGTACTGCATGCATTACATAAAACAATTTCCCAAAGTTGGTTGAATCATCCAAATGAACATATCCGTGCCTGGGTGATTCGATTGAAGATGGACGATCAACCGATCGATACCCTGTTCGGACCAAGGGAAAAAGCGATGCCGACGATCAACCCTGAGCTCATGCAGAAATTAGTGCAGCAGGCTATCACAGATGAATCCGGTTTGATCCGTTTAACCATGGCATCTTCTTTGCAACGCGTACCGGTTGAATCACGGGGAGAACTTGCTAAAGCACTGGCTTTTCGATCAGAGGATGAAAATGACCATAACCTGCCTCACCTCGTTTGGGCGGGAATCACTCCGTTGGTAGCGTTGGATCCGCAAAAATTACTTGAGGTGGCGAGGTCCACAGAATGGTCGAACTTACGAACCTGGATTGCCCGGGCTATTACTGAACGATCAAAAGAAAACCCGGTTGCGTTTGCTGCGTTATTGAAGTTAGTGGGAGATCATCCCAAGCAGGCTGATTCATTACTCGCCGGGATCGAACGGGCCGTGCTGGGAATGAAAGGATTTGAAAAACCAGTTAAGTGGGATCTTGTCCGATCCAAGTTGGGAATGAATCCGACCGTTTTAAAATTAAGTGTGATTTTTGGGGATCTTCAAGCAACCCAGGAAATGGAAAAAGTAGTGGCAGATGGGAATATGAATTCTATTATTCGTAGGCAGACTTTGGAAATTTTGATCGATTCTGAAACACCCAATCTGCAATCCCTTTGCGAAAAATTACTCAAGGATCCAGAAATGAAAATCATGGCGGTTCGTGGATTGGCCAAATATGAGAGTGTTGGAATTGGAAAGAAGATAACGAACAGACTGGATGAATTTTCGAAGGATGAACAAAAAGAAGTGGTGGGAATTCTATGTGGTCGGATCAGTTGGGCAGGATTCTTACTCGAAGCAATAAAAGGCGGTAAAATTTCCAAGTCTGTTATCACTCCCTATCATGCCACCCAGATTCAGGCTCTTAAAAGTGATGTGTTGAATAGTAAACTGGATGAGGTTTGGGGCACGGTTCGAACCTCTTCCAAAGAATTAGAGGTTCGAAAAGAGGAATTAAGGCTGGAGTTGACCAGCTTACATTCAGGCAAGGCTGACCTGCAAAATGGAAATATTCTATATGAGCAGCAATGTGCAAGCTGTCATATGCTGTACGGAAAAGGGGGCAAATTAGGGCCCGATCTGACCGGTTCGGGACGGACAAACCTTGATTACCTACTCGAAAATATTGTCGATCCAAATAGTGCGGTCTCTGTGGATTATCGGATGAATATTTTACATTTAAAAGACGGGCGGGTATTGAGTGGAATGATTGTCGGTCAGGACCGCAACTCTCTTACTCTGCGCATGCCAAGCTCTGAAATAGTGGTGAGTAAGTCTATAATTAAAACCCGTGAGACACTTTCCCATTCGATTATGCCGGTTGGTTTACTCGATAATTTGAGCAGGGAGGAACGCCGCGATTTAATTGCTTACCTTATGAATCCTGTTCAAGTCGGAAAGTAAGGACAGGTAGATTTTATGACACAGTCCTGAATGGACTAGGAAAAGTTCAAATATTAAGGGTTGATTTGAATCAATAAATTCACAATTACTATCTACTTAACCCTTTTATTCTAACCCCAGTCCAACTCCCATCTTTCGATTATGAAACTTGAAACGCAATGTCTTCACGCAGGCTATTCGCCTGAATCCACAACCAACGCCTGTGCAGTTCCTTTGTACAAAACCAGCTCTTTTGTATTTAATAATACCGAGCATGCGGCCAATTTATTCGGTCTTCGCGAATTGGGAAATATTTACACCCGTTTGATGAATCCAACCACCGATGTTCTCGAGCAACGGGTGGCGGCGATGGAAGGCGGAGCAGCCGGTCTAGGAATCGCATCCGGAACGAGTGCAGTTTTTTATTCCATCATTAATATTGCACAGGAGGGAGATGAGATCGTCTCTGCCAATAATCTCTATGGTGGAACTTATACCCAGTTTAATGATATTCTTCCCAAGTTTGGAATTAAGGTAAAATTTGTTGATCCTAATGACCCAGCCAATTTTGCTGCTGCAATTACCGAAAAAACCAAAGCGGTTTTCTGCGAATCCGTGAGTAACCCCGGACTGGATGTAGCCGATATCAAAGCAATTGCCAATGTGGCGGATGATCATGGTATCCCATTAATCGTGGATAGCACATTTTCCACACCTTATCTTACTAACCCAATTGAGCATGGTGCATCGATTGTGATTCATTCCCTGACCAAGTGGATGGGTGGACATGGAAACGGTATCGGTGGCGTGGTTGTGGACTCCGGTACATTCAATTGGAAGAACGGAAATTTCCCACTTTATGATGAACCCGATAACAGTTATCACGGATTACGTTGGGGGCATGACTTACCGGAACCCCTTGCACCCTTGGCATTTATTTTAAGAATGCGCACCGTTCCCTTGCGTAACTTAGGTGCCTGTATTTCACCGGATAATTCCTGGCAGTTTTTACAGGGCATTGAAACCCTGCCATTGCGTATGGAACGCCATTGTGAAAATTCTCTGGCCGTGGCCAAGCACCTACAGGCACACGATTCCGTGGACTGGGTGCGCTTTCCCGGATTGGAAAGTGACCCCATGTATTCCCTCAATGAAAAGTATTTGAAAGGTAAGGGTGGGTCGATGGTTGTATTTGGTATCAAGGGCGGAGCGGATGCGGGCCCTAAGTTTATCGATAACTTGCAACTTCTATCTCACCTCGCCAATGTTGGGGATGCAAAGAGCTTGGCGATTCATCCGGCCACCACGACTCATTCCCAGTTAAACGAGGAACAGCAGCGAGCCGGTGGAATCCCACCGGAAATGGTGCGTCTCTCGATTGGCATCGAGCATATTGATGATATCATTGCCGATATTGATCAGGCACTTGCTTCGGCTTCTTCCTGATTGGAGTTTACTGAAAGAATGGGTAAGCTAAGGTCATGAAATTGGCCTTTTTTTACCTGTTTGTCCTCACTATCATTATGGGTGGCGCATTGGCCTATGGGTTTATCGTGGGCGACTTTTTGGAAGACGGGGGAGAGTTGATGGACAACCCATGGGGAATTGTTTCCTTGTTTGACGTCTATGTTGGATTCTTCTTCTTTATCGGCTGGATTGTTTACCGTGAAAGTTGTCCGGGCTTCATTCTAGCTTGGTCAGTTGCGATTCTTTTGGGTGGAAATGTGGTCGCTGGAATCTATGCGATTATTGCTCTCTATAATAGCGAAGGGGATGCCAAGGCTTTCTTTATGGGGAACGGGAAACGATGCTGTCCCCCAAAAGAAAAAGAAGCGTAGTCTACGCTCTAGTCAAATTTTCATCCTTTGTCATCGCTAGTGCGTAAGTTCGTCTTGTCATCGCACACTTTATCCTCACCACTGATTGTCATTGCGAAGGCATAGTCCGAGGCGATCCAGGGTGTAGAAAAAATAGGCTGGGGTAGTACGGAACTCAGGGGGGCATAATGAGCATTTTAAATTTAGTTGTATAAGTTAATTGACAAATAGTATAAGTATTTACCAAGTTGATACTCTTATTGTATATGAAACCTATAATTAATTTTCTCTTATTTTTTCTTAGTAGTTCTTTTCTATCGGCGAGTCCTCCGCTTCCTTACAGTGGAAAGATTTCAATTGATGGGGTAAATTATTCCGGTGATGCAGAATTTGCTTTTTCCATATACGATGGGAATGGATCAGTTCATTGGCGAAATGGGAATAATTCGAACAAAACTATTAAAGTTTTTGTTCAAAATGGACGATACACCGTTCTTCTTGGTGGGCAGGGAATGAATTCATTACCTGCCAAACTTTTCCTTCGAGATGAATTATTTTTAAATGTTCGCTTCGATAATGGAGATGAAAACGGATTGCGCCAATTGGGACCTGATCAGCGAATTACCTCAACTGCTTTTGCGTTGGGGGCCGAATGGGCAAAGATTGCACTGATTGCAGAGGGGGTAAAAGAAGGT
>JAOHKZ010000056.1 GCA_028101545.1 Opitutales bacterium | reverse complement strand
ACTGGGTACATGAGGGTGGAATAAGCACCCCGCTTGTAGCTCACTGGCCAAAAGGGATTGCACCAAAACTTCGTGGAAAATTCGAGCACCAACCAGCACACCTGATCGACCTGATGGCCACCTGTGTTGATTTAGCCAAGGCTGATTTCCCAAAGGAAAAGAATGGAGAAAAAATCGTTCCGATGCAGGGAGTTTCCTTAAAGCCAGCCTTTTCAGGAAAAAAATTCAAGCGAGAAAATCCGATCTTTTGGGAGCATGAAGGTAACCGGGCAATCCGAATTGGAAAATGGAAACTGGTGGCAAAAGGAGCTAACGGGAAGTGGGAATTATACGATCTTGACGCAGACCGTTCAGAATTAAATGACTTAAGCGAAGAGCATCCCGACCGGGCCACGGAGATGGCGAACAAGTGGGAAACATGGGCGATCGAAGCAAAAGCCAAACCATGGCCATGGAACAGAAATAAAAAGAATCCTGGAAGTAAAAAGAAGGCGTTTACTTTGACTGCTAGTACCAACCTAACCAAGGAATTGTCCCCAATGATAGCAAAAAAGCCTTTCGCAGTTGAAGTTCATATTGAAAAGCAGGGAGAAGGTGTTTTGGTTGCCCAAGGTGGAGATACTCACGGATGGGTTTTATTTGTAGAAGATAACATTGTCCATTTCAGCCTGAGTCTCGGAGGAAAAATTGAGACGGTTAAAGCCGAAGAAAAATTATCGGAAAAAGATAAAAATATTTTAGCTAAATTGAATTCAGAAGGAACAGTCGAGTTGTTTGCCGGCAAACGAATACTGGGCAGTGGAAAAGTAAGCAGTCTGGTCAAAGAAATGCCCATTGACGGTCTACAAGTTGGGCGTGATGAGGGTGGCACGGTCGGAGATTACAAGGATACATTTTACTTTGACGGCGAGATCAAGAAGGTCAGAATCAAAATTTATTAACCATTACATGAGTTTTATAAACGACAACTTTCTCCTTACCAACGATTTTGCGGTTGAGCTTTTTAACGACTATGCCAAGGACGAACCAATACTCGATTTCCACAATCATTTATCGCCCAAAGAAATTGCCGAGGATAGACGATTTAATAACTTGGCTGAAATTTGGTTGGAGGGAGATCATTACAAATGGCGAGCTTTACGAGCGAATGGAATACAGGAGGAATTAATAACTGGGGACGGAGACCCAAAACAAAAATACCTAGCTTGGGCAGAGACTATTCCACACACCTTGGGCAATCCTCTTTACCATTGGACCCATCTCGAATTAAAACGGTGTTTCAATATTGATCTCCTTCTCTCTCCCGAAACCGCTGAAGAAATTTGGGAACAGGCAAACGAGAAGCTTGCAGAACCAAGTTTCTCTGCATGTGGTATGCTTGAACGCTTTCAAGTAAATGCTCTTTGTACCACGGATGACCCTGCCCAACCTCTGGTTTATCACGAAAAAATCGCCCAAAATCATTCCAAGTGTAAAGTATATCCAACCTTTCGCCCTGATTCTGCTTGGGGTATTGATCGAGCAGAAAGTTTTATCCAATGGATTAAAGCCCTTGAAAAAAGCTCTGGAAAGACTGTTTCCAGTTTCGATAGTTTTCTCCAGGCACTGGCCGAGCGGTTGCAAAAATTTAATGAACTTGGCTCCCGCCTGTCCGACCATAGCTTTCCCTATTTTTTTGCAGACTTCCCAAGTGAGGTCGAGGCCAGGCAAATTTTTGAACAAACCATAAATGGTCAGGATGCGACTCAATTGGAACGGGAAAGGTTCGGCTCTTTTATTATGCTCTATTTAGGCAGATGGTATTCTGCAAATGGATGGACCATGCAAGTACATCTTGGCCCGATGAGAAATAACTCGACAAAATTGCTCAACAGATTTGGTCCGGATGCTGGAACTGATTCAATTGGCGACTGGAACCAGGCGGAAAGAATGTCTGCTTTCCTCGATCGTTTGGACCAGGAAGATGCCCTACCCAAGACCATTGTTTATAATAATAACCCGTCCGATAATTTCGTGATCTCCACAATGCTTGGTAATTTCCAAAGAGATATTCCCGGAAAAATGCAATTTGGTTCCGGATGGTGGCACCTCGATCAAAGAGATGGCATGGAAGAACAGATTAAAACTCTGGCCAATACAGGTCTTCTTTCACGCTTTATTGGAATGCTTACCGACTCCCGTTCTTTTCTTTCCTTTCCGCGCCACGAATATTTCCGCCGTATTCTTTCTAATTTACTGGGCTCCTGGATGAATGAGGGCTTCCTTCCTCAAGATTCCGAAATGATCGGGAATTTGGTACAAAGAATTTGCTATCAAAATGCACATAATTTCCTTCAGTTGGAAAAATAATTTTGTTTTTTGAAACTTTTTATCCCTTCATTCGTTTTTTATTTCGTTACTAACCATTAACCCAAAATATATGAAATTATTAATTACATTCATTTCTATTATCTGTTTATCCATCGGGCTCGCTGCTAAGCCAGAAAAAAAAGGCAAGGGAGATAAACCCGGTCGCCCATCACGCGAAGAGATGATAAAGAAATTTGACAAGGACGGAGACGGCAAATTGAGCGATGAAGAAAAAGCGGAAATTCGTAAAGCTATGGCCAATCGAACCCCTCCTGCACATATTCTTGAAAAGTTCGATAAAGATGGAGATGGCAAGCTTAGCGATGAAGAAAAAGCAGGAATGCGCAAGGAAATGATGGCCAAGTTTGATAAGGACGGAGATGGTAAACTCAGCCCCGAAGAACGCAAAGCGGCGATGGAGGCAAGATCCAAAGGTGCCGGTGGAAAAGGAAAAAAAGGCGAAGGCAAGGGCAAAGGAAAAAAAACAGAGGGTAAGAAAAAGAAGGAATCTTAATTCTTTTCCCCATACTTTACAAAAAGCGAATCCAGTTTATCTGGGTTCGCTTTTTTATTGCTTGAACAAACGAAAACTCTTCACCCGATCGGAATCTTTGTTTATGGTAATTATATATGTCGGATGAACTCCCCCAAATAATTGAAGATCTAGCCAAGCGTGCACGTAGTGCTTCCCTTTCTCTGGCATGTGCCAGTACAAAGGATAAAAATGATGCCCTTCAGAACATTGCCGAAGGACTGGAATCCAACCGTAAACTCCTAACCGAGGAAAACCAAAAGGATCTCGATGCTGCACGTGAAAATAAATTAAGTGGAGCTATGATTGACCGATTACGCCTAACCCATGAACGTATAGACGGGATGGCAAAGGGACTTCGCGAACTTATTGAATTACCGGACCCAGTGGGTGCAATCATTGAAGAGAAAGATCGGCCCAATGGCTTAAAGATTAGAAAAGTAAGAGTACCGATCGGTGTAATTGGAATTATATACGAATCCCGGCCAAATGTAACTATTGACTGTGCTGGCTTGTGCCTTAAATCGGGAAATGCTTCCATTCTACGAGGGGGCAAGGAAGCGATTCATTCTAACCAGGCACTCGCTAAAATCATTAACGATGCCTTGCAAATTTCCAACCTTCCGAATGATTCTGTTCAACTCGTGCCCACCGTGGATAGGGATGCACTGAACCACTTGCTCACCCTTGATCAATATATTCACTGTATCATTCCCCGTGGAGGCGAAGGCTTGATTCGTTTTGTTGCTCAAAATAGTCGGATACCTGTAATCAAGCATTATAAAGGTGTGTGCAATTTATTTGTGGACGACGAAGCTGATCTTGCCAATGCCGTTCAAATTGCAGTTTCTTCAAAATGCGGACGACCAGGGGTGTGTAATGCAATTGAAAATTTAATCGTCGGAGAAAAAATTGCCGAGGAATTTCTTCCTATTTGTGCGAAGGAACTCGCCGCTCAGGGATGTGAAATGAGAGTGGATGAAAAAGCCGCGGCTATTCTAAGTGATTTTTCCACCAAACCGGCAGACGAAGATGATTTTGCCGAGGAATTCCTCGATCTAAAAATTGCAATCAAAGTTGTTGCTTCAGTAGACGAGGCCATATCCTTTGTTAATCAATTCGGTAGCGGGCACAGTGAGTCCATCCTCACTCAAAACCAATCAAAGGCGGATCAATTTCTCAGGGAAGTCGATGCCTCCTCTGTCTATTGGAATGCAAGTACGCGCTTTACAGATGGCTTTGAATTTGGACTGGGTGCAGAGATTGGAATTTCAACCGATCGTTTGCATGCCCGTGGTCCAATGGGACTGGATGAATTATGCACCTACAAATATAACATCCTTGGAAATGGTCAGTGGAAATAAATCAATTCCCCTGCCCTGCCCTTACTAAATCACAATCGAAATGACTGACCTGCTTATTACTGGAGGTACACTAATAAACGAGGGAAAAAGATCCCACGATGATTTACTGATTCGTAATGGTAGGATTGAATCAATTGCTCCAAGTATATCCGCGAACCCTCAATGTAAGGTTATTGATGCGAACGGAAAACTAATCCTCCCTGGACTGATTGATGATCAAGTGCACTTTCGGGAACCTGGGCTTACACATAAAGCATGTATTCACACTGAATCCATGGCCGCAGTGGCGGGTGGCGTGACCACATATTTTGAGATGCCTAATGTTTCACCACCAACCTTAAACATGGCGAGGATTGAGGAAAAATGCGCCATAGCAAATCGGGACTCATTCGCAAACTACGCTTTTTTTCTCGGTGCAAGCAATGAGAATTTGGAAGATGTAAAATCAGCTGAAACATCGAAGATTGCAGGGATTAAAGTGTTTATGGGCTCATCAACCGGAAATATGCTGGTTGATGAAGAAAAAGTGCTCGAAGGAATCTTTCGCAACGCCCCCACAATTATTGCAACCCATTGCGAGGATACTCCCACCATAATAAACAATGAAGAAATTGCCCGGAAAAAATTTGGGGAGAATGTGCCTTTTTCTGAACACGGAAATATTCGCTCAAGAGAAGCCTGTTTCAAATCATCCTCAATGGCGGTAGAACTTGCCAAGCGGGAAAATGCAAAATTACATGTGCTCCATATTACCACGGAGGAGGAATTAAAACTTTTTACAGCTGGCAATGACCGTATTACTGCAGAGGCATGCGTCCATCACCTTTGGTTTGAGGAGTTGAGCTACTCAACCCTTGGGTCTCTTATTAAGTGTAACCCGGCAATCAAAAAAGCAAGCGATCGTGATGCAATCCGCAAAGCGGTTTCAGACGGCAGAATTTCTATTCTAGCCACCGATCATGCACCTCACACATGGGATGAAAAACAGGGATCTTATTTTAGTGCTCCTTCCGGTCTTCCTCTCATTCAACACACTTTACTGCTAATGCTCGAAATGTGTGAACAGGAATGTTTCACGATTGAAACCGTGGTGGAACGCGCCTGCCATGCACCTGCCCGATTATTCCAGGTAGAGGAAAGAGGATATTTACGGGAAGGATATTGGGCCGATATTGTTTTGGTTGATCCGACACAAAACACTTCAGTTAAAAACACAGAACTCTTCAGTAAATGCCAATGGTCTCCCTTCCCACATATGACTTTCACCAACTCAATAGACACCACGATCGTATCAGGTGAAATTGCTTACCAACAAGGAAAAGTTTTTCCCAACTGTCGGGGCAAGCGGATTGAATTTAGTAAGCTAAGGAGATAGCTTCCATGAAAATCCAGTCTCTCACACTCTCTGCCATTTTTCTTACTGTTTGTTTTATTCAACCTATTCAATCAAAAGAAACGGTAAAAAAACCTAATGTCATTCTCTTTTTAATTGATGATTTGGGTTGGTCGGATCTGAGCCTTACTGGAAGTAAATTCCATGAAACTCCAAATGTGGATCGTCTAGCCAAAGAGGGAGCTTTTTTCAGCGATGCTTATGCCGCAAGTTCAGTTTGTTCACCCACTCGGGCAAGTATTTTAACCGGCAAATACCCAAGCAGGATTAAAATGACCTACATCAGTGGAACATCTGGCCCCAAAGGCCCGGGCTATCGATTGAACCCACCCAAGATTGTTGGTAATATCAACCCGAAGGATATAACCCTGGCGGAAGCCCTTCGTGCACACAAATACAAAACTGTACATATCGGAAAATGGCATTTACAGAATCACACCGATAAAGGAAAGACACATTATCCTGAAAAACACGGATTTGATATAAACATTGCCGGATTTCGAATGGGACAACCCGGGGCCTATTATTTCCCCTACAAAAGCGAACGTCACCCCAATACTAATGTACCCGGATTAGAAGATGGCAAAGAAGGTGATTACCTAACTGACGCACTCACAGATCAGGCCATACAATTTATAAGGAAAAACAAAGCACAACCCTTCTTCCTAAACTTTTGGTACTATACCGTTCACACACCTATTCAAGCCAAGAAGGAGAAACTTAAAAAATACACCGAAAAAGCTAGGAGATTAGGTCTTGATACAAAAACGAACAAAGGGATTCCAGTTTGGCAGAGCAGAGCAAGGAGTGAACAAAGTTCTCCAGCCTATGCGTGCATGGTTGAAAGTATGGATGAAAATATTGGTCGAATATTGGAAACCATCAAACAGGAAAACCTGGAGAATGACACCTTAATTATCTTCTTTTCTGACAATGGAGGCTTATCCACAGGCTCAAGCGGAAACATGCCCACATCTTGCCTCCCGTTGCGGGCTGGAAAATCATGGCTCTATGAGGGAGGTATCCGTGTACCCCTCATGCTGAGAATGCCGGGTAAAATAAAAGCTGGCTTGCGAATCAAGGAACCCGTAATCAGCACCGATCTCTACCCCACTATTTTGGATCTGCTAAATCTCCCCGCCATGCCAACCCAACACCGCGATGGAAGAAGCCTCAGGCCCTTGCTCAACGGAAAAAAAGAAAAAATGGGCCGAGAAGCTCTTTATTTCCATTACCCACACTATCATCATATTAACAGCATGGGCCCATCTGGTGCGATTCGAATGGGAAAATATAAATTGATTGAAGTTTTTGAAACCGGGAAAATAGAACTTTATAACTTGGAGGACGATATGGGTGAGCAAAATGACTTGGTTAAAAAAATGCCAAAAGTGAAAGAAAGGCTGCTCCATTCCTTGCACCAATGGCAAAAAAAATCAGGGGCTGACTTACCCGAAATAAACCCCGGTTATCTGGCTGAAAAAGACTTTAGGCAAAAAAAATAATTTGAGACAAATTCGATATTGTTCAATTATCTATTTCTTAAAGCAGGAAAATTACTTCTTGTAACTTTAGGTAGGAATGTGTCTTGAATAAATAAGAAATTA
>JAOHKZ010000055.1 GCA_028101545.1 Opitutales bacterium | reverse complement strand
AGCTTTCGGAATCAAAACCCTAGCCAGTAAAAACCAGGGCAAATGATAGAGGGATAAAAGTACGCAGGCCAGCAACATACCTGAAAAAGAAATATGCCTCATCCAACCGACCAAAGAGACATGGTATAAAATACCTGCTAAGAAAAATGCGAGGGCCACAATTCTCAACTTTGGTTTGAATGAAAACCAGAAAATTGCAGGCATTAAGAAAAAGTAAGCACATTCCGGAGATTGCCTTGGTGGTTGGGCAAGAAGGAGGAAGAAATAGGTACCCATCGATGCAACCAATGGTGCCCATATAAGCTTAAGGCTTTCTGTAAATAGATTTCTTTTATTCATATTTAACTAAGCTTGCATTCAGAATAACCAGATTCAGAACTTGGCCTAGCCACTAACCCTTCAAAGGGCTCAGAATTAAAATACATATCGGATTGACCTTCCTTACTTAGGTGTTTTTCACAAACGCTGAATAATTCTTTCTTGGTCTGAGTTCTTCGCATTTGATGTAAAAATTTACCCTCCGCATCAATAGACAATCCAACAAAATTGAGAAATTTTTTCATTCTCCCTACATTTTTTCTTTCATCAATCCCGGGTTTTTCCAAAGTATTATACAAATCTTCAATATACTCATACACATCACCTAAAGTTGGCTGAAACACACTTCTTTTTGCCTGCATTTCGCGAACCTGCCTAAAGATCCAGGGATTTCGAATGGCAGATCTGCCAATCATCACACCGTGAGCACCCGTGAGTTCTTTTAAATCAAATGCCGAATGGAATGAGGTTACATTGCCATTTAATAATACAGGGCAATGAACCCCACCTACCGCTTTGGCCACATGGGAATAACTCGGCATAGAGCGATAACCACCTAAAACAGTTCGTGCATGAAGACTTAAAAGATCAACTTTCGTCTCATTAATAGCTTCCAATAATTCGTCAAAAAAACGATCATCCTCGAAACCGATTCTCATTTTCACGGTGAGTAAACATCCCACTTCCTGGCGGAGCATTTTCAAAATCGAAAGAATTTGCTTGGGTGATCTCAATAAACCACCCCCAACATTTTTTTTAAAGACCCGGGGAGCAGGACAACCCAGATTTAAATCAATTCCTGCAATCGGATAATTCTGAAAATCCCGAACCGTTCTTCGTAAATCTTCAATATTCTCTCCGATTAACTGAGCAAATACAGGTTGCTCCGTTGGGTTTTGCGTAATTGAGGAAAGAATTTCCTCGTCTATTTTGGAATGGGCATGCACGCGAAAAAATTCCGTAAAGAAAAAATCTGGGGCCCCTCTTCTCGCAATCACTTTCATAAAAGGCAAACCGGTCACATCCTGCATGGGAGCGAGTGCAGTGGGCCACTGATCCTTAATCAATGAATCGGGTAAGGATCTGGTTGAACCCATCGATTCTGATTTCAGGGTTGAAATCATTACACTGTGAATACCAATCTCTCGCTAGTCCTGCTTGCGAAGAATGCGTTCCAAAATTTCAGACATGTCCTCCACATTCTCAAGAACTTTATTGGACACATGAATGGGTTGCTTCATTTGCAAGGCCAAAACAATGGAATCGCTTGGACGTGCATCTAGTTCAATAATCTTTTTGCCCAATTCATTTTCCATTTGAAGGATAATTCGGGCAAAAAAGGTTCCCTCATCTACATCGTTAATTAAAACTCGTTGTATACTTGTCTCCAAACCCCGCAAAATAAGTCCGATCAGGTCATGGGTCAAAGGCCTTTCCTTTTTCACCTGATTTATCGTCATATTAATCGCATTACCAATTGCTGGATCGACATAGATAACGAAAGTCTTTTCATCGTTGCCCAAAAAAATTGCACATCCATTGGATGTGGGCATTACTCCTTTTACTGTGACTTCCACTGAGTCATTATTCATAGTTTTAGTATCTATATTTTTTTTCTTATTCGCAAGCACTTATAAATTTCTTATAATTATGTTGATGATGGATCAAAAGGGAAAACATAACCTTCTGCCCAACCTTTATCTGATTGGGTTTATGGGAACGGGAAAGAGTTCAGTTGGTAAAATTGTCGCCCAAAAAACCGGGCTCACTTTTATTGATTCAGATCAAGAAATTGAAAATCAATGCGGACTTTCAATCAGTAAGATTTTCGAATCTTATGGGGAAAAGAAATTTCGTGAATTCGAAAAAAAGTTTATCCAGAATGGGCATCCCAAATCAGGATGCCTCGTTTCCTGTGGAGGTGGATTACCTATTCCTGACGGGATGATTGAAAGTTTAAAAAGTAAAGGTTTGGTTATTTGTCTCTGGGCCAATGTCGAAACAATTTATGAACGAACGTTAAAGAATGACCATCGTCCATTGCTTCAAACAGAAAATCCCAAGGCTCAAATCAAATCACTCCTTCAGAAAAGGGAATCCACCTATCTCATGGCAGATCAAGTTGTGAATACGGAGCAAAGAAGCCTACTTGAGGTGACTGATTTGATTATCCGAAAATATCACCAAGCATCCGCTAACCGGTAAATTTAGCTCGGGCTAATTCAACAAAATCCGAAGGGGGTCTAACCACCCTACCCTGACTCGAGACAAATGCGTGCTTGGTTATCCCAGTGGCAATTATTTCATCCTTTCGTTTCACTTCGTAAAAGGCTTCAATTCGAACAATAGGAAGTTTTTCGATTTTAACAATGACCTGCAATCGATCATCAAAAAAAGCTGGGGAATGAAAAGTACTACTGCAGGAAAGCACAGGTAGAAAATAGTCAGCTTTTTCCAAATCCGCATACGGACAACCCAATTCATCCAGCAATGCCACCCGCGCAACCTCAAACCAGGTAAAATAGTTGGCATGGTAAACCACACCCATTTTATCGGTTTCTTTATATCTTACTCGAATGTCAACGCTTGCCGAAAGCATAATCTTTCATTACTTCAAAAACCCTAACTTATGCAACGAACGAATTTTTAAATGGCGATTTCAAAAAAAGAACGATCCCTGTCCATATGGATTGGAATAGCAATCGGAATGGCTGTTTCTTCCATGCTGGTTCGATATGCCCTACAAAAAAAAGAGGAACAAACCAAGGAACGGCCCGGGAATTATAAATCTCTAAAATGCGCATCAGATGGTAGCCCATTCGTTCCCCTCCCCGAGGGTATAAGAGAAAAAATACCGCACGGTATTGTCGTATACTTTGAAAACAACCAATCCATTGAAGATGGTAACACAACCACTTATCAAAGATCCTGGACAATCGAATCCGCGGGTTCATTCAGATCAGAAAGGCTCTTTATTTGGGCGACAGAAAATTCCTTGAGCCCAGATTTTAGTCATTCAAAGGATTATCATTTTCACCGAGCCTCCGAACTCTACATTTTACCTAAATCAAAGAATAAAATCGATGAATTCAAAAACCTTATTGACGAAGATTACTACAAAATCATTGGAGAAAATTCAAAAACCGGGGAATGGATTATTCAAATTAAAGAATTTTCACCCACGGGTATTCGCAACGCAATCAAAAGTTTAAAGGAATTTAGCACATTTGTGTCTTCAGTTCGAATAATTCCCTGGACTCCAAATCGATAATCAATAGCACCCCTTTATCTCGTTGACCCTTAGGTCTTTTTTTGGTGTTATATCGCTCTGTGTTGTGCTTGTTGTATTTACACATAAAACAAATTGAAACCAATCCAAAATTTTTGATCTAGACTGTGAATGTAGAAATAAAAGAAGCGGGAGACGCTCGTAAAATTGTAAATGTATCTTTTGACACCGATGAAATGTCAGAAAAAGGCAAACAGGTTTGCAAAGAACTCAGTCGAATTGCCAATATTCCAGGATTTCGAAAAGGTAAAGCACCCGAACAGGTCATTCGAAAAAAATTCGCAAGTGAGATCACTCAGGAACTCAGTAGGAAAGTTTCAACCGCTGCCTACGAAGCGGTTTTGGATAATAAAGACATAAAAGTTTATTCAATATTAAAAGTCGAACCAGGTGAAGTCTCAACAGACGCTCCTGCCACCATTGAGGTTACTGTAGATATTGAGTCCGATTTTGAATTACCCAAATACGAAGAATTTGAACTAACCACCCATCCAACTGAGGTTAAAGATGAAGATGTGGACAAAGAAATTGATTCTCTCCGCGACCAACGGGCTTCTTTTGATGAGGTCGAAAGGGCTGCTGAATCGGGTGATTATGTAAAATGTTCCTACGAAGGAATGCTTGATGATTCTCCGGTTGCCGATCTGCTCCCGGATAAACCAATGTATGGTAAACAATCGAACACCTGGGAAGAAGCAGGCCAGGCAAAAGGATTGGGAATTGATGCAATAGCACAGGCAGTAATCGGGATGAAAAAGGAAGATAAGAAAGATGTCGAAACTGACTTCCCCGAAGATTTTGAGGTGGCTCCCCTAGCAGGAAAAAAAGTCATGTATTCTTTAGAAGTTCATGAAGTTCGTGAGAAAAAAGCACCAGATGCCAAGGATGAGAATTTTCTAAAATCTCTTAAGGCAGAAAATCTTGATGACCTTAAGAAAAAGGTCAAAGACGATCTTTTATCCAGAAAAGAAAGAGAAAATATAGATGGGAAACGTGGCCAAGTAACACAAAAGATTTTAGAAATGCCCGACTTTCCCCTTCCCCAGCAGGCTGTCGAAGACGAATCCAAAGCAATTTTTCAATCCAATGCACAGCGTGCTATGCAACAGGGTGCCAAGCAGGAGGACATCGAAGGAAAAAGAGATGAACTTTGGAAAGAAGCCCAAGTCCAAGCTCAGGCAAGAGTTAAAATCACTATCACTCTGGGGCGTATTGCAGAACTCGAAAAAGTCGAGGTTTCCAACGAAGACCTTGCACAAGCCGCAACCCGGGAAGCAATGATGATGCGAACCGATCCCCAAACATATGTTCAAGAACTTGCCAAGGATCAGGCTCGTATTAATCGACTTAGGCAAGATGTGCTGCACGATAAAACTCTCGAACTTATTGCATCCAAAGCAAAGGAAAAAGTTTGTGACATTGAAGGCGAGCACACACACTAGAATTTAAACCACGAATAACAAAATCTTACGACATGGGAGCTTATTTACCATTACCATATGTTTACGAACGTGAAGGTCGCCAAGAGCGTGCCTGGGATATTTATAGCAGACTGCTAAGGGATCGTATTGTTTTTATCGGTACACCTATCGATGATTATGTGGCAAACTCAATCATTGCGCAGTTACTTTTTCTTCAAATGGAAGATCCGAAGAAAGATATTCATGTGTATATAAATTCCCCGGGAGGAAGTGTTTCAGATGGCATGGCTATCTATGACACCCTTAATTTTATGGAGTGTGATATTGTAACCTACTGCATCGGAATGGCCGCAAGTATGAGTACCGTATTACTCGCTGCCGGCACCCCTGGTAAAAGATTCGCCCTTCCCAATAGCAGGGTTATGATACACCAGCCAAGTGGTGGTGCAGGCGGACAAACTTCTGACATTTCCATTGCAGCAAAAGAAATCCTTCGCTGGAGACAAACAATCAATGAAATCTTGTCCCAACACAGCGGAAAAACGATCGAACAACTTGAGAAAGATTCAGATCGAGACTATTACATGTCCGCTGAAGAAGCCAAAGATTACGGCTTGGTCGATGAAGTAATTTCCAAAAAACCCAAGGAATAACCAACGCTCACCATGGCCAAAGCAACCAAAATCAACTTTTGCTCCTTCTGCGGTAAACCACAGGGGGAAGTAAAAAAAATGATTGCAGGACCGGCCAGCGTTTACATCTGTGATTCATGCGTACGCGTATGTAAAACTATCATCGATCGGGAACTCGGAGAAAAACCGGTTCCAAAACAGGAGAGTTCCGGAGAAAAACCAGTATTTAATCTTCAAAGACCAAGCGTGATTAAATCCTTCCTCGACCAACATGTTATTGGACAGGAACACGCTAAAAAAGTCCTCTCGGTTGCGGTTCACAACCATTATAAAAGACTGGCATCCGAATTAAATATTGGTGAGAACAAACTTGGTCAATTCTCCTCCGGTGAATTAGATGATGTCGAAATTGAAAAGAGTAATGTTCTCCTTATTGGTCCAACGGGAAGTGGTAAGACATACCTTGCCCGCACCCTGGCCAGAATGCTTGATGTTCCCTTTGCCATTGCTGATGCCACAACCCTGACCGAAGCCGGTTATGTGGGAGATGATGTGGAGAATATTGTACTCCGGCTTCTTCAATCTGCCGATCACAATGTTGAGAAAGCACAATGTGGTATTATTTATGTCGATGAGATTGATAAAATTGGGCGAAAAACAGATAATGTGTCCATTACCCGTGATGTATCCGGAGAAGGTGTTCAACAGGCTCTCCTTAAAATTTTAGAAGGTACTATTTGCAATGTTCCTCCACAAGGTGGAAGGAAACATCCAAACCAGGAATATATTCAATTGGACACTTCCAATATTTTATTTATCTGCGGAGGAGCCTTTGTGGATATCGATCAGATTGTGGAACAACGAACTGGTAGTCGTATGGTTGGATATTCCGCAGAGGCGGCAAAAGAATCTCACGAATTACTTGCGGAAGTAAAACCCGAAGATTTGGTCAAATATGGATTGATTCCCGAATTCATTGGACGGTTACCCATTGTCTCTGTTTTGGACGAGCTTACCCGTCAGGAACTCGTTCGAATTTTAAAGGAAACCAAAAATTCTCTTCTTAAACAATACCGTAAGCTCTTTCTTATGGAAGGGGCTCACCTACGATTTACCCGTGAAGCAATATTGACCATTGCCCAACAGGCATTGGAAATGAAAACAGGTGCCCGGGCACTTCGTTCAATTATGGAAACCACTATGCTCGACATCATGTACGATCTCCCCGCTATCGAAGGAGCTGTCGAAGTTGTGATTAGTGCCGGTGTGGTCAAAGGAAAAGCAAAAGCAAAGATATCCCCCATAGAACCTGAAAAATTAGACGCCGCTTAATTTCCTTTATTTTTAAAATTGAGATTAACTCTTTAATTTCTGAACTTGTGGGAAAAGTTCAGGCGGACCAAAACGGATAATGATTTCCTGTATTAATTGTTTTGGAGTAATCTTTTCCGTAAACCCAAGGGTGTTAAATAAATGGAATAAATAATTCCAGGAAATTTTTAAATAGACCGGGTTTAATGGACATTCACGAAAATGAAGGGTTAACCATTTTAACCTGAATACATCACCCGAGGAAACGACTGAACGGGAAGCCA
>JAOHKZ010000054.1 GCA_028101545.1 Opitutales bacterium | reverse complement strand
CTATGGGAAAAATAAATAAATCATGGAGGATCTATCCCTATGTCATTGACAATAAATACAAATCCGGCCGCCATCAGAGCGTCCTTTAATCTCGCTAAGAACAATAAAAACCTGCAAGCCAGCTTGAGTCGCTTATCTAGTGGCAAAAGAATCACCAAGCCATCTGATGATGCTGGTGGACTAGCAGTCTCAATGAAATTGAGTGCATCAATCAATCGTACAAAAGCTGCGATTTCTAATATACAAAATTCGCTTTCCTTCGGCGAAGTGCAAGATGGTGCACTTCAAGCAGGGGCACGAATAGTTGATCGCTTGGCTGAGTTGAAATCTCTCAGCCTTGATGTAATGAAGAGTTCGGCTGATATAGCTAACTACAATACTGAGTTCAAAGCACTACAACAACAGTTGCATTCTATAACCCAGGAAACCTTCAATGGAGTTAGCTTATTCGCATCAACTACCACCACTGGGTCTGCAATAACATTCGGACAGAATCAGCACACAGTGAGTGTGTTTACATCTGATCGTGGAGCAGCTGGCTCTGTAGTTAGTTTAAACAAGGCTACCCTGCTCGCTGCGATAACATTCAATGGTACGTCAGCAGCTACTGCAACAACTGCAGCTGGAGCTACTGGTGGAAGCAATATTGCATTAGCAAGTAGTACAGCGTCAGGTTCACTAAGCATTGGTGCACTAGGTATTAGCTTCTTCACAAAAGCTCTTGAAAATATCGCCACTCTACGAGCGCAAAATGGTGCAACTATGACACGACTTCAATTCTCTGAGGATCACCTTAGATTAACGAATGCGAATTTAGAGGCAGCAAACAGCCGAATCATGGATGTTGATGTTGCAACAGAATCTACCGCACTCGCGAAATATAATATTTTGTCACAAGCCTCAGCAGCGATGCTGGCTCAGGCTAATTCGTCACAAAACACAGCACTGATGCTGCTAGGATAAGAAACCCTAAACCATAAAAGAAAGGAATTCGTAAATATGGCCTTATCAATACTATCAAACACAGCAGCAAACAAAGCTGCATTCTCGCTAAGTAAAAACAGTTCTAAACTGCAACAAAGCTTAACTCGACTATCAAGTGGACAAAAGATCTCTAGCCCTGCTGACGACGCTGGAGGGCTTGCAGTCTCAATGAAGTTGACCTCAGCAATCGGGCGAAATAAGTCGGTGATTTCAAACATCCAAAATGCACTCTCCTTTGCGGAAGTTCAAGATGGTGCATTGCAATCATCGGCCACTATAATCAACCCAATGGCTGAACTTAAATCAATGAGCCTTGATGTAATTAAAAGTTCTGCAGACAGAGCAAATTACAATACTGAATTCGTTGCATTACAAGCACAACTCAACTCGATTGCTTCCGAAACATTCAATGGAGTAACATTGTTCTCCGGAGCCACAGGGAAGCAGTTTGGCAATGCAGCACATGTCGAAAATGTTAGTATATACACATCAGACAAGGGAGCTGCGGGATCAGTTGTAAGTTTATCAAAAGGCTTGCTTATAGCTGCAGTAACATTCACAAGTGCAACTGATGCAAGTAATGTAGCAACTGGTACAGGGGGTGCAAAATCATTAGCTAATGCTACATCTGCAACGCAAGTCTCAGTTGGCGAACTGGGTGTTAGCTTCTTCACCAAAGCGTTGGATAACATTGCCGCGATGCGTGCAACTAATGCAGCAGGCATGGCACGTTTGCAATTGGCTGAAGATCATGCAAGGTTAACAAAAGCAAATCTTGAAGCTGCTAATAGCAGAATTATGGATGTTGATGTTGCTGAGGAATCTACAAGGTTCGCAAAGTACAATATTCTGACGCAGGCATCTGCGGCTATGTTGTCCCAAGCCAACCAATCCTCTTCTACTGCCTTAATGCTTCTCTAATCGAGGAGGTATTGCCATGGGATTAAACCTAGGAGGAGGAAGTACAACCTCGAACTTTAATGCTTTGCAATTAGGTAATGCACAGTCCTTGTTAAGTAAGAGTCTGATGCGACTATCTAGTGGTCAACGTATTAACAGACCGTCAGACGACCCAGGAGGGTTGGCCGTCTCGATGAAGTTGTCACACGCCTACACTGTCGCAAGTGCGACTAAAAACAATGTTGATAATGCATTGTCTTTTACCGACACACAGGACAGTGCGCTTGAGTCAGCAGCTAGCATACTGGATAGAATGTCTACAATTAAGACGACATATTCCGGTTCAGCTGTCCTCTCATCAACGGAAAAGTCAAGCTACGCCTCAGAGTTCAAAGAGTTGCAGAAACAGCTAAGTTCATTCGAAAGTGAAACATTCAATTCACTAAGCTTGTTTTCAACTACAGCAAACTCCAAAAGTGTCTACACTTCAACAAAAGGAAGTGGAGGAGCATCCATTAGCGTAAGTTCGCTGAACCTAACTTCAGCGTTAAGTATAAGTTCTGGAGCGGCATCGAGGAACTTAGCTAATGCAACAGGAAGCGTAACAATATCTTCCGTGAGTATAAGTGATCTAACTTCTGCAATTAGCAGTGTTGCCTCACTTCGTGCGACAAGCGGAGCAACAGCGTCTAGACTACAGTTTTCGTCTGACTTTCTCGCTACGAGTAAGACAAACCTGAAAGCGGCAAATAGTCGTATTATGGACGTTGATGTAGCAGATGAAGTAACTAACTATGCAAAATATAATGTACAGGTATACGCAGCATCCGCTGCTCTAGCCCAATCCAACTTGAATATGGGGATTGTTTTAGACCTACTTAACTTCAATGGATCGCGTTGATGTATAAGGTTTAGGCGACTTGCTGTCGTCACTTGATTTTATGTATTTCAAGTGACGGCGGCAAGTTGGCTGGACTTTGCTAACTTGTAACAAAAAATGTCACTCATTTATTCAACATTAGACAATCGACATCATATAAGACATTCGATAAGGCAAAGGGAAATAACTGAAGCCACACAAAGGATAGCTTCGGGCAATAGGTTATCAACCAATAATAATAAAGATTCGGGTGCTTTAAGAATTTCCTCTCGCCTAAAATCCCTAACTGCTATTGGCGACATTGCTAAGAAGAGTTTAAATAATGCTTACCATCTTATCCAGTACCAATCTGATATTCTTCATTATGCAGAAAATACGATTTCAAGAATGAACGAAATTGCTCACCAAGCGACTGATATAATGTTGAATAAATACGAAAGGCGAAACCTGAACGAAGAGTTCCAAAGCCACATAGAGACCCTTAAGGACATTTTGTATGATCGTACTTTTGGGAAGGTTATGTTCGACCCATTGCAATCCCAAAATATTGATAGCTTGAGCATAGAAGGCCAGAGTGGAGGACCAACTACTTCAATCAAAGAAATTGAAAACTTCGGTTCTCTCGGCGGAAAAATTCAGCTATGGTGGCAACCTTATACTGCTCGAGACAGAATTCAGATATTTCAAGGTGAAAGGTGGTTTTTTGACTCTGGAGAATATATGTCTGCCCATGATATTAATCAAAATGGCTATTATGACATACCAGGAGTTGAGTATCGCGCTTTTGATGGCACACAAACGCAAGATGGCACTCCTGTTTTTGGCGATAAATTTGAGATAGATTTTCAACCTAACCAAATCACTGTTACTTCTGATTCTGGAAACATAGGAAATTCTGAAGAATACCTTGTTTTGTCCGATTCCAATCAAGACGGTTATGGTGATACATATATCAGAACTGAATCACTTTCAGGTTATCCAAAATTCCGCGAACCAACTGGAGACACCTCAACACTTAAATTCGTCGTCAATGGACCTGGGCAAGAAAATGTCCTTCGGCAAAAGGGAACATTATGGGATTATTTTTTGAAAATTGACAAAAATTACATCACTAGTCCCAAGGGTATCAAAAATGAACTTGGTGAATTAATGCGATTCGATACAGTAGGCTTTTCGACATTAGAAGGTCTAAGCGTTGAGAACAGGTTGGATGCAACTACAGCCCAATCGAAGACAAAAGAAGAATTAGACAGCATAAGTAGTCAAATTTCTACTTTATCAAAAGTTTTCTCGGAACTCAGGTTTAGGAGCGACCGAACTGAAATTAAAACGAACGCATCTCATACCGCTTTAAGTAAGATATCCGATACAGACATGGCTCAGGAGGTTACTAACTTAGCCAAGAATCTTTTAGTCCAAAGAATGTCAAATAATGCTGCCGTTCATTCAAAAATATCAGCTAAAAATGTTTTTGAATTATTAATCTAGAATTTTCTATGATGATTGGAAGAAAGAAAGAATTAGCATTTATTCGAAATGGAATATCCCAAAACGGCACATTAAGGTGTGCTTGCATAACGGGTGACGATGGAATAGGCAAAACAACTTTAATTAAGTCAGTTAGGGAAGAAAAAAAAGCAAAATTTAGAAAAATTTCTTTGGATTCAGCCCAATTTAGAAACTTCTTATGATGTTCTTCTTTTAATTTCCGAAATGACAAGGGGAGTAAGTCATAATTTACCTTCAACCAACGGAATCCTGAAAAGATTTGCACGAAATATAGGGGAAGGAGTTGTGCAATTTAACTCAAAGAATCGAATCAAAAGTCCTGAAGCGAGTGAGATTGAAGAATTAGGAACTTTTTTTATAGATAAACTTTCCAAGTCATTAATTGAAAATGATGTAAACCCAAGGGATTTAACACCAGTATTAGTATTCGATGGTATAGACAAAATTGACGACAAAATTCTGTCATGGTTGAGCGGTGCATTTAACCAAGCATTAAGGAAGTCAGCTTTTTTTTCCAATACTAGATTTCTTTTTACATCAAACCAATTGACAAACCGAATCAAAGATTTCTTTTCAAGATTCGGTTTTTCTTCACCAGTTGAATTACAAGTACCTGCATTCTCTGAAGAGGAATGTGTGAAATTTGCAAAATTGCATTCAATCGGAAATCTCGAAGCGCATACTCTTAAAACTGCGTCTGTGGGTAATCCACTTAAACTGTTGAATATTTATAAAAATAAAACTATATTAGCTAACAAAGGGATCAATATGAGTGATAACATTAATCAAAGTAACACCCCCACTTTTTCTGATTTTTCAGAAAAAGAACTAAATTATCTTCTCTATGCTTCCTACCCCACCAAAATAAGCAGGTATAACTTAGAGTTTTTTTGTTCCTCTCGTGATGCTTCGTTTTGTTTTAATTGGTTGAAGCGACAAAAAGAACTAGCAGATATTAATTCTGAAGGTGATTTAATTCTACACGAAGATTTTCGTTCTCAGATGCGTCAATTCCATAAACAGGAAGAACCAGAAGAAGCGGAGAAAATGAGTAATATTGCAACAATTCTTGAAGCATTTACAAATATTTTCCCAAATCCAAATCATCATTGGATTGCTGTGAATCTTCAACTTTTTGACTCATTCACAAAAGGTCTTTGTAAAAAGCTTTTTAGTGAAATTGAGTATGATGAAATTAAGTCTGTTTTAAATGATAGGGATGATCTCTTCGATGTCTCTAACCAACAGTACTCTTTAAAAGATGATCTAAGGCTTCTCTGCCAGAGATTCATTGAGATTGGAGGCGGTCAACCAAAGGAAGACCTAATGAAGAATGCCAAAGCCGAGTGGTTAAAATACAAAGAAAGTGCTTCGGAGAAACGAAATCGACTAGAACAAGAAAAAGTTAATCTTGAAGAAGAGGCATTTGATTCTGAAAAGCAAATTATGGCTCTAGATGAATTGAAAAGTCAGCTTCTTCACAATTATCAAAACCCACCAAAACAAAAATCTAGACGAGAATATTCCTTCAGCTCTTCAGCCACATTAATTTTAATTGGAATGGGCACTGTTGGCGCGAGCTTGTTTTCAGACTCACTCGGTAGCTACCACGCAGCCTGCGGCCTTGCCATTACAATATTTGGTTTCTTTTGGCCTAGCATCGACATAAAAAAACAAACTATGCAAACAGCAGGTAACGGTCCAAAGCTTGCCATCGAAACCCAGCAACGCTCACTAAGTCACCGAATAAATGGTTTGGCATCAAGGTTAACCTCAATCAAATCTAACCTTGATGATCTCAATGTAGATCTTGAAAACCTCGAGCAAGGAACAAATTCTCCTTACATTGTTGATTGATCTTTAGATCGTTTGAGTTAGATAACTTATCTCATTTTAATGAATCGGCCTTTTTGTTTATTCTTTTAAAGTATCGATTTAGGGTGCTTAATTCAGATTGCTTGAAATTTTGAAATAAAGCTTGTTTCACTCCATCTGCTTGTTTTTTGGCAGTTAAATAGATTGCTATACCCGTTTCACTAATGGAGATTTGTTTTTCTCTCTTATCAAGCAAATTAACTGATGTTTTAACATATCCTAATACAAGTAACCTTTTCACAATGGAAGAGATGTTATTCTTATTAGTAGAAATAAGTTTGGATAAATCACTTTGGTTAATAGAGTCAGGAAGTTTTTCATGAATCGTACGCAAAACAGTATACTGAACTGTTGTTAAAGCAATAGGTTGAATTTTTTTTCTAAACTCTTGATTTAGCCCAAACCAGCAGTACCTCAATAAGATTGGAAACTTATCACTTTTCATTGCCCTGTGGCAAATGTATCAGCGTTCCAACCCCATAGATGCCTTTCTGAATTTTGGAAATCTATATAAACCCTCCTCTTACACAAGCCAAGTGACTCCACGAGTAATTTAGTTATAACAGCAGATAAGAGACTCGTTACCTCTGGCGGAAAAATACCTACATTCTTAAATTCCAAAAAAGCGGAGGGAGAGTCTGAGCAAGTACCAAAACTTTGAAAATCAGAAAACTGAAAAATAATCATTATATAATCTTCAGATTTGTTGAGGATAGATGAGATTGATTTTGATAAAGATTTTGACAATAAATCAAATTCAGACTTTTCCAATCTATGGCTATAATGAAATTTAATAAGAGGCATCTAGTATTTCTTCTAAACCTGAAACTACAATGTCAAGCTAACTTGTGTAGAAGATTATAGTGTCAACTAATCACAAAGAAAAGTGAACAGTATTTTTTTAAATTAGATCAATTTGTAAGGCTTTAAAATTAAATCTTTCAAATTGCGTTTTTTCAACTGACATCTTACTAAACTATTTACAATTAAATGAGTCGAATTATGAGAAAAATCTGCATTTTTACCTTAATCTGTATTGCTTTATCAAGTTGTGAAGTACCTCAATTGCATAACGATCCTGAAATTGAAGAAATTGAAAAAGTAAATCAAACTCCCACTAACAAAGTTAAAACGACGAAACAACCATCCCCGTCTCGCGAAAAGATCATTTCACAACCGAAAGTGGGTCAGAACAAAGAAAAGTCATTTAATTCTGAACTTAATAATTTAATTCAGGGCACCCCGAAGCACCCATTCCCGCCAGAAAACATTTTGGATTGAAAAAAGATAAATACCAGCACCCGGTAAAAATTAGGATTACAGGCACTCTTGATCTTCATGATTATAACCCTCGTGATATTAATCCACTCATCTTTGAATATATTTATCAATGCAAACAAAAAGGACTCAACAATGGTCGTATTATTCACGGCAAGGGGATAGGCACATTACGAAATATTGTCCACTCAATCCTCAAACAGCATGAACATGTTGCTAGTTTCGGAATTTGTCCCGTAAATGAAGGAGGCTGGGGGGCAACATTTTTTACCTTGAAATCAAAAAAGTAATTTTAACCTTTGGGATATTTCAAAAACACCTTCAAATAAAGTTTTTCAAACTTATAAATGACACCTACTTTTGTTGTATTGAGTGCAACTGCAATAACCATTCAAATTAAAATTCTAACAATCATTTGAATGGATTATAATTAAAAACGAAACTAAAGTTTACGGAAATAACAGCACGAATGAAGTCAAACACCCCATACCTAAACCTAAAAATGACTGAGTCTCAGTAAGAGAA
>JAOHKZ010000053.1 GCA_028101545.1 Opitutales bacterium | reverse complement strand
GAAGAACCTTTTTGCCTAAGAATGAGCGTTATGTCAATAATCTAGAACGAGGTTCACATCGATATAGACTAAGCTTTACGAATTACAAAAACTCATTAGGTTTTAAAGATATGAAAAAAGCTCTTATTACAGGAATTACCGGTCAAGATGGTTCTTATTTAGCTGAGTTATTGCTCGATAAAGGGTATGAAGTCCATGGTATTGTTCGTCGCGCATCCACTTTTAATACTAGCAGGTTGGATCATCTTTACAAAGACCCGTTGGTAGACGATACAAAATTATTCCTCCATTATGGTGATTTGGCCGATGCGGTTCAATTAGTGAAGTTACTTTATAACTTACAGCCTGATGAGATTTACAATCTAGGGGCACAGAGTCATGTTCGAGTATCATTTGATATTCCCGAATATACAGGTGATGTGACAGGGTTGGGAGCAGTCCGAATATTGGAAGCCATTCGTGAAGCTGGGTTGATTAAAAAAGTTCGATATTATCAGGCCTCTTCTTCAGAAATGTATGGAAAAGTACAAGAAGTGCCTCAAGTTGAAACTACCCCTTTTTGGCCCCGTTCCCCGTATGCATGTGCGAAAATGTATGCTCATTGGCTCACAGTAAACTATCGTGAATCCTATGGTTTGCATGCAAGTAGTGGAATTTTGTTCAACCATGAATCTCCTCGTAGGGGGGAAACTTTTGTAACCCGGAAAATTACTCGTGCTGCGACTCGGATTAAATTGGGGTTACAGAATAAACTTATTCTCGGGAATTTAGACTCTAAGAGGGATTGGGGATATGCAAAAGAATATGTGGAGGCAATGTGGTTGATGCTTCAACAAGACGAACCTGATGATTATGTCATCGCTACCAATGAAACTCACACCGTCCGAGAATTTTTAGAGGAGACTTTCAATTGTCTAGATCTGAACTTTGAGGAATTTGTGGGGTTTGATCAAAAATATGAACGTCCTGCTGAAGTTGACCTTTTAATTGGTGACGCTAGTAAGGCTGAGAAAAAATTAGGCTGGAAGCCTAAGGTTACATTTAAGGGTCTTGTTTCATTAATGGTTGAGGAAGATATGAAAATCGCCCAACAGGAAAAAGCCTTGGCTGAGGCAAATCTTTCTTAATGCAAAGAATTTTTGTTAGTGGTCATCATGGAATGGTTGGTTCTGCATTGGTGCGTGCTTTGCGTACAAAGGAATCAGAATACGATTTGATATTAGTCACCCGAGATCAACTTGACTTATTAGACCAGTCTTCGGTTCGGAAATTTTTGGAAGAGAAAAAGCCTGATGTTGTTATTAACGCTGCTGCTAAGGTGGGGGGAATTCATGCAAATGATACATATCCCGCTGAATTTATTCACCAAAATCTTCTTGTTAATACAAACCTAATTCATTCTGCATGGGAAAATGGAGTAAAACGATTTTTGAACATGGGTAGTTCCTGCATATATCCAAGTGCGAGTAAGCAACCAATTAAGGAGGAATATTTACTGACTGGACCGCTTGAAAAAACCAATGAAGCTTATGCCTTGGCTAAAATTGCTGGTTTGGAAATGTGTCGGCATTACAGAAATCAGTATGGTGTGCTTTTTCATAGTGTCATGCCCACCAATCTTTATGGACCCGGAGATAATTATCATAGAGAAAACTCTCATGTTCTCCCCGCCATGATCCGTCGATTTCATGAGGCCAAAGAGGCTAATGCGGATGAGGTCATGATATGGGGCACAGGGAAACCAAGACGTGAATTGATGCATGTTGATGATTTAGCCAAAGGTGTTCTTTTTGTACTTGAAAAGGAAGATCCTCCTGATTGGGTAAATTTGGGAACAGGAGTTGATCATTCAATTATTGAGATAGCTGAACTGGTAAAACAAGCGGTCGGATTTAATGGTAAAATCGTTTACGATTTATCCAAACCAGACGGAATGCCTTTAAAACGATTGGATGTATCTCTAGCCAGTACACTTGGTTGGAAGGCCGAAACTTTATTGGAAAATGGAGTAAAGTTAGCTTACGCTGACTTTCTTGTTGGTTTAAAGGCAGGGACAACCCGACTTTAACAAGTACGAATTATTGAATTAGGAAAATTTATTCGAATTGTTTTCGAAAATTTTTAAATTCGTCCGATATTTCTCTTAATTGATAACGAAGAGTTTCCACTTCATCCTTGAGTTCGGTAAATTCTTTGGTCATTTCCTCAATTTGATCAATTCTTTTATCGGGTCCAGGAATATAAACAGATCCACCATCACTCATTTCCTCTAAGACTGGTGGCGGTGCTAACCGATGAAACCATCGTTTTTCTTTTTGCCCTGGAGCTGGATCCATATTTCCAACAAGAGCAGGTTCTCTATCCATTAATTCTTGAAGGGTTTCTTCTACATCAGCAATGCCATCAAATGCAAACATCCGACTTGCCCGATTATTGAGTTCACCGGTGGTTTGTGGACCTCGGTTTAACAATTCTGCAAGGAGAGCACGTTCCGCTTTGATCAGATCTAATTCTTTCTCTGCATTGTGTTGAAATTTAGGGACCCTTGATCCCACAAGATCGACTCTATGAACGAGTCTTTTAATGCGTAATTCTTCAATAACTTGGTTTACTTCATCTTCATCCAAGTTGGTCTTAGGTAGCCGATTATTTTTTTGATTACAGGCATTAACCAAGCCATTTAGGCTCATTGGATAGTATTCTGGAGTAGTTAATTCTTTTTCTATCAAAGAACCTAAAACTCTTGTTTCTTCAAAAGTTAATTCAACTAAATTTTCGGGCTTATCTGCATCTTCCATAAAAAATTTACTTGAAAGACTGTTGTAGAAAAAGAAATGTCAATTTACTTTCTTTACTCTGAAAAGTTGAGATTATGTACTAGCAACCACATTGACCAAGCGGTGGGGTTTATCAAATTCTACTTTACCAGGTGTAAGTGCAAACAGCGTATGATCGCGTCCGAGTCCGACATTTGCACCGGGGTGATATTTGGTTCCCCGTTGTCTTAAGATAATGTTACCTGCAAGAACTGCCTCACCACCAAATTTTTTTACGCCTAAGCGTTTACTATTACTGTCTCTTCCGTTTCTAGAAGTTCCTTGTCCTTTTTTATGTGCCATTTTGAGATTCTCCTAATTTATTTTAAGTCAATTGACTCAATTTCTATAACTGAAATGTGTTGACGGTGGCCTTTTCTTCTCTTGTAGCCCTGTCTTCTTTTCTTTTTAAAGATAATAATCTTTTTATCTTTTTTGTTTTCAAGAATTTTAGCTTTTACAGTAGCACCTGCAACAGTTGGTGTGCCAAATGTTGCTTTGCCATCGTCTACGAGCATGAGTACTTGATCAATGCTTACTTGATCACCTTCGTTTTTGTCAGGGTAGCGATTAACAAAAAGCTTGTCGCCTTTTTGGACAGTGAATTGACTGCCTTGGGTTTGGATAGTGGCTTTCATGATAGGAAATCGGTTATAAAACCATTTAAGTTTCGAATTGGCAAGCGTCATCTTAGCTTTTCCTGATTCCTTTTATGTGATTGATTAATGAAATACGAATGACAAGAGAAAATCAAGTAAATGACAAGTTGGTACTTTCATATTTTGAGAATCGGTCCGTACTTGACCATTATGAAGAGGCAACGAGAAGGGTTGGTCTTTGGTCATCCGAGGAACTTGTTTTCAAGCATTCCTTTCCTAAGCATTCTACAAAACTCCTAGAATTAGGGTGTGGGGTAGGTAGGATAAGCTTTTCTCTATGGATGATGGGATATCAAAACCTCACAGCAACAGATGTCTCGAGGAAAATGATCAAGCGTGCTAGTGCTATCCAAAAAGAAAGGAGAAGTGCGATTCAATTTGATCAGGAGGATGCAACCAAACTAACTTTTGCTAACGCTTTATTTGATGGAGTTATTTTTGGTTTTAATGGATTGATGCAAATTCCATATCGAGAAAACCGAAAAAAAGCCATGTATGAATGTTATCGAGTTCTACGACCCGGTGGTCGCTTTATTTTTACATCCCATGATCGAAAAATTCCAAAATGGAAAAAATTTTGGGAAAATGAAAAGAAAAAATGGAGAATTGGACTTCAGGATAAAGCCCTTGTTGAATTTGGTGACAGATATGGAGAGACTCCCAATGGTAAACTATTTATTCATGTACCAGATTGTATGGAAATTCGGAAAGACTTGAAGGAAGCCGGTTTTTTATTAGAGCGCGATGTTTTGCGTTCGAAAATTTCGGATGAGAATAAGTTAGTAAAAGATTTTTCAGATGAATGTCGATTTTGGATAGCTAGAAAACCTTAATCAGTTTTAAGGCATTCTGTATCAAGCTCCATGGTTGCAACTCTGGTTGCTGGTCCTGTCATTTGGACATTAAAATCATCATCTATAATAAGGCCTATTTCTCCTCCAGGCATTTCAACTGTAATATTTTGATCACAAGCACCCATTTTTCGAGCTACTGCACCGGCAGCCGAACTACTACTTCCCGATGCAAGTGTATAACCAGCACCTCGTTCCCAGATTTCGATTTTGATTCTATTACGATCAAGAATTTCCAGAAATTGTACATTAGTACGGTTCGGGAAATTGGGATGGTTTTCAATTAATGAGCCTAATTCCAGCGTCATTTCTTTAGTTACCTTTTTAACGGGGATTACACAATGTGGATTTCCTATGGTTGCTCCATAATATTTGAGAATCTTACCCTTTATTTCGATTGGCTCATTACAAACCTCTCTTACATCACCATCAATTTTCACTGGGATTATATCACTTTTAAAACTCACTTTTCCCATCTCAACCGTAATGGTTGATTTATCTTCCGAAACCTGACAACTTACTACACCGCCTAAGGTATCGACCTCAAAAGAGTTGGTACTTACTTTTCCTGTATCTCTTAAATACCTTGCAAAAATTCGTAATCCATTTCCACTTTTTTCGGCCTCGCTTCCATCTGGGTTTAGAATTTGGAGTTTAAAAGGAGCTTTTTCAGAATGTGTGGGACCAACCAGAATTCCATCTGAACCCAGTCCAAAGTTTCGATGGCAAATACGAATTATTTCTAATTCGGAAAAGCTAAAATCTTCTCCATTGGGATCGTATACCAAGTAGTCATTTCCAAGAGCGTGATATTTTTCAAATTTCATTGATCAAAGTAGAATTATATAATTAAGAAGATTGAGATCTTTTTACAACCCATTGAGTGATTATATGATCTTCACTTCCAGCTTTTTTTACAATTCGTAAAAATTCTGCAGGGTGAATGTCATTTTTCTGAAAAAATGCCCGGTCCCCTCCGCAGCAAAACATCGTTTCTTGAGGAAGTTCTCCGCGTAATTTGGCTCTCGCTTTTGGGATAATCCTTGGTAGCCAGCGAATTCCCTCCAGTTCTTCATGTTTTCCGGGTAATTCTTTTGCGTTCAACTTTTCTTTTGAGGGAATTCTATTCTGCTCTTCGAAAAAGTAATCCCTTCGTAAATCATGTATGAGTAAAAAAGTTGCAAGATCGGGGGTTCCTTCACAGATCCAATCTTCAACATAATCAAAGATATCCATTTTATTTAAACCGATACTTTGAAGAAAGGGGATTTCATCAGAAATGGGAAATGTATTCGAGTCCGTGTGGCCATTTTTATATAACTCCAGCCCTTTCTCCCATACAGCAACTAATTGTTTTTGATAATTAAAATTCATAAGGAAAGTGTTTCAGGAAACTTCCGCGAATATGTCAACCAAGGAACTTTACCCGAGGCGAAAATCGAGTTGCTTATCTGAAACAAAAACTTTGTCGATGCAGACATTAATCTCCTGTCCAAGTTTTAATTTAAGCTTCGGATTTCTCGCCACTAATGCAGCTCCGTTGGGAGTTACCCGATATCCAAGTTCGCGTGGTAATGTACGAATAGGCACAAATCCGCGGGCAAGGGTTTCAACAAGTTCGATAAAGAATCCTCTTCGGGAAATTTCAGTAATAATTGCCCGATGAATCACTGCAGGTCTTTTCCCAATGTCTTTTTTATAGTAAAGAAGAAGTTTGTCTTTAACCGATTCCCTTTCAGCATCCACACTGTTTCGTTCTGTTTTGGAAATATGTTTAGCGGTGATTTCCAGGCGGTCATGGTCCGTTTTCTTTGGTTTTCTTTTGCGAATAAAATCTTCTATTATTCGGTGGACGATCAAATCAGCATATCTTCTTATTGGGGAAGTAAAATGCAGGTAATCATTTTTTGCCAAACCATAATGTCCATCTGGGGTGCTTCGATAGCATGCCTGTTTTAAACTCCTTAAAAATTTGATTTTAAGAACTTGAGCGATCGGATGCTTGTTAACTGCAGTCAGCATTTTAGTAACTTCCTTTCTTGCGGTTAATTCACCGCAGGAAATTCCAAAAACTTGAAGGAAGCCTCTTAATTCTTCTAAGTTTTCAGGATCGGGATCGGGATGGACGCGAAAAACTCCGGGTAGTTTCTTTTTTCTTAATTCACGAGCCACAGTTTCATTAGCAAGGAGCATGAATTCTTCAATCATGTGGTGACTTTCTTCACTTTCCGATTGTAAGATTTTTTCAGGTTCACCTTTTTTATCCACTAGAATTTTAACTTCAGTTGATTCCAGATCTAAGGCACCTTTTTTCATTCGGTCTTTTCGAAGCAATGCCGCAATAGAAGCAATTTTCCTTATACTTGTTTGAAGTTTTACAAGAATGTCATTGGAGATTTCATTTAGTTGTTTTCCAGGGTTTCCAGAATAGCGACTGGGCGGAGGCTTAGCGGATCGAATTTTTTCTAAATCTTGTTCCTCTAGAAAAAGGCTGGCTTGTTCGTAAGTGAGCCTTTTATCGCTTAGAATAACAGACTCTGCTATTTTTGAATTCAGTAAGCTTCCATCTTTTGAGAAGGAGAATAATACGGATTTTACTAGTCTTTCTTCTCCTTCAACTAAACTGCAAATACCACTTGATAAACGATGGGGAAGCATGGGAATCACTTCACCAACAAGGTAGGTGGAGTTACCTCTCTTATTGGCTTCACGATCCAATGCTGATCCTGGTTTTACATAATGAGATACATCCGCAATGTGGACTCCAATCTCCCAACCTTCATCTTGAATCTCCTTTATCGATATGGCATCGTCAAAATCTCGTGCATCTAAAGGGTCTATGGTTAAGGTGAAGGTATTTCGGATATCTTCTCTATTTTTAATATCTTCTTGCGTAACTTTTTCAGGACAGGCTTCTGCTTCCTGTGCTACCTTATCAGGAAAAGTTCCACTTAAGCCGTATTTCGCCAATATCCCCTTGTGATCAGTTAAGGGATCATCACTAGGACCCAGTACGCGGAGTATTTTACACATCGGAATCCTTGCCGGTGGATCCCATCGAACAAATTGAGCTAAAACCTTATCATGTTCTTCTGCACGTCTTGTCTCACCCAATATTTTAAAGGGGACAAAAAGTCTGGAGTTTTCGGCCTGTACGAGTGATCGACCTAGATCTTTTCGTAAATAACCAAGGAATTCGGTCGTTCCCCGTTTTACCACTTTGAGCAGTTCATAGCGCTTCTTTGCAGGTTTCTTGTCTTTTTTTCTTCGATCAAGTTTCTTTTTCCTAGGCGGAAGTAGTCTTAATTGAACTGTATCTCCATGAAGGGCCGTAGCCGATGCACCTTTGGCAAGAGAGATTGGTTCGCTCCCTTCTTCGACAACGACTTTTGCCCGCCCTTGCTTTCCAAAATACAAAACTCCGAGGACTTTATCTTTGCCCACGGAGTTTTAGTTTTAAGCAAATTATAATGAGATTAGGTCTCTTTATGGTCAATTGCTAGTCATCTCCCAACCAATTGGTAAGGCTGCTGAAATGTCATTGGTCGCTTCGGATTTTTTGTCGGCACCATCTTCCTTATTAATTGCAGTGCTGAAAATGCCATTCTCATCATCACCTTTGGTATTATCATACCAACGAATTGTTCCATCACTGAAAAGAACATGTCCTCCCTCACCTGCCCATGGCGAATCGATGGACCATTTCTCTGAGCCTGACTCCAATCCTCTGGTCCAAATAATTGGAAAGGCTCCACTTTTAAGATTCGTTACAAATTTACGCGTTTCTGCATCATCACCAGGTATAGCTACAGAGTAACCTATTGCATCTTTAACATTATCAAGTGATCCATATTCATCTGGAATTTGTGACGGTAGTCCATCTGAACCTTCTGCATCTTGTAAGTCTCGAACCTCTTCATCGTCGGGAAGAAACCATAATTCAGGTCTGGTATCATTTGTTTTTTTACGGTACCAGATTGCAAAATCTGCAGCACTACTTACATCATCATTCATTGGAAATGAAAATTGGCTATTCGTAACTAATGATTCATATAT
>JAOHKZ010000052.1 GCA_028101545.1 Opitutales bacterium | reverse complement strand
CTATTGGCAAGAAATCCCTCGATTCATCTGCTTGATGAACCGCTAAGTAATTTGGATGCAAATTTACGCACCTCCATGCGCTACCAACTGACGGAACTGCATCAGGAATTTCAAAGGACCACTCTTTTTGTTACTCATGATCAAGTCGAAGCCATGACTCTCGGTGACCGAATTTGCGTTATGAATGAAGGCGAAGTTATTCAAATTGGAACCCCTGCAGAAATATACGATCAACCCACCCACCGTTTTGTGGCTGAATTCTTTGGATCCCCGAAAATTAATTTACTCAATGGTGATATTTCATGCATGGAAGAGAAATACTGTTTTCAACAAAATGGACAAAAAATAATATTTTCCTCAGCACAATCGATCCCAGAAGGCCCGATTGTGCTGGGACTGCGCCCAGAGTGTTTAAGTATTCAACAGGAAAAATCTTCCGATTCGTGGGAAGCAGAACTTCAAAGGATTGAAAATATGGGTGATATTCGGGTCCTACATTTTCAACTGAAAGACTGTAAAATTACCCTTAAATCAAAGCATAATGACTTTCAACTCGGTGATACTTATCATGTTAAGCCTGAATGGAAGGAGTCTATATGGTTTAATGCATCAACAGGTAATCGAATTTCAGGATAAAGCTAAATGCACCAAGGCCGTTTTCATTTTACGAAAACAAATACCAAATAATACAACAACGGGAAGGAGGGACAGAGTTGCCGCCGCCATGCCCACTGCCTCTGGTATACGATGACTGGAATCTCTCAGCTTTGCCAATGCAATAGGCAATGTGATATTTTCATCATCCAATAAAAGCAGTGGAAGGAGGTGCTCCTGCCAACTCAGAATAAAATGTAGCAACCCATAAGTTACTAAAGACGGACCGGCAAGGGGAAGAATTAATAAGAAGGTTCGATGCACCGATAAACCCTCAACCTTTGCAAGCTCAAGTAATTCATCGGGGACCTTTCGAAAAACCTGTGTAAAAAAA
The DNA here is from genome assembly GCA_028101545.1 of Opitutales bacterium. GTDB lineage: Bacteria > Verrucomicrobiota > Verrucomicrobiia > Opitutales > Seribacteraceae > Seribacter. The sequence goes on along the minus strand of JAOHKZ010000052.1, from coordinate 7,473 downwards.
ACAATCCCCAATCCACTGGCTATACCCGGTAGAATCAAAGCCCACTTACCCCCATGCAATCCGAGCCATAACATCCAATCAAAAAGCGGGACAGCCAGTGCCTGCTTCGGGATCAGAATTACCAGAATAGCAATTCCGAAAACAATGCTTTTTCCTCGGAAACTATACTTCGCAAATACAAAGCCAGCCGCTGCGGTTACAAATACAGCAAGCAGTGCCTGACAAACCGAAATAAAAGTTGAATTTAGGAAATAGGACAAAAAGGGGATATATTGATCAGAAAATAAACTTAAGTAAGAATCTGGCTCAAAATCTTTTGGAATGAAAAGAGTTGGTTGGTAAATTTCACGATTTGTCTTAAAGGACGAAAGAAACATCCAAGCAAAGGGATAAAGACAAATCAAAACTGCTCCGAAAAGTACAATGCCAGAAAGAAATTTTTTCATCGGGTCAACCATTTCCGCCGGCTTTGTAAAACTAGAAACAAAATAAATGCTGTTATGGGTACAACCAAAAGACTCATAGCTGCTGCTCCTGGAAAATCAAATCGGCCAGAACCACCGGGAAATGCAACCTGATATACATAAGTTACAAGTAAAAGACCTGCGTCCATAATCCCACCTGACCCACCCAATAAGTTATAGGCTCCCGAAAAAGAGGCAAAACCATCAACCACTAAAAATACAATAGCAAACAAAGCTAAATGCCATAGATTGGGAATAAATATTTTTCTTACCCTCATCCATATTCCGACGCCTTCGAGTTTTGCAACTTCCCATTGCCAACGTGGAATCGCTTCCAAACCACAAAGAAAGAATAAGGTCACCAATCCAGTCCATCTCCAAACCGCCTGCATTATTAAAGAAGGCATAATAAACGACGGATCCATCATCCAGTTAATCGGAGAAAAACCCATTGGCACAACAAAGTATTGATTTAATGCACCCGTCCGGCCATGAAAAAATAGATAGAACAGGGTTGATAATACACTCGGTAAAGCAAGACCGGGGATCAATAAACAAAAAACCAGAAAACCACGGGGTATTCTGGATAATTGAAAGAGAGAAAGGGAAAGAATAAAACTCAGCGGAAGGATAATCACCATCGATCCAAAAACATAGTAGGAAGTATTTTTTAATGCTTTATAAAATTTTTCGTCCGCTAATACCCGACTGAAATTTTCTAACCCAATGTATTTAAGAGGGGTAATTTCTACTGCCTCGTTTTTTGGAGAATCAAACCAATTAAACTGGAAACCTGAATATTCTTCAGTTGGACTTTCAAAAGTATCTCGATACTCGGGAATATAGCTCGGGTTCTGCAGAGCCAAATCAACACCAAACAGCAAAGGAACCAGCCAAAACACAAACCATAGGCCAAAAAAGGGAAATAGGAGGCAAAAGAGAGACGCTTTTTCTTCTTTTTTTAAACCCACAACAAAAATGGGGTGGAAAAACTAACGACCGCGACCGCTATTTTTCATGGCATCTTTATACTGCTTGATGGCGTCCTTGGCAGAAAGTGCTCCAAACATAACCGAGCCAAAATAATTTTCCTGCATCATAAAAATTGCCTGAGGTCTGCGCGGATCAACTACTACCGGGGGAATTTCATCAGACAATGTAATAAGCAACTCACCTATAGACTGTTCAAAATATTCATGTTTCCCAAGCAATCTTGGGTCTTTCCAAGAGGGTTTGTACGCAGGGAAACTATTGCCCTGCAAAAAGCGCTCCGCATTAGCCTCCTTATCCTTCATCACAAATTCTATAAAATCCCAAGATTTTTTCTTTTTCTTACTCCCCTTGCAGATCATTAAACCCTGTCCGGCAAAAGTGGCAGTCCGGGGTCCAAGCTCGCCTTTGTCATTTCGCCAAGTGGGAAGTGGCATCATACCCCATAATCCTTTCATCCCTGGCGCGAATTGCTGAAAAAGGTCCAATCCATACCAATCTGCCCCAGGGACACAAAGCACCTCCCCAGTCTCCAAGTCACCACTAAAAAAAACAGGGTCAAAAATAGAACCTCTGTCTGGCATAACCGTAATTTGAGCAGCAGACATTTCGGCAAATTCTTCTAATACTTCGAGTGCTTTGCCTTCGTCGGGAAGGAAGTTTCCTTTTTGATCAAATAAATCAGTGCCCTTCTGCCTGAGGAAAACATCAAAGAGAGTTCCGTCTAGGGCCATAAGTCGCTGACCTTGGTCTTCCTGTAATTGGGCACCAATTTCAGCTACATCATCCCAGGTTTTTAAATCAGCAGGTTCAATATCATATTCTTCAAACAAATCCTTTCGATAATACAGCACCATCGCACTCAAAGACTGGGGTAAACCATATATTTTTCCTTTGTATGAAAACACATCGAGTCTTTTCGGGTGTAAATCTTTGTCCAGTCCGGAAGCCTTTACCTTTTTGGTTAAATCCATAAAAGGAGAATCCTCATTGAGAAAAACACCAAAAAAGGTTTCATCTAATTGAACGATATCAGGAATTCCTTGCCCTGAACGAATAGCCACACCCAATTTATCGGGCATTTCTCGAAATCCATATGCCTTCACATTAATCGTAACATCGCTCTTTGTTTTCGTGGAATACATCTCACCCATTTGCTCGTAATAAACCTGATCCTGGAAGGAACTGATCCAAATAACCAACTCTTCAGCGTTAACAGAACTAAATGTTGTAAAAAACAAAACGATAAACTTGGGAAAAAGGATTTTATTAGATTTCATTGTTGTTAAGTATAATTATGTTAGGAGATTCAAGCATCGCAAGCTTGTACCTAAGTCTGATAAAAAATATTATGCAGAAGGGTTAAATTTATTGTATTAATATTATAATTTTTGTTAATATGTAATCATTATATTATTAATAAAAAAACCTAACTAGAAAATTATGAATACAAGACTCATACTTTGGTCGATCCTTCCCGCGTTGTTCATGTCGTTGGTTAACGCTGCTCCGCCGGTGGTTACCCTTAACAGTCCCCCTGTGCAAAGACCAGGTACTAAATTTGTCGATATTAATTACACCCTCGCCCTTGATCCTGGTCTAACTGCATTTGTGGAATTATGGTTTAGCCCAGATAACGGGTTGAACTTTCCTATTCGCTGCGTTGATGTATCTGGTGATGTAGGTGCAAATACCACATCTGGTCCAAAAACAGCAACTTGGAATGCGGAATCTGATTGGGATCAGCAATTTACTTCGAGCGGAAAAATAAGAGTCATCGCAACCTATGGATCACAATCATCTGGCTTTGCAGGAAGTGGAACCACATCGACTTCCACTGGATCCGGTCAGGCATCTGGAAATCTCAAATTGGTGTACATGGATGTACTATGGATGTGGAATATTGGATTATCTACCTGGGAAGATGCTTCGTTTTATTTTAAATTAGATGAAGTTTCTCCATCGATCAAGATGGATCAAACTGAAGTTACCCAAGCAGAATGGGATGAAGTTGCACAATGGGCTCTAACTAATGGATACTCTGGGCTACCATTATCCCCATCTACAGGATCAGTGAATTTACCACGAACTGGCGTTAATCTATGGGAAGTTCTCAAATGGTGCAATGCTCGATCTGAGAAATCTGGTCGTACACCCGCTTATTACACGGATGCGGATGAAATCACCATTGGAGATGTTAATAACAATGGTATTATTGAATCGGGACCTGATTTTTTCTGGCCCTTCGACCCCGCCCACGACACTAACCAAAATGGAGTTTGGGATGTTGGTGAGTCTTTTACGGATAACAATAACAATGGCCTACTTGAACCAAACGAATACCAAGATTTGAATAACAACGGGGTTTACGATCAAGGGCACAGCACCCCTTATCGCCAAGGTGCTAAATTTGCTTTGGAACAGAGTCTTCATCATCACATCGACGGGAATGCAAGTGGTTTTAGATTGCCGCCCTCCTCAGTTTTTCAGAAAGTTGCAACCGGTGGTAGTAATAAAACTATGTGGCCATGGGGTAACAGTTCGCCGGCCAATTATTCAAAATTTACCACCGACTTTTCTTTTCCTTCAGTTCAAACAAACGGGAATAATTCTTCGACGCCACTTGCCAACCCAAGTGAAGCAACTCGACCTGCAAATGGATATGACATCAAAGATATACTCGGAAATGTTGCTGAATACACGGAAGGTGCCTGGAACTCATCACCACCAGGTAGCTCAAGCCTAGACATTAGGTCTAATGTTTTTGGAGGATCATATATTGGTTTAAGGCATGTTCACCCTGCTCCGTCCCCCACTACTTTTAATGACAATGTGAACCCGGTAGACAATATGATGGATCTCCTGAATGACGGTTCAGCTGATGCATCATCCCCAGCCGTTGGATTTCGTACTTGGAGGAATAATTAAATCCTTTCTTCCACGCGGTTAAATTTTATAATCCAAAATTAGCGTTTAAGGATGCTGAGCAAAAGTTTGCTAGACGCAATCTTCCCATTACTTGCTTTGAGAGTTCGTCAAGTCGGATTCTTCGTACTTATTTTAGCCTTAAATGGAAAGAATATATTGGGTCAGTCGAACCTAAGCCAAATTGGTTACAATCAGTCTTCTAATTTCAACCTAAATACCATTAATCCTATTCAAATAGGATTTGCTAATTCTCTTTCTTTTCAACTTAAAACAAATAACGGAGTAAATCTTTCGCACTCAGGTTCTGCTAATTCTTCCGGATTTGCTTTAAACACTATGGCAGGCATTCAACCTTCAAGTACTTTCGATTTCGGCTTTTCGGACTCGATTGGATTTATTCTTGATACATCCGCCGGTACTGCAGCCTCTTCCATTTCTGATCAAATTGGATTTTCCGATTCAGATACATTTTCTGTCGATACAAGAAACTCTAGTGCACTAGCAAATGTTGGATATGGAGATTCAGGAGGTTTTATTTTGGACACTGGAGGAAATGCAGGAGCAAACATTCCTGGTTTTGCTCTTTCTGGAAAATTTAGTTTAAACACGACTTCTTCCTCAATGGGAAGCATTTCATCGAGTTTAATTGGTTTTGCTGATTCGTTTAGTTTCGAATTAAACACCACAAACCCTAATCCAAACCAACCAACTCCAGTCAATTCTCCTCCTACTTTTCAAGTTAACGGAATTATTACCGTGCCGGAAAACCAAACTCTTATATTCGACTTCAATGCAAGTGATCCAGATAATGATCCACTTTCTTATTCAATCCTCTTAGGAATTGATAAACAATTTTTTGAATTAAACCAGACAACTGGGTTACTTTCCTTCTATTCTCCCAAAGATTTTGAAAACCCAACCGATAATAATTCGGATAATATTTATGAATTAACAATTCAAGTTTCAGATGGAGACGCCAATGTTTCTCTTAATACTTTTGTTCATGTTAGCGATATAAATGAAACAAATAATATAAACAATTTATTCGTTCAGGTGTCCGGCTATGTTCATTACGATGGGGTTGTATCTGGACCTGCAATCGTATGGGCATTAGAATCGAACGGCAGTAAGGCAGCGGAATATATTCTACCCGATGGCAATGGATCCTACTCTTTATCTGTAATTAAGAACAGAGCTTATGACTTTAAAGTGTTCGTGGATGGAAGCCAAAATGGATATCCTACAACTGGTGAAGTCTGGAAGCATTATGGAGACTGGAATAGTTCAATTAATAGTTTTAATCTTACTCAAGTTGATAATAATTTAACCGGAATTGACTTTAACCTTTGGGACTTAGACTACGACAACGACGGATTTCTTAATTGGCATGAATATTTGGCAGGTACACAGGAAAATAATGCCAGTTCCACCCCAGTCATTGAATTCGGTATGCTTGCACACTGGAAATTTGATGAAACGAACGGCACAATTCTCCATGACTCCTCAGTCAATAAATTAAATGGTACACTAATAGGGTTTAACAACCCATGGAGTCCTGGCAGAGTTGGCGGTTCTTTACGATTTGACGGGGTTGATGACCACATCTCCTTTGCAGGAATTACGGAATTAAATGATATCCGACCAATTAGTTTTTCAGGCTGGCTTAAACTCGACCAAAACGGCAGTGGGTATGTTTTTGCTAAACGCTCCGAGGGTCATGGATATTGGAGATTTTTTGCATCCGGTCCTAGCAAGAACTGGCTAATTCGAAGCACCACCGGTAATTCCCCGTCCATACAGAGTACTGAGTTCACCCCATTCTTCCAGTGGCAGCATATCGCCCTTACTTGGAATGGTTTACTTGGTGGACAAAACTCTAGAATTTTCATTGACGGGATAGAAAAAATGAATATCAACCAAACTGCTGGTTCCGGTCAAATTATTAGCGATGCAGGAAACCTGTTTACAATAGGCAACCGACCACAAAATAATTCATCTTTTTTTAAAGGTTGGATGGACGACTTCCGAATTTGGAACCGTGTAATTACACAAAATGAAATTCAGGCACTCTATCAAGGATCGCCCGAGACTAATGCTACCATTTCCGGAAATATCACGAATACCACTTCAGTACTTGGACCTATCATTATACGGGCATATGATGAGAGCGGGCTAAAAATTGCCCAGCAAACATTATCCGGTGGACCCGGATCATACTCTATTTCCCTACCTACAGGTCATTCATATGACATCAAAGCTTTTACTGACGGAAACCAAGACGGAGAACTTAATCCGGGCATTGGGGAACCCTACTCTCACTTTGGAAACTGGAATGGAAACGGACATAACTTACTTGGCTTAGAAGGAAATTTAACGGCAATTAATATAAACCTTAACTACGAAACAGATCAAGACAATGATGGCTACTCACTCTGGGAGGAAACACAGGCTGGTACAGATGATAACAATCCCAATTCTATACCAAATACAACACCTTACGATCTAAACGCATCTTCTTTAACATTTAATGAAAATCTCTCTATTGGAAGCATAGTCACCACTTTCTCTGCCACTGACCCAGATTCAAACTCATTACTTTCCTATTGGTTAACCACTCCTGGGGTTAATTCAGCCAATAATTCACTTTTCTCCCTAAATGCAACGACCGGTATTTTGTACACCGCTTCAAATTTTGATTATGAAAATAACTCAACAAGTTATCTACTTCGAATAAAGGCTAAGGATGAAAAAAATGCCAGTATTGAAAGCTATTTCACAATAAATTTAGCAGATAATAATGACCTCCCAATTATCCATTCTGTTAATAGGCAAACCACATCAGCAATATTTAACTATCAATTAGCATCATCACTTTATGATGAGATTCAAATTCCAGAGAATACTAGCATAAATCTTGAAATAAATGCCTCCGATCAAGATGCAGATCCTCTTTCTTTCGTAAAAACGGCAGGTGAAGACAGAAACTTATTTGATTTTAATTCTTCAACTGGAATATTTAGCCTGAATGTGATTCCTGATTATGAAGTTCCTGTCGATCAAGATCAAAATAATACTTATGATATTTGGTTTC
>JAOHKZ010000051.1 GCA_028101545.1 Opitutales bacterium | reverse complement strand
GTGCTCCTGAAGGTGAAGTCTACTCCTATAAGAAGGAAGGTGGCGTTGCTCATGAAATAGAGATTCATTTCCCAAAGGATCATGACCGCAGCAAGGCGGTGCCCGGAATCATCATGTTCCACGGCGGTGGTTGGAGCAAAGGAGACCGGATCTCATTCCGCTATCTGTGCCACTACTTCGCGAGTCGAGGGCTCGTAGCCGCCACCGCAAACTACAGGTTGGGTAAGGGTAAACGTCTCTGCATCACTGACGCTAAGAGTTCCATTCGGTGGTACAAACAGAACGCGGCCAAACTAGGCGTAGACCCAAAACGCATTATCGCCGGCGGAGGCTCGGCAGGCGGGCATATCGCTTTGTTGGCAACCACAAACCCCGGTTTGAATGATCCCAGTGATTCCAAAGAGTACGATACATCTGTTGTGGCTTACCTGCTGTTCAATCCGGCACTCAAACCCAAAAAGGACATGGAGGTCACCTTCGAAAACCACATCAAAGCAGCCATGCCCCCCATGATTGCTTTCTGGGGCACGCAGGATAACTGGCTGACAGGCTGGAAGAGTGCCTGCGAAAAGATGCAATCGCTCGAAAACGAGTCCATTGAGTGGTGGACCGCCCAGAGGCAGAGCCACGCATTCTTCAATAAGCAGCCATGGAAAGATCTGACGATTATTGCTGCTGACAAGTTTTTGAAGAAACATGGACTCATTCAGGGTGAAGTCACTTTGCCTGCACCGGAAAATGGAGTGAAACTGATCAAGACTCTCTAATCAAATGCAAACTAATGTCGCATGCTCTCGAAAAGAAATACGTAGACAATTTTAATCAATTATGAATCAAGCAAATCACTTATCCGGATCGATAAATAGAAAAATCATTTCTTCGAACTCGAATACCTAAACCATGATTCAGTGATTGGTTTTGCTTAGTAAATATCTGACATCAGTATTTAACTTTTCATGCCTTTCAACCTGATAGTTATTGCTACACCTCCTTTTAAAGCTTTTGGTTTTATGCATGATAAAAGTAACGAATATTATAAGTTATACTAAAAAAGGAAACTATGAATAAATTAATCAGCATATTAACTCTCTTCATTACATTAATTTTAACATCTGGTTGCACCTCATCCGAGAAAAACGCAGATCATCCATTAATTGGGACATGGGAAAGTGTAAAGTTTCATGATGCTACAATGGCTGAAAAAGTAAAAAAAGTAATTATGAATTTCAAGAGAAATAATGTTCTTGAAGGACATGTCATTAATTTGGATCATACAAAATCCGAACCAACTTTGGCCAATTACAAAATTAAAGATGACACACTAATTTTACAAAAAGAAGCTGAAAGCCGTATAGCTAATTTCATCATCACAGATGACAAATTAACTGTTGATGATAATGGACTTAAAATAACTTTTGAAAGAAAAAACTAAGTATAACCTTGGGTCGCACCTGATGTCTTCATATTGCTTCGCAATATTCGACACAGGTAAACCCGGTCGTTCGGTGTGATGAAAGATTGCATAAAAAGATGAAATATCTTGGCCGCAGATAAAATTTGACAAGATATGGGTTGTACAGGATATTGTACATATGAACGCGATAACATATTCACAGGCAAGGGAGAACCTTGCTAAAACAATTACCAGTGTATGTGAGGATCATTCCCCTGTAATAATCACGAAAAAGGGGACTGAAGCGGTGGTTATGATTTCCCTCGAAGACTATGAAGCTATGGAAGAAACAACATACCTTCTTAGGAGCCCCAAGAATGCGAAGCGGTTACTGGAATCGATTGATCAACTCGAGCAAGGGAAAGGGAAAGAAAGAGAATTAATCGATTAATGAAAAAAATATTCTCTGACAATGCTTGGGAAGATTATTTATATTGGCAGAAGCACGACAAAAAGATCCTGAAGAAGATAAATAATTTAATTATAGACATTGAGAGAAATTATTATCAAGGAATAGGGAAGCCAGAGCCATTGAAACATGGGCTTTCAGGATATTGGTCTAGAAGAATAAATTCTGAGCATCGGATCGTATACAAGATCGAAGATGGATCTATACTTATTGCTCAAGTTAGACATCACTATTAATGGCTCAAACAGTTGCTGGGGAGATTTCCCATACATTGTTAATACCTGAAGTGGTCTAGAATGGATTGATGATTGATATTTTGGATACATTGAAGGTCATTTGTGTGAGAGGGTTGCACAGGGGCAGCATCGAGAATGGACTCATAGAGCACAACAACTCGCTGGAACTGATGTCACTCGTTAGTGCTCGTTCAGCACCTCAGCTTTAACATTCTATAACGGAAATGCATACAGAATTTTAATCATTCATGAATCAAGCAAATCACTTATCCGGATCGATAAATAGAAAAATCATTTATTCGAACTCGAATGCCTAGACCGTGATTCAGCTAATGGTTTTGCTACATAAATATTTAACATCTGTATTTATCTTTGCATCCTTTTTCGCTCGATAGCCATTGTCATCTATCTCTTTGCACCCATTATTGTTTCTACATGATAAAAATAACGAATAATATAAGTTAGCCATAAAGAATGACTCAAATGATGCCAGCGATCGCAGCTGATTCCGCACTAGGAACTCCGAATTAAGGCAAGATTACATCCAATGAATAAACGACTGATTACCTTCTTCCCTCTTGTCCTTCTGATCGCTGTCTTCCTGTCTGCTGGAGTCTTTCCCGACCGAGATGGCTTTGATCGGTATGGCGGGTATCTCTCGATCAAGGGCGAAGCAACCGGAAGGTTTCATCTACAAGTCATCGAGGACCGCCACTTCCTGATAACGCCAGATGGCCATGGATTCCTGTCGGTCGGAGTGACCCACACCGGCGGCCTTTCCCGGCCTGATCAGTCGAAGCGCGATCATCTCCGCCAGAACCTCGATAACGATTGGGGAAAGGCGAATACGGAGCTGGTTTCCCATTTCCGCAAATGGGGCTACAACAGCCTTGGCTATGACTCGCATCTCAGCACCCGGAAGTTGCTACCTCACTTTGCCTCCTGTTACCCGACGAGCAAGGTCAGCGCATGGCAGGGTAAGCGGATTAGATTCCCGGATGTGTTCGGCGATAGTTGGAAGCAGCAGGCCCGTCACGCGCTTGAGCAGATGGCAAAGCAATTCCCAGATCATCCGAACCGTATCGGCATCTACTGGACAGACATGCCCGCCTGGGATCTCAAGCAAGCGAAGCGTGCTGCCGGGAAGACTTGGGTGGATGCCATCCGCGAACTGCCAGATGGTGCGCCCGGCAAAAGGCGTTACGAGCGGTTTCTCCGTGAGAACGGCGCAGACGCTTCTGACGAGGACTTCCTGGTGCTCATCGCCCGTGAGGTCTATTCCCACATCGGCCCCCTCACCAGGAAACTAGCTTCGAATACATTGGTATTCGGAGAGCGCTACTCTGGAGCTGCGATGCCTTGGCGGGTCATCCAGGAAGCGCTGCCGTGGATCGATGTTCTATCCGTTCAGCCAGGCGGATCCTTGTTCTCTGAAACGGACTTTGAGCGGGCCTATCGGGAGACGAAGAAACCGGTGATGATCTGCGACCACCAAGTTAGTTTCAAAACGCCTGAACACTCCAATGTCATGTGGAAGACGTTGCCTGACATCGCCAGCGTTGGGAAGGCACACGCTAAGTTCTTGCAGTACGGGTTCGCCACTCGTTACCTGATTGGATACAACCGATGCCAATATATCGACCGTTATAAAGTCGACCCGAGGATCCTCAAGCAGGGGCTGCTTCAGGTTGATGGAACTCCGTATCAAGAGCTTGTGGAGACGGTACAGCGAAACAACTGGCGGCTTCATCAGCGTTTTCTTGGAGTACAGGAGGGGCGAAAATAGGATTCGAACAAGCACATGGAGAACAACAACTGACCCGCCCCGACTTCGAATGATTCAGCGGAAACACAGCCCCAGTCCTGCATCGAGCGCGCTCTCCCGGTCAGTCGTGCCTCATGCTTGACGTTCGGTGTGGAGAAAGATTGCATAAAAAGATGAAATATCTTGGCCGCAGATAAAATTTGACAAGATATTGGTTGTACAGGATGTTGTACGTATGAACGCGATAACATATTCACAGGCAAGGGAGAACCTTGCTAAAACAATTACCAGTGTATGTGAGGATCATTCCCCTGTAATAATCACGAAAAAGGGGACTGAAGCGGTGGTTATGATTTCCCTCGAAGACTATGAAGCTATGGAAGAAACAACATACCTTCTTAGGAGCCCCAAGAATGCGAAGCGGTTACTTGAATCGATTGATCAACTTGAGCAAGGGAAAGGGAAAGAAAGAGAATTAATCGATTAATGAGGAAAATATTCTCTGACAATGCTTGGGAAGATTATTTATATTGGCAGAAGCACGACAAAAAGATCCTGAAGAAGATAAATAATTTAATTATAGACATTGAGAGAAATTATTATCAAGGAATAGGGAAGCCAGAGCCATTGAAACATGGGCTTTCAGGATATTGGTCTAGAAGAACAAATTCTGAGCATCGGATCGTATACAAGATCGAAGATGGATCTATACTTATTGCTCAAGTTAGACATCACTATTAATGGTTCAAACAGTTGCTGGGGAGATTTCCCATACATTGTTAATACCTGAAGTGGTCTAGAATGGATTGATGATTGATATTTTGGATACATTGAAGGTCATTCGTGTGAGAGGGTTGCACAGGGGCAGCATCGAGAATGGACTCATAGAGCACAACAACTCGCTGGAACTGATGTCACTCGCTCGTGCTCGTTCAGCACCTCAGCTTTAACATTCTATAACGGAAATGAATACAGTAATTAGCTAAATCATGAAACAAGCACACCTCCCATCCAAGATATCACTTCTTGTTATTACCCTTTTTGTCTCTCTATCGACTGCGTTCTCAAAGCAACGCCCCAATATTATATTCATCCTGGTGGACGACATGGGCTTTTCCGATATCGGTTGCTACGGAGGCGAGGTGAATACACCCCATCTCGACCGATTGGCAGAGAATGGCCTTCGTTTTACGAACATGTACAACACTTCCAAGTGCTTCCCGTCCCGAGCCTGCTTGCTCACTGGGGTCTATGCGCAACAATGTGGTATGAACCGCAGTTCAAAAGGAATCAAGAATGCGATAACCATGGCAGATCTTCTTAGAGCAGAGGGATATCGTACCTTGGCAGTGGGCAAACATCATTCCAATAACAGTCTTCATGATCGTGGCTTTGATCGTTTTTACGGTTTTCATTATGGCCTAGGCAAAAGCTGTGCCAATCATTTCAATCCGGGGCAAAAGCGTTCCGGCGAAGGCGTTCCCGCACGCAAGAAAGGTGAATCCCGAGCCTACTGTTTCGACGATCGGAAAATGCTCCCGTATTACACGCCCAAGGAAAAAAACTGGTACACCACCGACTACTTTACCAAGTGGGCAATTGATTTTCTCGAGGAATACAAGAACGAGGACAAACCCTATTTTCTCTACGTCTCCTACACGGCACCGCATGATCCTCTCCATGCTTGGCCTGAGGATGTCGCCAAATACGAAGGCGTTTACGACAAGGGTTACGAGGCGATCCGCAATGCAAGGTTCAAGCGACAGAAGGAATTGGGGCTCTTCGGTCCGGAAGCCATCCTCACTAAACCTTCTCACAAGCCTTGGAATTCGCTGAGTGCAGAACATAAGAATGATCAGGCCCGCCGAATGCAGGTCTATGCTGCCATGATCGATCGGGTCGATCAGAACATTGGCAAGATATTAGCCAAGATCAAAGCGTTAGGTGAAGAGGATAACACCCTGATCATGTTCGCTTCGGATAACGGTTCATCTGCGGAAAATGTGGATACCGGGATGGGAGAAGTCGGTTCGCTTACCCGCTGGTCTTCCCTGCAAAAGGAGTGGGCGAATGTGTCGAATACTCCGTTTCGCTATTGGAAGAACCTCAGCCATGAAGGCGGTATATGCACTCCCTTCATTGCCTACTGGCCTGAAGTGATTACAAACAAAGGCAAAATCAATCGTCAGCCGGTTCACTTTGTCGATATCATGGCCACCGTTTCTAATATTACGGATGCTTCGTATCCGGCCAGCTTCAATGGCGAACAAATCATCCCCTTACAGGGGGAGAGCCTGTTGCCTGCACTCCAAGGGAAGGTACTGCCCAGGCGGGATAAACCTATCTTCTTCGAGTATCGTAGTGGCGGAGCGGTGAGAGACGGTAAGTGGAAACTCGTCACCAAGTCCATACCCAGGAAACCAAAGAATCCGTTGAAGGACAAAGTTACCTGGGAGTTGTACGACATGAGTGCCGATATGACTGAAACGCAAGACCTCGCGAAAGAGAATGCTGAAGTCGTCCAACATCTCAGTCAACTCTGGCAAAACTGGTACGCGGAGTCCTATGGATTCTAGTTTGATCCTATCTTCAAAACCGCCAATCAGTATGGACTTATCAAATTGATGGTTTTGACAAATAATATCGTGAATTGTTGTGACATTCGACAGAAAGAAGAAACTGAAAATAAACTTATGAATACCTCAAAAAGAGTCCGACCACTATTCTTTATCCTATCCTGCATTACTTTTGGGAGCACTGCAGTCATTGCGAATACCAATGAGGAGATGGCAAGTAATATCATTATGCTCTGGCCCAAGGATGGAGTAAGCCAAGACGGCCCAGGCATGGGAACGCCCAAGCCCGATCGGGGGGATGGGCACATACGCCTCACAGATGTAACTAAACCCTCAATACGCTACTTCCCGGCTCCCGCCTCGAAGAAGCCTGGGCCCGCAGTCATCTTATGTCCGGGAGGAGGATATGTCTGTCTTGTAACAACAAAAATGGAGCCGATCGCCAAGTGGCTCAATCAACATGGAGTCTCCGCCTTTATCTTGATTTACCGGACTCCCAAAAAACGTAAAGATGCCTTCGAGGATATTCAGCGAGCGGTTCGGATTATCCGCTCGCGAGCCGCTGAGTGGAACATCGATCACAGCCGGATTGGCGTAATGGGGTCTTCCGCGGGAGGACACCTTGCAGCCCGGGTCAGTACGGGCTTTGATATTCAAACCTATCAGGCAGTGGATGAGCATGACGACATCAGCTGCAAACCGGACTTTACGGTTTTGCTTTACCCGGCCTACATGAACAAGGGGAAGGAGTTGAGTAAGGACTTTACGGTTTCCAGTAAAATCAGCCCGACCCTCATTGTAACAGCCAAAGACGATAAGGGCTTCTTTCCCGGAAGTCCAATCTATGCCAATGCCCTGAAAGAAGCGGGTGCCTCTGTTCGTACCCACTTTTTTGAGAAGGGCGGTCACGGGTTTTCCCTTCGGCCAAAACAGTATCCACTTTCCACCTGGCCGGACCTTTGTTTGCAATGGTTAAAGGACAAGAATGTTATCCAAGAAAAAATCAAGGAAACGGATCGCGAATCATTACCTCCGATCCAGTTTGCTGAAGGCGAGAAGCATTTCACTGCGGCTAATGAAGAACGCATCGACATCGTTAAGCAAATACCTGGATTGGTCGCTTTGTGGGATTTTGTGCAACGGCGCGATTCATGGAAGACGAAAAATCCATTCCTTTCCATCCCCGGAGAGTCTGGGGGACAGACTTATGAACTCGAACCGAGAAACCTATCGCTCGATTTTTGGCATGAGGGAAAAGAAGCGACGCTTGATGATTTCGAGTTGTATGGTCGGGGACCCTTTGGACAAGCCGTGCGCTTTTCGAGTCCTCGCAGTACAACGGATTTACCGGTCCTGACCGTACCACGGAAGAATCTTCATGACTCACCTTTGGATATCAAAGGAAAAGGGAAGTCCTTATCTATGGTGGTATGGTTGCTTTACGAAAGAGGCAATCATGCGATCGCAGGAATGTGGCATGAGGGCACCGTTACCCCGAGGGGTGAACCTCCAGTAGTAAAGGAGCCCGGAAAACGGCAGTTCGGCCTCTTTGCTGGATTACAGGCAAATAAGGGCGGAATCGGCGCTCACATTTCGGAAAATGGTGGTTCATCTTTTGGCAACATCTATGCTCGGCATCTGGCGTCTGAGCCGACGAAAATGAAACAAATCAAAACGGATATGAAACCCGTTGAGACCGATAAATACTGGAATGCAGTTGGTATGGTTTTTAACAACGAAGAAAATCATGTGACCGCTTATGTTAATGGTTCGGCCAACGAAGTCTGGGTGGAGAACCCCAAAGAGTCTCGTTTCTTTGAGCATGCCTATCGTGCCTGGCAACAGGGGCAGTTGGCAGATGTCGATGGAATCCAACCCGGAGAGGATGTGAATTTTCCGAAGGATCAATATTATCGACTTCCCGAGGATGAACCCGTTGAAACGAAAATTATCGAACGGACATCCGATCGCGTCGTACGGTTGGAAACCTATCCGTTCTCAAAGATTGAGGCCACCTATCAGGTGAAGCCGGACGGGAATTTAGGGAAACCACTGAAGCGTGATTTGGTTGCCCTAAAATCCAACCCTTACTATTTCGGGTATGATATCTATGCTCCCAAGACAATGGAGCAAGGCGGGCCGTTTACCATAGGTCGCGTCATCCACAGCAACCGACACGCAACCCTTTCCGCATGGATTGGCGGGGTTGCCGTTTTTGATCGTGCCCTTTCTGATGAAGAAATGAAAAAACTCGCAACCATTGGGAATTGCTCAGGTATGGCTAAGTAAAATATCTTTTTATAAAACCGATAGAATCGAATTTTAAAATCTAGAAAATCAACATGAA
>JAOHKZ010000050.1 GCA_028101545.1 Opitutales bacterium | reverse complement strand
GAGAGTCCCAAAGAAGCGGACAAACTTTTAGCAATTGGGGAAAAGAAAAGAAACACAAAACTCCCTGCACTCGAACACGCCGCCCTTACTCAAGTGTGCCTAGGCATCTTCAACCTCGACCAGTCTCTCACCCGGGAATAGTTCTAACTATGAATCTTTCAACCAATCCATTTTATTCCAGTCTGGAAACCCGTCGTAGTTTCCTGGGCAAAGGTACAACCGGGGTCGGACTGGCCGCCCTTGCCGGACTTTTTAATCAGGACCGTGCTTTTGGTACATCCATTGGGGACTTCACCTTTCCCAACTTCCCGCCAAAGGCAAAACGGGTGGTCGTTCTGTGGCAGGGAGGCGGACCTTCCCATATCGACCTGCTCGACCCCAAGCCAACCCTCACCAAAATGGCGGGCAAGGATATTCCCGCCTCAATTCGTGGAGAAACCCGACTCTCCACCATGTCGTCGAACTACAAGGCCTGGCCCTGCGTACCCGAAATTAAACCCTATAAAAAATACGGGCAGTGCGGCACCGAAATCAGTTCAATGCTTCCAAATATCGGTAACCTTGCCGATGATCTCTGCATTGTCCGAAGTCTTAACACTGAGGCCGTTAATCATGCCCCCGGTGTTACCTTCACCCTGACGGGTTCTCAAATTCCCGGACGTCCCAGCATGGGTGCATGGCTCACCTATGGTCTCGGCAGCGAGTCCGAAGACTTACCCGCTTTTGTGGTGATGACATCGACAGACAAAGGGAAAACATGCGGACAACTCTTTTACGACTATTACTGGGGCAGTGGGTTTCTCCCCAGTAAATTTCAGGGGGTTAAATTTAATCGGACCGGGGATCCCGTGCCCTATCTAAAAAACCCTCCTGGGGTTTCAGGAAAAGCCAGACGCTCTCTACTCGACCGGATGGCCGAACTCAACCAGGCACATCACTCCGAATTTGGAGATCCTGAAATTGAAACCCGGATCTCGCAATACGAAATGGCATTCCGGATGCAGACCAGTGTGCCCGAGTTGCTCGATTTCAAAAAAGAACCCGAACATGTCATCAAACGATATGGTCCGGATGTGCAACAACGGGGAACCTTTGCCAGTAACTGCCTGACCGCCCGCCGCCTACTTGAACGAGGCACCCGCTTCGTACAGTTAATGCATTCCGGATGGGACCAGCACAGCAATCTTTTTACTCAATTGGAAAAACAATGTCTCGCCACCGACGCCCCAACTGGTGCCCTAATTCAAGATCTCAAGGACCGGGATATGCTTAAGGACACTCTCGTCATCTGGGGGGGAGAATTCGGACGTACTCCATTTGGCCAATACCGCTCAGGCGACCCAAAGAAACCTACGGGGCGGGATCACTTCGGCCGGGCCTTTAGCTGGATCATGGCGGGAGGCGGAGTGAAACCGGGAAGTACTTACGGGGAGAGCGACGAATTTGGATGGAATGTTACCAAGGATCCTGTTCATGTTCACGACATGCAGGCCACAATCTTACATCTCTGCGGAATCGATCATGAGAAACTGACCTTCCGCTATCAGGGGCGACAGTTCCGTTTGTCCGATGTTCACGGACATGTCAAAAAAGGTATGCTAGCCTAAAGTTTTTTGGTCGTACAAACCTGTAATTAATGGATTCCTCCTGGACCATCCTTCGGCATAGATTCAGTCAACTTGCGTAACTCTGCAAGAATCTTCGGGTGCTTTCTCGCCAGGTTATTTTTCTCCTCAAGATCCTTTTCCAAATTATAGAGTTCTTCTTCCTTGGGTCGACTATCCTCGCGGGCATAGCCGTAAAAATGAGCATCCGCTTTTAGGTATTTCCACTTTCCTTGTCGTATTCCCGCCCGGTCGAAATAAAAAGTCTCCCTGCCCTTATCTGATTTCCCAAGCAACAAATCCGTCTGATCAATACCATCTATCTTTCGATCATCCGGTACCTTAAATCCGCACAGGTTTGCAAAAGTGGGCATAAAATCGATCGTTGCAAATACCGCATCCGATTCGCGTCCCGCCGGTATCTTGCCCGGCCAGCGGGCAATACAAGGTAGACGGTATCCACCCTCATACGGAGAACCCTTTCCGTTTCTCAAGCGACCGGCATCTCCCCAGAAAATTGATCCCTCCGGATGCCCCTTCTTATTCTTGGTATACTTATCCTGATTCCAGGGTCCATTGTCGGATGTGTAGAGGACGAGAGTATTGTCTGAAAGCTTAAGTTCGTCCAATACATCGAGCAGTCGGCCCGTCTCATAATCGAATTCTTCCACCACATCTCCATAAAGCCCACCCTTTGATTTACCACGAAACCGGTCGGAAGCATCAATAATCGTATGCATCATGGTATGGGCCAAGTAGAGCACGAAGGGCTTATCCGGATTTCTCTTATTCTTCAAGAAATCGATGGACTTATCGGTGTAAAGGGTAGTCAGTCCGCCCATATCGTTGGATGTCCCCGCCGCCTCATTATTGTGATGAAATTTGATCGATCCCGGATCATTGGCTCCCAGGGCTCCGAAGAAATAATCAAATCCCTGTGCATTAGGCATACGGTCAATGATCGGTTTTCGGTTGGATACATCCCATTTTCCAATACAAGCAGTCTGGTATCCCGCACCCTTGATCAATTCTGCAAAAGTGATCTCACTCGCTGGCATCCCCCACCCTTTGCTCCGGCATGGATAACGCCCCGTCAACAAGGCGGAACGCGAGGGTCCGCAAACAGCTTGCGTGTAAAAGGATGTAAACATAGTCCCCTCCTTGGCCAGTTGATCAAGTCGTGGAGTTTTATTTGTCTTACTGCCATAGCACCCCAAGTCGGCGTATCCCTGATCATCCGTAAAAATGATTACAATATTGGGCTTTTTAGCGTTGGATACCAACCAGAGGGAAATGGTTACAAAAAGGGTCAAAAAAATTCTCATTCCCCGATTAGAAACAATTTCAAGATAACGGAAACCTAAAACTAGAGTATTTAAATAATCTTTTCATTCATCTCATGCTTCTATTGACTATAACACTCCCTCTCATAGAATAAAATCTCCACGGCCTCTCCGCTCATGAAAAAAATCTTATTTCTTTTCTTTCTCCCATTTTTTCTTTGGTCAAAACCCTTGGACTTCAACCGGGATGTGCGTCCCATTCTTTCGGATAAATGTTTCTCCTGTCATGGACCCGACGAGCACGGCAGGAAAGCAGATCTGAGGCTAGATATCGAAAAGAATGCCAAAGATTCTGACTTTATGGCTATTGTTGCCGGCAAACCGGATGAAAGCGAAATGATCTTTCGTATACATTCTGATGATGAGGATGAGATTATGCCCCCACCCGAAATTGGTAAGCCTCTTACGGCAAAGGAAAAGAAGGTGCTTGAGCAATGGATCAGGGAAGGTGCAGTTTGGGCGGATCACTGGGCATATGTCGATCCTGTCAAAAACCCTCTGCCAAAAGTTGAAAATAAGTCCTGGGCAAAGCATTGGATCGATCATTTTTCTCTTTCTCACTATGAACGGGAAAAGGCAGACCCAGCTCCCGACGCCGATCCCGTAAACCTGATTCGGCGCCTGCACTTTGATCTGACCGGCTTGCCACCAAAATCAGAAACTGTCGACAAGTTTGTCCAAAATCCATCTCCGAAAGCTTACAGTGAATTGGTAAACCAGCTTCTCGATTCCAGACACTTCGGCGAGCGCATGGCGATCTACTGGCTAGATCTCGTACGCTACGCCGATACCGTCGGCTATCATGGCGACCAACCACACAACATTTCGCCCTACCGTGATTGGGTGATCAATGCGTTTAACCAGAATATGCCTTTTGATCAGTTCACCCGTGAGCAACTGGCCGGTGATTTACTTCCCAATTCCACGACTCAGCAAAAGGTGGCTTCAGGATATAACCGTCTCCTGCAGACCACTCATGAGGGAGGATTGCAAATCAAGGAGTATGATGCCATCTATGCAGCCGACCGGGTAAGAAATGTTTCAGAAGTATGGATGGGGGCCACTGTGGGATGTGCTCAGTGCCACGACCATAAATACGACCCCTACACCATCAAGGATCACTACGCAATGGCTGCCTTTTTTGCGGATATTGGAGATCGTGGATTCACCGGTAATTCACTGCCCACAAGGCGCCCTCCAGAAATCACCATTCACAACCCGAAAAATCTTGCCAAAATTCAGCAACTACAAAAGGAAATGAATACCCTGCTTCCCCCTGCAAACCAAAAGAAATTTCAGGAATTCCAGGACCGTAAAAACAGGCTTACCTCAACCCTGAAGAAAGCCAAAGAAAAAGATAAGCAGGATCTGCAAAACAAAATGGGCAACTTGGATAAAGAAATTTCCAAACTCACAGGTGAAAAGGAATTAGCCAGATACCGGAAGATGCATAGGGAAAAGGTCGAGATTGAAAAACTGGGCCGCCCCACCATGATTTCCCAAGCTGTAAAACCACGAACCATGCGGGTTCTACCTAGAGGAAATTGGATGGATGAGAGTGGTCCCATCGCCCTTCCCGCAATACCTGAATTCCTCGGTCAAATCCAATCCCAAAAGGAAAGGCTTACCAGATTGGACTTGGCCAACTGGCTGACGGATTCGCAAAACGGAAAAGGAAAACTTCATGCCCGTGTTCTGGCCAACCGAGTGTGGTTCCTTCTCTTTGGAAAGGGTCTCGCACCAGACCTCACCGATTTTGGTGGCCAGGGAACCCCACCTGAACATCCAGAACTTTTGGATAATCTCGCCCATTCACTGCTGGAAAAGAAATGGAATCTAAAGGCTTTTATTCGGGACATCCTACTGAGCCGGACTTACCAACAATCCACACTTCCAAAAAAAGGATTTCTGTCCATGCAGATTGCTCGTCGTCTGCCAGCAGAATTTGTTCGTGATAACATCCTTGCGGTAAGCGGACTACTGGTTCCTGAAATCGGTGGGCCCAGCGTAAAACCGTTTCAGCCTCCAGGATACTATCGTCACCTCAATTTCCCCAGGCGTGTCTACAAACAGGATACTGGCGATACCCAATGGCGAAGGGGACTTTATGTTCACTGGCAAAGACAATTCCTACATCCCATGATGAAAGCATTCGATGCTCCTAGTCGTGAAGAATGTACCACCCAACGGCCTCAATCCAACACTCCACTCGCCGCCCTTGTCCTGCTCAATGACCCAACCTTCATCGAAGCCGCCAAGGCATTCACTCACAGGATCATCAAACAGGGAGGAACCTCTGTCACGGAACGCCTCGATTATGCTTTTAAGGAGTCCATTTCCCGATCACCCGATAAGTTTGAAAGCGAAACTCTCATTGCCTTGCTTGATGACCCCAAAACAACCGAGCCGGAAAACTGGACACCGATTGCTCGTGCCATTCTTAATCTTGCCGAAACCAATCTCAGACGATGAATATTTCCATGTCTCCCAATATCCTAAATAGGCGAGCATTTCTCGCTGGTTCCGGCCTTAGCCTAGGTAGTGCCGCACTCAACACTCTGCTTGCAAAAGACAATAATCTTTCAAAGAGCAAGCCCTTGTATTTGTTACCAAAGGCAAAGGCTAAACGAGTAATTTTTCTCTGCATGGCGGGAGGACCGTCTCATTTAGAAACCTTTGATTATAAACCTAAACTTGACGAATTACATGGGCAACCCATGCCCGAGTCCTTCACCAAGGGACAACCGATCGCCCAGCTTCAAGGGAAAGAACTGAAAGTTCAGGGGCATCTTACGAAATTCAAGAAATACGGTAAGAGTGGGCAGTACATAAGTGACTTCCTACCATGGACCGCAAAGATGGCGGATGATATTGCGATTGTTCGTTCCATGGTCACCGAGCAGATCAATCACGACCCTGCTCATACCTTTATGAATACGGGCACTGCTATCAGCGGAAGGCCTTCGATGGGTTCCTGGGTAAATTACGGTCTTGGCAGTGAAGCGGAAGACCTCCCGGGTTTCGTAGTTATGACCAGTGTCGGTGGGCGTAATCCTCAGCCGATAGCATCCCGCCAGTGGTCTGCTGGCTTTTTACCCAGCCGTTTTCAGGGCGTAGAGTTTAATTCTACCGGTGATCCCGTACATTATGTCCGCAACCCAAAGGGAGTAAGTGCGGATCAACAAAGAAAACTTGTGAATACGATTACCGCACTCGACAGGCATCGTAATCAAACCATCAACGATCCGGAGACAGATACCCGAATTGCCGCCTATGAAATGGCTTTTCGGATGCAGACTTCCGTTCCTGAACTCATGGACATGTCTAAGGAACCACAGCACATTCTGGATATGTATGGTGCTAAACCGGGAGATGGTTCCTACGCTTCAAATTGTCTGCTCGCAAGAAAACTTGCAGAGAAAGGCGTTCGCTTTATTCATCTTTATCACCGTGGATGGGATCATCATGGCGGACTGGAAAAATACATGGATACATGTTGCGGACTTACGGATAAACCAACATGGGCCCTAATACAGGATCTGAAGCAACGTGGAATGCTTGAAGACACCCTGGTAATTTGGGGAGGAGAATTTGGCCGTACACCCATGTATCAGGGCAAAGGAGAAATCGGAAGGGATCACCACATAAAAGGCTTTTCCATGTGGATGGCTGGCGGTGGTATAAAAGGAGGTATCGGATATGGAGAAACAGATGAACTCGGATACCATGCGGTTGAAGACAAGGTGCATGTTCACGATATGCACGCCACCATGCTTCATTTACTTGGAATCAACCACCAGTTTTTCACCGTTAAGCATCAGGGACTTGATTGGAAACTGACCGGGGTAGATCATTCCCATGTGGTAAAACCCCTCATTACTTAAAACTTCATCCATAATGATGATAGTTGGAAAACGGCTCTGCCTATCGTTATTTCCAATTCCTTTTTTGTTCATTTTAATCTCTGCATACGCCTCCAAAATGCCGAGGTGTTCGAAAAAGGTAAGTATGTTAAAAAGGAATGCATTAGTCTTTCTGATATTCATGATCTGAATTCCAGTGACAAAATAAAGCCGAGCCAATTCGGAGGATGGATGAATAAAAAAGTAGATCCAACTGGATTCTTTCATACTAGAAAATTGGATAATCGTTGGTGGATAATCGATCCAGATGGATATGCTTTTCTTTCCATTGGTATCAATTCGGTTAATCTTCCGAATCGGAAAAATAAACTCGAAGTCTTATCTGCTGATTAAATGAAACTCCGAAGAATTTCATCCAAAAGTTAATTGTTAGTACAATGCAAAAAATTTGGAACCTGCAACCCTAAGCCTTGCCATAAGTGGAATTTTTCTGAATCTAAGAGAATGTGGTTGCGAACTCTTCTATTTCTAACCTGTCTTTTTGGGCACATTTGTCAGGGCAAAAACTCTCTAATTCCTGAAAACCCAGAGGATCGAGCGGGTCCTGGAATCGAGCACCTTTTTGACCGCGGAAATACTCCACCTGATTACGAAGTCACCCGAAATCATTTACATATTGGTTTCCGCTGGCAACCCTATCCCGGGCAACCAAAAAATTCTGAGGCCGATTTCGCAAGGGAACTGAGCAAGGTTTCCAGTTATGCAAGTTTCTGGTATATGTCACTACACACCCTTCCGCATAAAAAAAACTTAGATTATGCCAATCATCCATCAAAGGATGCACTTGCCATTCGTCATGCGGTTAAACTATGCAAGAAACGAGGTATCAAAACGGAATTAGTTTTGTGGCAGGTACCTTTATGGATGAATGGAGGGAAAACCTATGAAGACTTTAATAAAAAACCACCTGATAACCAGGCGATCTATGATATGGTAAAAGCTACCGTTGAATGGTTTGGGGAAGATGTCGATTACTACGCTATCTTCCACGAGGCAAATCACCCAAAGTATTGGGATGGATCATGGGATGAATTAATGGAATTATTTATTCTACCAGCAGCTCGTGCGATCCGTGATTATGAAAGAGAAACGGGGGATAAAAAAATCGTTTCCACCGCCGGCTTATCTCCATCACGAAATTGCAAGGAATGGTACGATGTACAATTGAAGTCAGATGAGCTCATGGGGATGATCGATAACTTTGCACTTAACCTAAGTGATTTCAACAACGGTTGGGGCGGAGGACTTCTCACTTGGGTGGGTTCGGTATGGAGTCAAATGGAATACATGGATAAGCGCCTTCATGAGGAGGGGTATTCCGAAAAAGGTCTGGTGGCGGCTGAAAGTTGGATCTGCTGGGACGGGAGAAAAACAACCCATGGACCAGAAGGAAGCGGTGACACAGTCGAATCAACACTCCGCATTTTTGGGGAATGCCTACAACGTGGACTTACCTTGGCAAACCTCCCCTGGGCGGACAACAATAGTGCATGGAGTATGGGCCTGACCAAACGATTGGACTACAATGGACGACTCGCTTTACTCGGTGAAAAGCTGAATCCTAATTTCACCGGCGGACCTTCCATCGCGACCCGCAAATTAAACCTAATCGGAAGCGACGATAAATTTATCATCCAAAACGATGTACCTGCAATCGCACGAAATAAGTTTGGAGCTCCCTATGCCGTGCCCGATGACCCCAACCATACCCACTATTACATTTGGCGATGGTATGCTCAGTTATCGGCGGGCCAGAACGAATGTATTCATCATGCCATCGCAGGCGAAGAGGGAAATGACATCCACTTGACTGGTGCTAAAGAGGAAGACTACCTACGCATGAGTTCCTATGACCGGACAGATAATCGGTTCATCGTTTTGCTGGCTCGACGCAAAGCGAACAAAGATCCCGAAGACCTGATTGTGACTATTCCTGCTAAAATCCAAAAGGGAAAACGCTACAATCGGGACGGTAAATTTGCCGGAGGAGGATTCCGTGAAGGTGAAGATGTGCGTATAAAATGGACAACCGAGGATATAGAACCCAAGACTGGTTATAGACAGAACAAAAAATCCGGAGAAACAGATCTCCTGCAGGTAAAGGATGGAAAGTTAATTTTCAGCCTACCTGAAGCCCATCGCCTGACCTCGATAGTTTTTGAATCCCTACGTTAGCCAAAAAAGCCGATAAATCCTGCTTGAACCAAGTCCGTATTTGAATCAGAAATAAATTCTTTTTGTCATGTCCATGCCCTTTATTCTTTTGCTCGTTGGTATTCTCACTGTAGTGGGAGGAATTATATGGCTTCGCTTACATGCTTTCTTAGCTCTTACTCTAGCCGCCCTGTTCGTGGGCGTCCTAACCCCAAGCCACCTTTTACAAAAGCATTTCATTGAAGAAAAAGGGAAATCCATCAAGGAAGCCGAAGTACTGGCCGAAAAAAACATAGGTTCCCGCTTAGCTGAGGGTTTTGGGAGAACAAGCGGCAAGATCGGAATTCTAATCGCCATGGCCGCAATAATTGGAACCTGCCTAATGGAAAGCGGTGGTGCCTTGAGAATCGTTCGCTCTGCACTCTCTCTCCTCGGGGAAAAAAAGGCTCCCGAAGCTCTTGCTGGAAGCAGTTTTCTTCTAGGCATCCCTATCTTCTTTGACACTTTATTTTACCTAATGATCCCTTTGGCAAAGGCACTTACTGCCCAGACCCGCAAGAATTATGCACTTTATGTAATGGCTATAGTCGCAGGTGGTGCAATGACCCACTCCCTGGTACCCCCCACACCTGGACCCCTCATAGTGGCTGGAGAGTTAGGCGTTGATCTCGGACGGATGATCGTCGGAGGGATACTTGTTGGTCTGGTCGGGATGACTGGTGCCTTTA
>JAOHKZ010000005.1 GCA_028101545.1 Opitutales bacterium | reverse complement strand
ACGTGGATCCGGTTAAAAGATACCACCATTACAAAAAAGCCTATTTGGAAGGTGAACTCGATCCGACCTTTCAAAATCTCAATACTTGGGATCTACGAATGGTTGTGAATGGTGACGAACCGGATGAGATGCTTGCCTGGGGGCGTAAAATGTTACGCAATTACCGACCCGATCATATTTACAACGAAAACTTCGGCTGGCGATATGTCGCAATCGTGGGTTCGGATGTAAAGTATGGATCAGGGGATGTAAAATATGACCGCCCGGAACTACAGAAATACCAAAACATTTTGATGAATGGGGGGGTCTGTGGAAGACGTGCTTTTTTTGGGCGTTTTATACTGCGTGCATTTGGTGTTCCCACAACTGCCCGTCCAAGCCGTGGGCATGCAGCATTAGCACACTGGACGCCAAGCGGATGGTGCGTAAACCTTGGCGGCGGATGGGGAGCCGGATGGACCAGCACACAGTATGACAAAGATGTAGACTTTCTTGCCAGCTCACAGGCGAGAAATAATCCTAAAGCTTATTTGCAGGTTAAGCGGGCACAGTGGATCGGTGATGTGATGGGGGAAGAAAGGGTCTATGGCGAAAATTCGAAAATCGAGCCTAAGTTTTGGAATGCGATCGTATTACAAAGACAGCGGGAAATTATCAAGGAATTAAAAGCCGTTACTTTAGATGCGCTTGGGGAAGATATCGGAGAGGCAAATGAGCCAACCGTTGCTGAAAAGATTATTGCCTCCCCGGTAACTCTCAAGGATAAGGAGATTTCTATCTCCAAAAATGGAACGATTACGATTCCTTCGGCAGCATATTCCAAGCCATCAAAAAATACCAGAGAGGTGTTGGCGATGAAAAGCTTTAACGGGGGTATGCAAATATTCCTTCCTCGTTTTTTCCCTCAAGGAACAACCATCATGCGAGGAGGTACATGGAAGGGGGATGCGAATTCCTGTGCATCAGGAAAGCGCATGCTCAGCGGAGGGTATGGACGCTATGAAAACTGGGGACTACGCGCGGCAATCACTCCCAAGTCCAATCAAACAGCAAAAGAGCTAAAACTGGATTTGGGCGAGGGAGTAAGCATGGAATTTGTTTACATTAAGCCCGGTAAGTTTCTGATGGGTGGGGAGAGTAAAACGGATGGTCGTTTTGAATGCGTTGAAGTTCCTAAGCATGATGTTCAACTGACTAAGGGATTCTACTTGGGCAAGTATGAGGTTACCCAAGCTCAGTTTCAATCCATCATGGGATCTAATCCAAGCAGATCGACCAAATCTCCTGATTGCCCGGTAGATAACGTTTCGGAGGATGATGCCAGGAAATTCTGTCTTACTCTAAGTGAGCGAACTGGAGTAAGTTCCCGTTTGCCCACCGAAGCGGAATGGGAGTATGCCAGCCGGGCAGGTAAATCCACCAAATGGTTCTTTGGTGATGATGGTTCCAAGATTGGTGATTATGCTTGGTTTAAAGGTAATGCCGGGGGCAAATCACATCCAGTCGGGCAAAAGAAGCCGAACCCATGGGGACTTTATGATATCTATGGAAATGTGTGCGAAAGGATTTCGGATAAATATGCCCGTAATTATTATTCTATCAGTCCTGAAGTTGATCCAACTGGTCCAAGTCAGGGATCAAAGTCGCACATGGAATACACTATTAGTGCGCCTCGTGCAGGGAAGTATCTTTTGAGTGCCCGAGTCGTAACCGCGAATTACAATCAGAATATAAATGTTTCGGTTAATCAAAACGGCAAAAAGATGCTCACCATGCCTTTTACCGAAGGAACTTGGCAGGGATCAAAACCCGTTGAAGTCACCCTTCAAAACGGAGATAACACACTTGCGTTCTGGCGCGATCAACCCCCTCAGTACGGGTTGGCTGTTAAAGAGTTTACCTTGTTGCCTGTGCAAAAATAAAAATGACTTGGCTTTCCAAGTGGTTGCTTTCAACCATTGCAGTATCCCTACTTCACCTTGGCTGTGGGTGGGGTGGTGGTCAAGAAAACGATAAAATAGAGATTCTTCATGAGGAAAAATCTCCATGCGGCCAATTTGCTGCTACTGTTTTCAGTTGTTCTGGCGGAGGAGCAGCAGGTTATTTCTATTTCAATGCAAACCTTCGTAAAGTTGGAGAAAAAATTAACCATAGGGATGTACTCATGGGAAAACATCCGACGTGGAAAGCATTTAGAGATATCGATGTTGATTGGGTTGACGCACTCAATCTCAATGTGTCCTATAAACAGTCAGGTTCTCCTCCATACCAAGAGAATAATGCGGTTAAGATAAAATCGAAATATGGAATCAGGGTTAACCACTTAATTAAACCCAACAAAACGAAAGACTCGAAAATAGATTGAATATGATTAAGAATAAAAGAATACCTAAATCTTTTTTAATTTTACTATCCCTTTTTCATTTCAATTTTACTTGGGGAGCAAAAGCACCCTCTTCCAAGCAACAGTTGGAGACCATTGCCACTCATATTGTGGTGGGGAAGGTGCAAGCGGTTTACTCTTACAAGGAACGGGAAGGTATTCGGTTGGTAAGCGGTTACGAATATGATCAAAAGGTGGCGGAGGTGAAAATTGAAAAAGTGGAAAAAGGAAAGATTTCTGAAAGCTTGGTTTATGTTCGCTATTGGAGCCGGAAATGGAAGGGCATTGGTCTGCCACCACCGGGGGGACAGTCCTACGAAAACCAGCCGAAAAAGGATCAGACTTGCCGGTTTTATCTTTCTAGAAACGCTTACGATGGTTGGTCGCAGGAGGGAAACAACGACGGAGGGTATAATGTTGTCTATGTGAACGGAATCCAGCCTATCGATAAATAATCGAACAAATTTAATATGAACCGAATCATCTTTATCCTTCTTTTACCTTTATGCTCTTTTTTCGCAAAAGAGCAGCAAGCTAACTTGGAATTGGCTGTTCCCTTCACGGACAACATGATTCTGCAGCGGCAAACCAATTTGCCAGTTTGGGGCTTTGATATGCCAAAGACCAAGGTGACTGTTGAATTTGCCGGTCAAAAAAAGTCTGTTGTTACCGATGTATTTGGTTATTGGATGGTCAAACTTGAACCTCTCAGTGCTTCACTGGAAGAGAGAGAAATGAAAGTTAGCAATGATCGGGGAGAATCAACTACTCTATCCGGAGTACTGGTTGGTGAGGTGTGGTTTTCATCCGGTCAGTCGAATATGGTATGGGTGGCGGGCAAAAGTATGTGCAATGAACTTGCCAGGGAAATTGCCTCTTCGAAAGATGACATTCCGATCCGTGAGATTAATATCAATACGGTATCTGCCCTTTATCCACAAAAGCAGGCTACCTCGGATGAAGGTTGGAAAAAAGCTTCTTCCGCTAGTGGGTTCTCTGCACTCTCTCTTTCTTTCGCTCATGAGTTGTATAAGGAACTGAATGTCCCCATTGGTATTCTGCTAAGTGCTCACAGTAATACCCGTATTGAAGCATTTGCCCAACGGGAGGCAATTGAAGACCATCCGAATCTTGCGAAGGATAGTGAACTAATGCGTAAGGCGGATCCTTTGATGAATGTGGGAAAAGAGGCATATGAGCTTTATTACGAGGATTTAAAAAATTGGCAGAGCCAAGCTGGACCAATTGCCGAAAAGGGAGGGAAAGTACCCACGCGACCAAACCTTCCGGGTATCGCAGGGATGTGGCGTGGCCCTTCTCAGTTCTTCAATGGTAAGATTGCTCCCGTCATTCCCTATGCAATACGAGGTGCAATCTGGTGCCAGGGAACCAGCAATAGTGGGGATGGGCGGATTTATGCATCCCGAATGGAAGCCCTTGTAAAAGGTTGGCGGGATGCTTGGGGGATGCCTGAAATGCCTTTTTATTTCACACAAATGCAACCCTACGGATCACCTGATCCAAACAATGTTGGCTTTGCAGATATTCGTCAGGTGCAACATAAGTTCTTTGTCGAAAATCGAGATCATGTGGGAATGGTGGTGCAGTCGGATATCAATTCAGCCAATCCCCGAGGTATTCACTATTACAATAAGTTGCATCCCGGAATGCGAATGGCTCGGTGGGCCCTCGCCAAGCAGTATGGTAAGAAAGTCGCATACACCGGCCCGATTTATAAAGACTATGAGATCAAGGATAAAAAGATTATCGTTTCCTTTGATAAAGAAAGTCTCTTTGGCGGCTTAATGATTGGGAGCAAGGGCATGGCCAAGAACCGTAGGGAACCCGGTATGTTTGTTGAACCCGCTAAGCCTACGCCCAATGATAAACTTAATCATTTTCGAGTATGTGGGAATGATCGAGTCTGGCATGAAGCAGAGGCCGAGATACGGGGGGATGTGGTTCATGTTTGGTCGGATAAAGTATCCAAACCAGCCGGAGTACAATATGCATACAGTGCGGTTCCGGAAAATTCTAACCTCTATAATAAAGCGGGACTGCCAGCTACTCCCTTTGCGGTGGTTAATGGAGAGTTCATTTTTGAGGAGGACGATTTGGAAAAAGCAGCTGCACTTAAGGCAAAGTATGCTCAATGGACCGATCCCGATTATTCGATTCTTCAGGTTGCGGAGTATTATCGGGATGGAGTGATTCTTCAACGGAATCAGCCCATAAAGGTATGGGGGCATGCCAATAAGGGAGTGGAGGTTATGGTTAAGTTAGATGACCAGATCAAAAAAGTTACACCTAATGAATTGGAGCAATGGTCCGTTATTTTTTCTGCCCGCCGAACTTCTTCGGAACCGATTACCTTGGAGATAAAATCAAGCCATGGTTTTGAGCGAACCGTGCGTGACATCCTTATCGGGGATGTTTGGTATTTGACGGGTAGCACCCTGCTCTCGAGCGAATGGGCTTATGATCGGAGAAATAAGGAGGTCGATCTCCCAAAAACATTGCCGCTTGTACGGGAATTCCGGAGAAGAACGGCGGCGAACTCTTTTCCAACCCCACGTAAGAGACGTTTCGAAACCGGAGGAGGAAAGTATCGGACATACTGGTCGGCCGCCGATTTTTCCAAGGAGAGCACTGGGGTGACAATGTTTGCCTATGAATTTGCGAAAGCCTTAGGGCGAGATGGTGTTCCTCAGGGATTCATGACTATGTCATCCAGTCGTGGGGGTAGGAGTCGTCAGTTGGCTTCTCCACTCTCGTGGACATCCTTTCGCGGAGTCAAGGATGTAAGGAATCCAGTATTCAAGGGAAGACTAAATGAGTTGTTTCTGCAGTATCCGGGAACATCAGTAGCCAAGCAGGCAATGTCCAAGCATATACTTGATGTAAAGAGTTTTGTTGCCGAAATTATCAATGGAGAAGAGCAAGGAAAGGATCCATCCACTTTTGCCTTACAGGCCCCCGCCTTTCCGGAGGCGGGTAGGGGAGATGATGTAGCATCGGATACCATTCCCACATATGCCTATAATTGGAATGTTAGTCCACTCACTCCTATGGGCGTAGCAGGAGTGATTTGGGTACCATCGGAAAGTAATGTTGGGGAGAATCCTTCTGAGTATGGAGTCGAACTTGAGATTTACGCAAAAAGTCTTTCCTCTACCTATGATCAAAAACGAGTTCCATTTTTTTATGCTCAGCCATCAGCTTCTTTGGTCGAGGGAATCACCGTTCCCAAATTATCCGGAGCTAAAATGATTACTTTTGATCAATGGCCAAAGAGTTTAAAGGAACTTGCTCATTCATTAGGAAAAATGGCAAGGTAAAGTATGAGTTATAAGTTTCTGGGATTTATTTGCCTACTCGTATTCAACCTCTTCTCGGTCGCAAAGAGGCCGAATATTGTTTTTATCTTGGCGGATGATTTGGGCTATGGAGACATCAAGGCATTTGGTGGAGAGAAGTCAAAGGTGCCCACCCCTCATTTTGATCAACTGTGCCGGGATGGAATGAAGTTTACCAATGCTCATGTGACGAATTCAGTTTGTGTCCCCAGCCGAACCTCTATCATGACTGGCCGCTATGCCTTTCGTTTCAAGAAAGGAGAACAGGGCGCGCCATGGGGATTTATTGGTCTTCAGTTTCCCACGACCCAACATACTTTGGGAGACATGTTTCAGTCGGGTGGATACCGAACCGGGTATGTGGGGAAGTGGCATCTCGGTACACGCATGACCAGAAAAGACGGGAAAACGCAGGGCCCTGCCAATACTGACTTTACCAAGCCCATCCAAATCGGCCCCACGGATTATGGGTTCGATGAGTGCTTTTTTCTACCCGGTTCTCTCGATATGTTCCCCTACGCTTACATTCGTGGAAAGAAGTGGCAGGGTAGTGTGACGGCTCAAAAAGGCTGGAGTGCATTCAATCGGGTGGGACCGGCAGCGGAGGATTTTTTGGATACTGAAGTACTCTCCACATTTTGTGATGAAGCGGGAAAATTTATTTCATCCAGTTCGAAAAAGAAGGATCCATTCTTTCTCTTTGTTGCTCTTACGGCCCCTCATACTCCATCTTCTCCTGAAGCTGAATTTGAGGGGAAAAGCGGTATGGGAGTTTATGGGGACTTTGTCATGAATACCGATGCATGTATCGGTCGGGTGCGTGAACATTTACGAAAGGCCGGCATAGATAATAATACCATGGTGATCGTCTCATCGGATCATGGTCCCGGCCACTATTCGGGCAGGCAAAGAAAAGCAATTCCACATCAAATGAAGGAGATGGAGAAAGAAGGCCATTTCAGCCGGGGTCAGTGGCGTGGGTATAAGTTCTCCAGTTACGAAGGTGGGTTGCGAGTTCCCCTTGGGGTGGTCTGGCCGGGTGTGGTGGAACCCGGTAGTCAGAATGATTCAATGGTTGGTCTGAACGACTTGATGGCCACATGCGCCGATATTGCCGGGGTGGAACTCAAGGATAATCAGGCTCCTGACTCCATCAGTTTTCTTCCCTATTTAAGAAATCAGGAAATACTGGTTCGTAATCATATGATTGCCCATGGCACCCGGGCAGATGCCTATTACGAAGGTAATTGGAAACTGATCCTTGGTCCGGGAAGTGGTAGTTCAGGTAGTCACTTTACCGAACCCAAGTCTGAGGATGCATGGAAACAGGTGATTCAAAAATTTGGTCGAAAACCGAAAAATCATGCCGAGCTCGAGCATCCCTCTTTCATTCAGTTGTATGACCTAGCTGCAGATCCAGGTGAAAAGAATAACCTCGCCAGTATTCATTTTGAACGGGCAAAAAAGATGATCGATCGTTACAAGAAGATCGTCGCGAATGGCCGGTCGACCCGTGGTCCCAAATTATCCAACGGTCGCGAAATAAAAATCTTTCGCCCTCCCGGCTTTATTTGGAAAAAATAAGATATCAATCCAATCCCTGCTTTTATGAAAACATTAATCTTCCACGCATTCCTGCTCCTCTTTTTTCACGCGGTAACCATTGGTAAAAAGCCAAACATTGTCTTTTTCATTGCGGATGATGTATCCCAGAATGATTTCGGATGTTACGGTCACCCAGTAATCAAAACTCCACATATTGATTCGCTGGCTGCCGATGGCATGCGTTTTGATAATGCTTATCTTACCACAAGTAGTTGCAGTCCGTCCCGTTGCAGTATCATCACGGGCCGTTATCCCCACAATACTGGAGCCCCCGAATTGCATGTTCGTTTACCTCTGAAGCAAGTCCGCTTTCCTGAACTTTTACGCGAAGCCGGATATTACACCGTTCTCTCTGGTAAGAATCATATGTTTGGAAATAAAGATCGAGCCTTCGACCGAATCACCGGCGGTGGAGGGCCCGGGAAAGAAGAGGATTGGTTCGGTCATGTAAAGGACCGCCCGAAAGATAAACCTTTCTTCTTTTGGTTTGCCTCGATCGATGCCCATCGTGCTTGGAGCATTACCAAAGAAGCACCCAAGTACGATTCCAAGGATGTGATTATCCCCCCGTACCTGGTCGACACACCGGTTACCCGCGAGGACCTGACGGGATACTATCATGAAGTTAGCCGTTTTGATTATTATATCGGATTGGTGACTGCTGAGCTTAAGAAACAGGGTGTTCTTGAAAATACCATGATCGTAGTTGCCGCAGATAATGGTCGTCCTTTTCCCCGTTGCAAATCACGTATGTACGACAGTGGAATCAAGACGCCATGGGTGGTCCATTTTCCTGAGGTTATCAAAAGTCCTTCGGCTACCCACAGTTTGATTAGTGTGATTGACTTGAGTGCCACCTGCTTGGAGCTTGCCGGTATAAAACCTCCCGAGTGTGTTCAGGGTCGAAGCTTCCTGCCCATTTTAAAAAAAACAGAGACACGCATAAGGGAAGTGGTCTTTGCCGAACATAATTGGCATGTTTACAGAAATCATGAGCGTATGGTTCGCTTTGGAGATTACCTATATATTAAGAACAATTTTCCCAATCAGCCCAACCTTTGTTACGAATCAGATGATCATTACCCGGCCGGTGAGGAACTATGGAAAGCCCATTCCGCCGGCAGGACTCAGCCGGACCAGCAACAAGTATTTGCCAATCCGTGCCCACCCGAAGAGCTCTTTCAGGTTAAAAAGGATCCCTATCAGTTAAGCAATCTGGTCGACAATAAAAAGCATACTAAGGCCCTGAAAAAGGCCCGTGCACTTCTTGCAAAATGGACTGAACAAACCGGAGATTCCATTCCCCACAACCCGACCCCTAACCGTCATGATCCTCCCAAGATTGAAAATGGAAAAATACTTCCCCCCGGAAAGACAAAGACCAGGAACCCACATGCCGAAATGCCGGGAGCATCCGAAAATGCCACGGTGATCAATCACCCTGGCCCCATCAAAATATAGCCAGTTTTATTTTACGGGTTCCAGCCACACGTGAACCAGTTTCAGGCAAATTTAATTCTTCTTTTAACCGCCCTGATTTGGGGCTTTGGCTTTGTGGCCCAGCGGATGGGAATGGATCACTTGGGACCCTATGCTTTTAATGTTTGCCGTTTTTTGGTGGGTGCTCTTTCTCTTCTGCCACTACTATTTTTCTTTAGGAAAAAGGAGAGTGGTCCCACAGAACTCAATCCATCCTTTTGGAAATTTTCTATACTTGCCGGTTTTGCACTCTTTGGGGGAGCTACCCTCCAGCAGGTGGGTATTCAATATACCACTGTTGGTAAGGCCGGTTTTATTACCGGACTGTATGTGGTGATCGTCCCTATTCTTGGCTTATGTCTCCGACAGAAAATCGGAAGGTGGACCGTTATTGGATGCACTTTGGCCGTGCTGGGTCTTTATTTTTTGAGCATAAAGGAGGACTTTTCCATGGGATGGGGAGAGACTATGGTTCTGATCGGAGCGTTCTTTTGGGCAGTGCATGTGCGGGTCATTGGCACTGCCAATAAACGAAACCTAAACCCGATCAAATTAGCACTTGTTCAGTATCTTGTCTGTGCCGCTCTTAATTTGTTACTCAGTTTGGTGTTCGAAACTTTTCACCTAGATCAAGTTATCCTTGCCTCGGGAGCTATACTTTATGCAGGTATAGTTTCAGTGGGAATCGCTTTTACATTGCAGGTTATAGCTCAAAAAAAGGTAGAACCCAGTAGGGCAGCGATGATTCTCAACCTGGAGGCAGTCTTTGCGGTACTCGCGGGCTGGTTATTTTTTACTGAGCTTTTAACGATGAAGGAATGGTTAGGATGTGGTTTGATGTTTTTGGGCATGATCCTTTCTCAAATGAAGAGCCAAGAACAGGAGAAGGTCACTTAGCCTTAAAAATTAAATTTAATTTTTTTACTCTGATCCATTTGACTGGTTTACTTGTTTTCTATAAATAGAACATGTTCTAAAAATGAAATACTCTACTTTGACAGAAAATACATTCATCGAAAAAGAAGGCAGTGGTCTTGTACCTGCGTTAGACCGCACCTTGGATATTTTGGAGACGCTGAGTGAGGCGGATGCAGGGATGACCCTGTCAGCCCTGAGCCAGGAATTACAACTGCCCAAAAATGCCGTCTTTCGAATCACCCAGACACTTTTGGCTCGCGGATATCTTTACCGAAATGAAAAAAGCATGGCATTTTCGGTGACGCCCAAACTGCTCCGGTTGGTATCTTCCCGTGGAAAAAGACCGAGCATTTCGGATGCCGCAAAGCCTCATATGCAGGAATTACGCGACCTGACCCGGGAAACAATTCAGTTGGGTGTAATGAGCGGAAGGGAAGGGGTGATCATTGATCAGGTTGAAGGTCTTGAGCCTCTGCGGATCGTTGTTGATATTGGCCTGCGGTTCCTCTTTCATTGTAATGCCCCGGGTAAAATGCTTCTCGCTCATATGCCGATTAGCCAAAGGAAAAAGGTGATAGAGGAAATGGAACTAACAGTTCGAACATCAAGGACTATTACCGATCGTAAGAAACTCCATCTTGAGTGTGAACGGATTTTGGACTTGGGCTATTCAGTCGACTATGCAGAGGGTAATGAAGGTATTCACTGTATTGCTGGTCCTATCGTAAACCCAGATCAATCCTTGGCGGGTACTCTTTGGATTACTGGGCCTGCGAAACGGTTACCCAAGAGTGACTTTGCAGAACTTGGGCAGAAAGTGAAATTTGCCGGTGAACGAATTTCCGGAGATCTGATGATCTAGTCAAAATGCAGCATCTCAAAGCAGTCCTAATAAGTCTTTTTTGCTCATACATTTTATGTGTGAGTAATTTAGCGGGCAGGGACGATTGGGGAGGCATGGAGTTGTTCGAAAATTACTGTTTCGATTGTCATGATGAGGATACCCAAAAGGGGAATATCAATATGGCTAAGCTCTTTGACCAGGGAAGTTTCGATGGAACCCTGATGTTTGAAAATTTGATTACCCATAAAATGCCGCCGGAAAATAAAAGCCAACCAAGCCAGGTCGAAACCGAAAGGATGCTCAAGTGGTTGACAAAAAAGCATATTAGCTCCGATCCTGATGAATTTCGCAGAATCAGTCGTCATGAATTTAATCATTCACTCAATGATCTGTTACATATCCAATACGATGTAAGCGGTGAGATTCCGGACGACCGAGGTACTTATGACTATGATTCCGACCGCAGGATAAAGCTGACCAAGGAAATGCTCGGTTCCTACTTTTCAACTGCCGATCAAATGCTTGAATTCTCTCTTCCTGCTGATGGTTTTCTGGAAGAAAGAATTTGGGTAACCAATAAAATCAAAGACAGTCACAAGACATACAACATATACACCCGACCTTACAAGCAGGGCATTCTGTTCTCATGGACCCGGGCAAATAACGGAAACAGTTATTCTTTTTTTTATGACAACTTCGATCCTCCGGTTGAGGGATGGTACGACCTCACCTTTGATGCGATGAAGTTGGGTGAATTTGAGGAAGACATCAGTCTGATGGTTTTTGCGGGTAAGTATTATTATGCGGATGACCGGCCTCAACCTCAGCATTTACTTGATGTTATATCCGTCGGGAACCGGAAAGAATTGGAGTCATACAAAGTTCGTGTTTTTTTGCGACCCGGAGAAAATGTTTCGGTCCATTGTTATTCGAAGCACACTTTCCGAAAGAAAAAGGGAAATCAAGGGATTTACATCAAACAACTCGAAGCCCGTGGTCCGATTGTGGAAGAATGGCCGCCAAGATCATATCAAAAACTATTTGAGGGTTTGCCCATTCGTGCGGAAAAGAGAGTGGCTCGTGAAGTATCCTCAACTGAGTCAAACCTTGAGAAGATCGGTGGAAGTGTATCCGTAAGCAGTTTTCAAAATGGAATGGAAAAGGAAAAGATGCTGGATGGATCCAACCGTACATTCTGGCATTCGCGTTTTAAGCCTACCTTGGCAAAGCCTCCACACTATGTAATTTTGGAGAACCCAAACGCTAGGGTAATTGATGGATTGTCTTATGCTACCTGGTCAGGTGGAAATGGGAATGGTCAAATCCAGGCCTATTCGGTCTTTCTGTCAGACGATGGTCAGAATTGGGGAGAGTCGATCATTGATGGCAATCTCGAGATTCGCCTGGCCAATGAACAGTTCATTCATTTTCCCCAAACAACAAATAAAAAGTACATCAAATTTTTGGTAACCAAGGCTCATTCCATCGATGGTCGTTCACTCGCTTCGATTGGCAGACTTGATGTTCTCACTGATCTGTCAATTGATCAGAGGACTACTAAAATCTTTGTGGGTTCAAAATCGGTGGAAGATTTGAAGGTTGTCCTGAAGCGTTTTGCTGAAAATGCATTTTCATCCCCTCTGACCGATGATGACTTACAGCCTTATTTTCAGCCCAGTCTGGATATGCTTAACAATGGAGAAAGCTTTGCGGAAGCTGCGAAGGTTGGTTTTAAGGCGGTGTTATGTTCGCCCCGGTTTCTTATGGCACCCGGCGAGTATGCGAACCTGTCCTATTCCAAAGCTGCAGATCTTGCCCGAATTTTCTGGCTTTCTGTACCTGACGAAAAGTTGATGGAATTTGCCCGGGCAAACAATATTACGAATAACTCCTTGTCTCAGATTATTGATCATATGATTGAGGATCCGAGAAGTTCGCGGATGATTCATTCCCTTTGCCAGCAATGGCTGGAGTTGCGGACCTTTGATCAGGTCGCACCTTCGCTCAAACTGTATCCTTCTTATAACACATTGTTGAATCATTATTTGCCAATTGAGACCGAGACTTATCTGAGCTATCTGATCAAAAATAACCTGCCGGTTGATTACCTGATCGACTCCAACTTCTCCATCCTTAATCAGCGATTGGCTCAGCACTACGGGATTGATGGAGTGATCGGGCAGGAAATGCGAAAGGTTTCTTTTAGCCCTGAAGTTCCGCGTGGTGGTCTTCTCACCATGGGAAGTATCTTAAAAGTAACGGCTGATGGGTTTGATACATCCCCCATTTTACGGGGTGCGTGGATCTCCAAAAATATTGCCGGGAATACACTTTCTCCTCCACCTGAGAGCGTAGAAGCGGTGGAGCCAGAACATGGTGAGGATGCAGCCTCTCTTCGCGAACAAATTGAGGAACATAAGAAAAATCAGGCATGTTATGCCTGTCACAAAAGCATCGATCCTTATGGATTCGCACTTGAAAGTTTCGATGCGACCGGACAATGGCGGGATCAATATCGGGTAAAGATTCCTCATAAAAATACCTTCACATATCGGCGTATTGGCTATTTCAAATTAACGGCTAATGTCGATCCATCCGGTTCCATTGGTAAAGAGGATTTTGCGAATGTTTTTGGCTTCAAGAAAATCCTACGAAAAGATCATAAGAAGATTGCCTACAATTTTATCAAAAAGTTTTTCGAGTATGCCAATGGGTACCAGCCGGATCTTCGTCAGCGTCTCGATCTTTACTCCATAATTCCGGATGATCCTAAGAAATGTAAAATCCGGGATTTGCTTATCTGTACTTTAGACTATTCACTTATCAAATAACGGTATGAAAAACATCAGCAGAAAAGAATTTCTCAAATTGGGTACAGCCTTACCCCTTGCCCTGCAGTCCCTGGAGTTGCGGGCCGCCGTAAAGCCCCAAGTGGTAAAGAGCCCACCTAAGCGTATTATTTTTGTCTGCAGTTGCCTCGGATTTTATGAGCCTTATTTTTTCCCTAAAAAGAGGGGAGACTTTTCCACATCCGGTTATCTCAGGGATTTTAAGACTTTGGATAAGATGACGGTTTTCCAAAATCTTTATCATCCCGGTATGGATACAAGTAACCACGATTCTGAAAAATCCTTTCTCACCGGGAGTCCCAGTCCGGAGTCATCCACCTTTGTAAATGGCATTTCCCTGGATCAGGTGATGGCCAAAGAGATGGGAGGAGATACCCGGTTCCCCTTTTTGAATTTCAGTATATACGACCGTGGTTGGGGGATATCCTGGAATGATCGCGGTTCACCCATTCCTCCGATGCATGATGAGGAAAAAATATTTGAGAAACTCTTTGAGAAAGAGAATTTAGCGGCTAAGAAAAGACAGCTCCGTAACGACAAGAATATTCTAAATTCTCTACGCCGAGATCTGGAATTACTTCGCAAAAAGGGTACCCAGCCAGCTAAGCTAGACAGTTACAAAGTGGTTATTCGCGAGCTCGAAGAACAGCTTGAACATGAGAAATTTTGGCTAAACACGGAAAAGCCTAAAGTCGAGAAATCACTAAGCGATGATCAGGAGTATGTTTTTTCGACCAAGATTCACAATCTTTTCGAACTGGCCAAGCTTGCCTTTCAGACAGATTCGACCCGGGTGATCACCATTTCCATGGATTGGATCGATGGTGCCATAAAAGTACCGGGTGCCGTAGGCGGTTGGCATACGTTTTCCCATCATGGGGGTAGGCCCAGCATGATTGAAAGTCTAAGTAAAATTGAGATTGATACACTCAAGCATTTTAACCGGTTTCTTTTTGAAATGGATCAGGTAAGGGAAGGGGAGGGTACCCTGCTTGACAACACCACTGTGGTGATGGGTAGTAATTTTGGTGATGCCTCAAACCACACCTGTAATAATCTTCCCATGATCGTGGCTGGAGGAGGATACCGCCACCAGTCCCACACTGTCTTGGAACAACCAACACATCTTTGTAATCTTTACCTCGAACTGCTTCATAAACACAACATTGACGCTGGTAAGTTTGGAAACAGTGTTGCAGACTTGGGCTTACTGAAGAGCTGATGCCTCGTCTCTACCATCTTGTAGGATGGTCAACTTTCCTTTGGGGAGTTTTCTTTTCCGCCTCTTTTGTTCAGTCTAATGCCTCTGCGGATGAGCCACCCAATATCCTGTTTATCCTTGTTGATGACATGGGCTGGCGTGATTTGAGCTGTTACGGTAACGAGGTTTTTGAGACTCCGAACCTCGACAAACTGGCCAGGCAGGGGATGCGGTTCACCAACGCCTACGCAGCGTGCCCGATCTGTGGACCTTCCCGGGCAGCGATCATGACCGGCAAGTATCCGTCGACCAGCGGATTCGTCGATAATTTTGTCAGCGAAACCAAAGGCGGAATTTTGCAACGTACGCAAGAACGTTCGCACCTCGAACTGGATGCAGTTACAATTGCAGAAAGCCTGAAGGCTGGTCGCTATCAGACCGGCTTTCTTGGTAAATGGCATCTCACAAATAATGACGAAACGCATCTGCCCACCGATCAGGGCTTTGATGTGAATATTGCCGGTGGCTGGAAAGGGCATCCACACAATGGCTTTTTCAGTCCGTATAAGCTCGCCCATTTGAAGGACGGTCCGAAAGGCGAATACCTAACAGACCGGATTACGACCGAAGCGATCGGTGTGCTTGAGCAGTTTTCCAAAAACGATACGCCGTGGTTTGTCTACATGAGCTACTATACGGTGCACGCCCCGTTCCACTCAAAGCCGGAAAAGACAAAGAAGTACGCGGCCAAAAAAGCCATGAATCCAAAATATGGCGGGATGATCGAATCGATGGACGAAAATATTGGTCGCATGCTTTCATGGCTTGACCAAAAAGGATTGCGCGAAAACACCGTCATCTTTTTCACCTCCGACAACGGTGGCCATAAGCCGGCAACAGACAACACTCCGCTCCGTGGACACAAAGGCGATTTGTACGAGGGCGGGATTCGCGTCTCCTGCATTGCCGAAGGCCCCGGAGTTTCCAAGGGCGTGGTAAGCGATACGCCGATTCACGGAACCGATTACTACGCAACTTTGCTCGAAATGGCGGGTATCGAAAAGAAGCCCGAAATCGCACCGGACAGCGTGAGCCTTGTCCCTCTATTCAAAGGAGACACAAAATTTAATCGCGGCCCTATGTTCTGGCACTATCCGGTTGCGAAGCCGCTAACTCCTTTGTCCGAACCGGGGAGTGTGGTTCGGGGCGGCGACTGGAAGTACCTCTATTTCTACTCCGACAGAAGGAGCGAACTGTACAACCTGAAAGACGATATTGGCGAAACGACAAACCTCATCGCCGCCATGCCGGAGAAAGCGGACGAGTTGAAGAGGCAATTGGATTCGGTCCTCAAGGTGCATAATGCGGTTATTCCCGAAGCTGTTCCTGCGAACCCTCAACGCAAAGCCAGAAAGAAGAAAAATTAGAAATATAGTATTGGAACCGAATCGGATGAAATCTTGCTTACACGCTGTTTTTGCTCTTCTCTTTCTATCTTCGGCTTTTGCCGATGATCGCCCAAATATCCTCTACATCGCACTCGAAGATATTACCCCAATGATGGGCTGTTATGGGGATGAGTATGCAAAGACCCCGGTTTTTGATCAGCTCGCCACAGAAGGTATCCGTTATACCAACGCCCACTCCGTTGCCCCAGTTTGCTCGGTGTCCCGATCCAGCATTGTCACCGGTATGTATCCCAGCACCATTGGAACCCTGCATCACCGCAGCGGCGGTCTGCCAGCACCTACTTTCCTCAAGTTTGTCCCCAACCTCATGGGTGAGGCGGGTTACTACACCACCAATCAAAAGGGCGACTACAACATTGTCGGAATGAAGTATGACCGGCAGGGAAAGAAAGTTGGAGACACTCCTTGGCGTAGTCGGCCGAACAAGGGTCAGCCTTTTTTCTCCAAGATTGATTTCAATGAATGTCACTCGAGTGTGACCAAGATCGCGGAGAATGTGATCGTCCAAACGCGCCTCAACCGCCTCCAGTCAGGTGACTTTCACGATCCAGCTACCGCTCCTCTCCCGAGCTTTCATCCGGACGATCCCATCTTTCGGCATTCCTGGGCAAGATACTATGATGCCGTCACACAAGTCGATTATCGAACCGGAGAAGTATTAGCTGCTCTTAAGGAAGACGGCCTCTGGGACGACACTATCACTATCGTCTGGGCCGATCATGGGGTCGGAATGCCACGCGGTAAACACACGATTTGGGAACAAGGCACCCATGTGCCCTTGATTGTTCGCTTCCCCAAGAAATACCAGCACCTTGCCCCTGCTCAGCCCGGTTCGGTGGTAGATGACCTTATCTGCCTTATGGATATGGCACCATCCGTCCTCTCCTTGGCTGGCCTTACTCCTCCCAGCTATATGCAGGGGCGCCCACTACTGGTTAATGGAACTGCTGAAGAGCGTGAGTTTCTCGTTGCTATGCGTAACCGACTCGATACCCGTACTCAGTTTGTTCGCTCGATTCGTGATAAACGCTTTCGCTATATGCGTCATTTCTATCCCCATCGCCCCTATGCACCTTACGAAACCTTCCTTTGGGAGGCACCGATCTACCACCGCTTCCAGGAGTTGGCATTGGCCGGAAAACTTGAAGGGTCACAGGTCGAGTATGCTCGGCGCTTCAAGGACATCGAGCAACTCTACGATTCCAAAACCGACCCCGAAATGATTCATAACCTCGCTGATGACCCAGCCTATGTCGATGTGCTGAAGCAGATGCGACAGCGGCTCCATGACTGGATGATCGAAACCCGCGACCTTGGTCTCATCAATGAGCGCTTGCTCTACGAATGTGCCAATGGCCGCTCACTTTGGGGAGTTGGTCAGGATATCGAGAACTACGAAGAAATTCTCGATACCGCTAACCTGCAGTTGCTCGGTGAAGCTGGCATGGCTGATTTGAAGGCCCGTACTAAAAACGAAGACGAGTCCGTCCGATACTGGGCTAACCTAGGACTTGCCGTTATCACCCAGACGGCAGGATCCGAAATCGTGAAGGCCATTTTACCGACTTTAAGAGAAAACTTAAGCGACTCCTCGCTCGATGTTCGTCTCATCGCCGCAGAAGGGCTTTTCAATCTAGGCTATTACCAAGAAGCCCTTCCCGTCGTACTTGCTGAGATCAACCACCCCAACACTGATGTCCAAGTGCGCGTGGGCAACCTGCTCGACTCCCAGCCTCCCGACGCCAACCAAGCTCTCGCCTCCGCCATAGAACCCCTCGCCATCGCAAGGAAGAAGTTCAAACCACGGAGCCGTTACGGCAGTGCAAATAAACCACTCGATCGAGCCTACCGTGCTATCACTGGTCAACAACTTTACTACCGTTGGGGTATGGGAGCGTCCGGTTCGCCGAAGAGCCCATTGATGAAAGTTCATGAATCATCCTTTAAGATAAGTGGTTCCTGGATGCTGAAAACGAAAACTAACAAGGCATCCAAGCCTGAAAGTGATTCCGATCGCCCAAATTTTATGATTATCGTGGTCGACGACATGGGCTATGGGGACTTGAGCAAGTACCAGCATAGTGCCAAGGATGCCCATACTCCCAATCTCGATGAACTTGCATCTCGGGGGACTCTCTACACACAGGCCTATGTGTCAGCAGCAGTCTGTAGTCCGTCCCGGGCCGGATGGATCACTGGTAGGCACCAGGCTCGCTGGGATCCGAAGAGTGGGTTTAATTGCGGGCTGCCCAAAGGCATTCCTACCTTGGCAAGCATCCTCAGGGAAAACGGGTACAAGACGGCAAAGATTGGTAAAAATGATTTTGGGAACAAAACCTTGCACCGGCAGAATCTCTACGCTTACCCCCTGAATCACGGGTACGACGAGTTCCTTGGGTTTTCCGCCCATGGTTTCGATTATTTTCTATTATCAAAAGATATACAGAACAGAACACCGGACCCCAAGGGTCACAGTGCTGCCCTTGGTCCTTTGATGCGAAACCGTGGATATGAGGAGTTCAAACCGGAGGGTGATCATTATCCCTACCTGACCGAGGTTTTCACCGAGGAAGCGATCGACTTCCTGCATGAAAACAAAAACGATCCTTTCCTTCTGACTCTTTCCTACAATTCAGTCCATCACCTGATTCACCAAGTCCCCCCTCGATACATCAAAAAATATAAGGGATTGCAGCCAATCCCGCATTATGACCCCGACAAGGACGGTAAGTACGCACAATGGTTTAAGCAATTCATCACGATCGGCGATAAGATCAGTGCCAAGCAAATGAGGGACTATTACTTG
This sequence comes from Opitutales bacterium, assembly GCA_028101545.1. GTDB lineage: Bacteria > Verrucomicrobiota > Verrucomicrobiia > Opitutales > Seribacteraceae > Seribacter. The sequence goes on along the minus strand of JAOHKZ010000005.1, from coordinate 73,367 downwards.
GCGAACCTGGATTGCCTGGATGAAAACATAGGTGTGCTGATGGATGCCTTGGACGAATTGAAACTGACCGACAACACCATGGTCGTATTCTTTTCTGACAACGGAGGCGCCCCGACCAATGGGGCGACCAACTTACCCTTGGCTGGCAGTAAGTTCACCCTATGGGAAGGAGGTATCCGGGTTCCCTTTATTTTATCCCGCCCCGGCGACCCGCATGGGGGGCAAGTCTCGGATCAAGTGATTTCTAGCCTCGATATCGTACCCACCTGCCTGGATGCCGCGGGCATAAGACTCCCTGCTGATCTCGATGGTAAACCCATCGTGAAATCAGAAGAACCCCGAAACCTTTTTTGGCGTTTTGGAGAAACCAACAGTCATACCGTTCGTTCCGGTGATTGGAAATTACTCCACAACGGTGGTCGGAAAAACCGCGAGCCAACCGAGGGAATCATCAATCGGGAAAACCTTTTAAAAGGAACCCGTCTTTTCAACCTGAAGAATGATCCGGGCGAAAGTAAAGACCTCTCGAAGGATCGCCCCGAGGTTCTTAAACGCCTTCAGGAATTGTATGCACAGTGGTCGTCTGAGATTGCCTCTCAATCCTTGAATCTGGATAAATGAATATAAATAACTTCACAATCTTTGCTGTGTTTATTGGGGTTTTTCTATTAAAAGCAGAGCTGCGTAAGCCCAACATTATCGTATTCTTGGTGGATGATATGGGTTTGATGGACACATCAGCACCGATGTTGGTTGATGAAAATGGCAAACCGAAACGCTATCCGCTTAATGATTGGTACCGAACGCCAAATATGGAACGCTTAGCCTCCCAAGGTGTACGCTTCAGTAACTTCTATTCCCACAATGTCTGTTCCCCAACGCGGGTCTCCATGATGAACGGACAGAACTCGGCAAGACATCGGTGCACTGACTACATCTTTCCGTGGAAAAATAACCGTGAGATCGATTACCCCCTCGCCACTTCTCAGCAGGTTCCACCTGAATGGAACTGGGTAGGTCTTAAGGGAAGCGATGTTACTCTCCCCAATCTATTCATAAAGGCTGGCTACCAAACGATCCATGTCGGTAAAGCTCACTTTGCTCCGAAAGATAGGGAAGGGGAGGACCCCTTGAATTTAGGATTTGATGTCAATGTGGCGGGTACCTGTTTTGGTGCTCCCGGTTCCTACTATGGAACGAGAAGTTTTGGTGTGGGTAGCAAAAACCTGCATGCCCGGCCCGTGCCGCATTTGGAAAAATACCATGGGCAGAATATTTTTCTCACCGAGGCTCTCACCCTTGAGGCTAAAGCCGAAATTGATAAGGCATTGAATGCTTCCAAACCTTTCTTTTTGCATATGTCTCACTATGCGGTACATTCTCCCTTTCAATCCGATCCCCGTTTTGCGAAAAACTATCAGGGTAAGAGTCCATCACTTATGGCCTATGCCACCATGATCGAGGGAATGGATAAGTCTCTTGGAGATCTGATCGATCATATTGAGACCAAAGGTGTAGCCGAAAATACTTTTATTATTTTCCTGGGAGATAATGGCGGCGATGCGCCTGATAAAGATTTGGATGGCATTAGTTCCTGTGCTCCCCTGCGGGGTCGTAAAGGGGCAAAGTGGGAAGGGGGGATGCGGGTACCATTTATTGCCTCCTGGGGGAAGGTGAGTCCCGGAAATGCTTTTCAGGAAGAGAACCCCATCGTACCCAATTCTATGCGTCAGGAATTTGGAACCTGCTTTGATTTGTTACCGACCCTGTGTAAGGTTTCTCGAATAAAGATTCCCAAATCTCACAAAATGGACGGACAGGAATTGGGGGATCTTTTTGCGGGGAAGAGAAATTCTGATCACCGGGATGTTTTCTTAAATCATTATCCACATCCTCGTCGTGGAAAGAGTCAGTTCTTTACCACCTGGAGAAATGGCGACTGGAAAGTAATCTACGAATATCTAAATTCAGGACCTAAGCGTTATTCTTTGTTCAACCTGAAGAACGACATCAGTGAATCAAATAACCTGGCCGGAAAACACCCGGATAAACTAAAACAAATGATTACGGAAATGGTCGATAAACTGACCAAAATGAAGGCTCTGTACCCGGTGAAAAATGGTAAAGTATTGAAGCCTGTAATTCCCGAGGCTTAATGAATTACATGTCATCTCATCTTTTATTATGCATTTCTGTTTTCCTGTGCACTTTGGTTTATCAAGGCAAAGCATATAATCCACTTGAGACTTTTGAGAGCATTGAAACTCTTGATCGGACGATTAAGGATAAATACCGTGATCGTTCGATACCCCTAAAATTTTATTTTCCTGTGGGAAAGAAAAATTCCCCAGTAATTCTCTTTAGCCATGGACTTGGAGGTAGTCGGAATAGATGTTCATATTTGGGAAAACATTGGGCAGGTCGTGGATATGTCGCCGTATTTATGCAACATGTTGGGAGTGATGAATCGGTTTGGAAAGATGTGGGTCCTCTTCGCCGAATGTTTGCTCTTAAGAAAGCCGCCTCCTCCAAGAATTTTATGCTTCGGGTGCAGGATGTTTCCGCCGTTTTGGATCAACTGGAAAACTTGAATCAAAAATCGGATTTCCCTTTATCAGGCAAGTTGGATCTTTCCAGAGTGGGCATGTCCGGTCACTCATTTGGTGCGCTGACGACTCAAGCAGTTTCTGGAGAGAAAATTCCCCTCTCAAAAAGCCTTACCGAGCCACGAATCAAGGCTGCGATGCCATTGAGTCCGGGTAGTCGAAAGATGATCAGTCCCGACGAAGCTTTTGGGGAGGTCAGTATTCCCTGGTTATTGATGACGGGCACTCATGATCTCGTATCGATCGGTGGGCAAACTATTGATTCCCGTCTAGCCGTCTTTCCGGCTCTTCCAAAGGGGAATCATTATGAGGTTGTTTTGTACAAAGCGGAACATTCGGTCTTTAATGACAAGGCTTCTTTAAGAGACAAACTTCCCAGAAACCCAAATCATCATCGGGTAATTCTCGGACTGAGTACTGCCTTCTGGGATGCGTATCTCAGAAACGGTGCAGAGGCAAGGTCGTGGTTGAATGGAGATTCTCCAAGGAACATTATGGAAAAGCAAGACCGCTGGCAGAAGAAATAAGCGAATCCAATAATTAATTTTTTTCTTACAGGGTCTTTACTTTGATGCTTTTTACCAAAACCGTGCTGCCTGGGTCATGGGCTTGCAGTCCGATCGTGCCCTTTGAAAGTTTGCGGGTTCCTTTGACATCCTGACCTTCCGTGTAGACCACCACGGTTTTGCCATTCACTTTGGTTTCAACGCGTTTTCCTTTTACGATGATTTCATAATGAAACCATTCGTTGTCCTTGGCCGGAGCCTTCAAATTTTTCTTAACGATGTAGACGCTGCCAGTCTTGACAGGATCCTTTTGGGTTTGATTGATCTGTGCTTCATGTCCGACAGGCCATCCCTTATCCTGGTATTTGGTATGGAAAAAGATTCCTCCGTTTGACCCCGGTTTGGTCATCACATCAGCCTTGAAGTGAAAATCCGTCATCTCTTTATCTTTACCGGTGTAGTAAACCATGGAGGGCTTACCATGACATTTGATCGCACCGTCCTTGACAGAAATACTCTCCGGATTCCATTTATCGATTTTCCAATTATTCAGATTCTTCCCGTTAAACAAAAGTTTCCACCCATCCGCTTTTTCGGATTTGGATAGGGTATTGTCAGCCGCCGATAGCGCGGTAGCTAATGAGAAAAGAACAAGAGTAGGGATTAATTTTTTCATTTGAAAATGGATATTGGAAGGTTCATTGAAAAGCAACCGCCCAGTTAAATTCTTACATTTTTAAATAAGAGAGGTTTTTACGAAAATCTTTTTAGAAACAATTCAACCTGTTAGGTCATTACTATTGTTGTAACCAGATATTTAAACCAATAATATTTCTTATGAGTAAATTTCTTTTTTCGGTTATTTTTCTATTTCATGCGTTGTGCTTTGCTGAAAAGCAGTCCAAACTTTCCGAAGAAACCCAAAAGCAACTCGCAGCCTTGGTTGCTGCAAACGATTATGTCGCCGTAGTTGAAATCAACAAAGGTACATTCACCGGGGCATGCATGGTGCATGACAAAGTCAAGGTTGTGGCTCATCTTAAGGGGAAGCTAGGCTCCACCGCTCTTTTCTCTTCGATCAACGCAGACAAAAACGCTTTACCTCCGGCCATCGAACCACCAAAGAAACCGCTGCCAATGCTTAAACCAGGAACCTATGTCGTTGTGGTTGAAGCTCACGAGATCATCCATTCATTTCCTGGAATCAAGGTTCCTTTCTTGGGAAGGGTCGGAAAACCCAAGCCTTCCTTCAACTATTTCATCCAGCATAATGAAAAGTCCCATTGTGCTTGGGCGGTGGATTCGATAGAAGCCAATTACCTTCTCGAACTCGCAAGGAAAAGTCCCCATTCTGATTAGTAGGTATGGAGTTATCTATTTCCCTTCGTCAATGAATCATTGCCGGCAGTCGAGTTAGGTCTTGATCAGAAAATTTTTGGAAACAAATTCGAACTCTGATTCATTACCTTATGGTGAATATTCAGAAAAAAGAAAATGAAGGACCAACTCCCACCGAAGAGGTACAATTACTCTTTGTGCGTAATGAAAATGCTATTCGGGCATTCATTCGGGCTTTGCAGCCTTCTTTGTCGGATGCAGACGATGTTCTGCAGGAGACTTTTTTGACCGTTTCGCGAAAGGCATCCAGCTTTGAAATCGGAACGAATTTTACGGCTTGGGTGTGCGGGATTGCCCGATTAAAGGTACTGGAGAATTTCCGTCAGACTAAACGGGCCAATGTGCTTAGCGAAAAGGCAATCATTGCTTTGACTGAGGATGTCCCATCAGCGGAGAGCTTCAAAGAAAGAGAACAGGCATTGGAAAAGTGCATTGCCAAATTACCATCTAAACTGAGGGATCTTCTTTGGAGAAGATATTCCCGCAGGCAGAGTTCGGATGAAATGGCCGAAGCTCTGGGTATGACTTCAAACGCAGTGCGCGTCGCCCTCTCAAAGTCACGCGTGGGTTTGCGTGACTGTATCAATTTACAACTCAAGGAGACAACGGGGATATGAAAATGGAAAAAAAACAAAGAGAACTAGATGATCTGCTTAACAAATACCTGGATGGAAGCCTATCAGAAGTGGATACCCGAGCCTTAAGTACTCAAATCGAGGAATCCGCTGAGGTAAGGAAACGATATTGGGAATTGGCGTCGATCCATGGAATGGTCGAACAATCGATGCAGAGTGCCTCGCTTCAAGCCACTACTGGCAAAGAGTCCGCAGAGCCCGAAAGAAGAACAAGAGTTTCAGGGTTGTCACGGATCAAGATCGGAATTGCCGGACTGGCAATTGGAGTATTCAGCGCTTCAGTTGTCTGGGCATTTAAGCTGCCGCAAGACAATCAACCTCAACCAAAGATACAGGAAATTGTTTCCGAAAGTTTTGAAAACCCGGAACAAAATTTCAAACGAAGATTCCCTTTTGAAGCGGGTAAATGGTTTGGAGATATATCTTCGATTTCAGCAGGCCAAAAGATATCTTCCGTAAGTGGTGCGCGAGTTGCACAATTTTTGGATAACCCAAAGGCTAAGTTCGCTTATGCCCGCTACTTGATCGATTTGGAATCTTATACTGAAGTGTACCCAACCCATACGAGGTCATTACGAGTGGATACCTCTTTTTTCGCATCTAATCTGGATGACTCTTCCGTTTTCCAAATTCGTCTGGCAGCCTTCAGTCAGGCTCCCCAAGATATTGCTCGCATTTGGAATGACAGCGAAGTTCTTTTTGATCAAGTCCTTCAGCATGTCGGTAGAAATCATATCACCAAGCCTGATCAGGGTTCTGAGTGGCACAAATTGGGTGCTTCCATCGAAATCCCTCCCGGAACCCGAAGTGTGGTAATTTCTTTGGGAGCCGGTATGGTTGATTCAAATGGTGACAAATCAAATCATTACCTCGATGATGTACGAGTGTCTTTAGTGGATAGCCCTCGGGCCATCTATGCTGACAATTCCCAATAAACCCAAAGCCTGTAAATTACTCCTACATTACCATAGATATGAAGCCCCTTTTCTTTTCTTTGCTCTTTCTTGCCGCATGCCAACTCGGGTATGCTCAAAACGCGAAAAACAAACCCAGTGCCACTTTTCTTTACGGAAACAGCTTTGTAGAGCGTCTTCAGGAAGACGGTACTTTCGAGGCTTTACTACAAGTTGCCAAACCAAATAAACGACATAAGCTTCGCTCCTTTGCCTATTCGGGTGATGAAGTTGGGTTTCGGATTAGACCTGAGAAATTTGGTGAGCATCTTGGATTTATTTCCAAACAGCTGACTTGTGACCGGGTGATCATGTGTTTCGGCATGAACGAGTCATTTGCCGGAGTTGAAGGTATTGAAGCGTTTAAAAAGGATTTAAATATCTACCTTGAAATCATCAAGGATCGACACCGCGGTGCCGAAATGATTCTTGTTTCTCCAACCGCCGTGGAAAAATCGGATGTGGGCGTATTCCCCAATGTTGAGAATCGTAATGCCGATATCAAAGCCTACTGCGATACCATGAAAGAAGTGGCTGCCAAGCATGATGTATCCTGGTTGGATTTGTTTACTCCGAGTCAGAAACTATTTTCGGGGAGTGAAGAGCCTCTTACTTTCAATAGCCTGCACCTAAATTCTACAGGTAACCATAGAATCGCTGAGGTCTTCGCCAACCTACTTGTACCATCCGCTTCTTTGAAAAATATAAACCTGGATTCAGAAGGTTTTAATTCGCTAAGGAAAATGATTTCCCGAAAAGCGTATGAAACTGCCATGGCTTATCGGCCTGCAAATGGAATTCATTACTATGGAGTGCGTGCCCGTTCCTACGAGTATACCTCTGAGATTCCGCACCATCTGCATCTCGCTGATCTGCTCGATGAGGCAATATGGAAACAGGCATCTGACCTTTCCCGTGTTGAGCCCTTTCCAGAACTGCCCACAAACCAAGCAGTACCCTCTCCCAAGGCACCCAAAAAAGGCCTCGGTAAGATCTTAACATCGGAAGAAGATCTCAGGACTTTTACCGTAGCAGATGGTTTTGAAGTAAACCTGTTTGCATCCAGTGAAGATTTCCCGGAACTGATCAATCCCCTGCAAATCAATTTTGATGCACAGGGCCGCTTATGGATTGTAACCTTTGCCAGCTATCCTATTCCCATTCCCGGTACGCTTTCGGATGATAAAGTGCTCATTTTTGAGGATACTGATGGTGATGGAAGGGCTGACAAGCGAACCGTTTTTGCCGACCGACTTAAGCTTCCTGATGGGTTTGTCTTCTACCGGGACGGTATTATCGTATCCGTTGCCCGTCAGCTTCTCTGGTTACGTGACACCGATGGAGATGATGTCGCAGACGTAAGTCAGGAATTATTTCGGGGAGCAGATGACACCGATACTCATCATGGAGGTTACCTTGCCCGTACTCCTCAGGGACAGGTGGTCTATTGCGAAGGCTTGTTTCATCGGGGGCAGTTTGAAACCCCGCACGGGCTGGTTCGTACCAAGGATGCAACCGCCCTTTACTGGGATCCGCATACTCACGCTCTAAGCATTGAGCGTCAAACAACCACTCCTAACCCGTGGAAGATCTCTTACAATAAATGGGGTGAATCCGTGCAAATGTTTGGGGGTGGTCAGCTGCTCGACTGCGAACTGTACAATGTCAGTACGCCTGTCGGTGTTTACAGCCCCGCCGAACTCGGAGGTCTTTTTGGTTACGGGAAAGGGTGCGGAATGGTTCATGTATCCAGCACTCACTTTCCAGAGGATTGGCAGGGAGGTTTGGTGACCGGGCATCTGCTTGGCAAAAATACCGTGCATTTTACACCGCTGGAACTTGTCAATGGAACCTACACGAAAGGCAGTGGAGCGCTCCAAATCCTCTCCTCATCGAACGCCAGTTTCCGTCCTGTCGATTTTTCTTTTGGTTTGGACGGTGCTCTCTATGTCTCTGATTTTTACTATCCGATCATTGGTCATGCCCAGCATTCCATAAGGGATAAAAACCGGGATTATACAAACGGCCGGATCTGGCGAGTCACACGGAAGGGGGGTAAGCTCTCCAAAGCCCCGGAAATCAAAGGTGCGTCGATGAAGGAACTCTTTGACCTTCTTATTCATCCGCAGGTTAGGGTTAGGGAATTGGCTCGTGAGCAATTGGAAAATCATCCGGTTAAAAAAGTACTGAAAATGGCAAAGTCCATGTTGCCCATGGCAGATGAAAATGGTCCTTTCGGACTCGAATTACTCTGGTTGTTCGAGCGTGCCAAGGATTTTTCGCAAAAGGATCTATTGAAGAAACTTCTGGTTTCAAAAAGTCTTGAAATTCGACATGCCGCTACCCGCTCGATTCGCTGGTGGGCGCCTGTCCTCGGAAAAGAGGCTCATCAACTTGCATCGAATTTATGGCAAACCGGGGATGTCAGGACGCAGGTCGCTTTGATCTCAGTGGCCAGTTATCTTCGAGATAAGGATACTTTCTGGCAGGACTTTATCGATAATGCACAGGCCGAGCCGAATACGAAACTTGCAACCATGATTGAATTGGCGAGAGGTTATCGGACACCATCCATCAAACCCGAATTCCCGCTGCTCAAAGTGGATCCCTCCACCAAATTGTCTGGCTGGCTCACCGGGGGTAGAGCAGAAAGCGGTACACTCATCGTCCGAAGTGATCGGAAACAGGAAGCGGTTCTGGGATTCCGGAGTAACTCTTCCCTCAATATTGATCTCAATTATGTTCCCCTGCGCCGGGCAACTGGGAGTGTCCATATGCGCAACGGACAGTTCAATGTCACTCTGGAAAAAGGAGACAACCAGATCCGTTATTTTCTTTCTCGGGGCAAAAGACCCAACCTGTTGGTTGATCTTTATCTTGCCAACCTCATTGGTAATCTTCCTGAAGGGATCACTTTTCCGGCTGATGAAGAAGAACACCGCAAATGGAATTCTGCTTACGATGCAGCCAACGCCACGGTAACGGCAGACCGTATTCGCATAAAGGCAGTCCCTTCAAAGATGGCTTTCAATGCCAAGGAGTTCAGGGTTCGCGCCGGGCATACCTACCAGTTTACCTTTGAAAACCCGGATCACATGTTGCATAACCTGCTGATCGTGAAACCGGGCAAGGCCCCGGTGGTCGGTGCCATGGCCGATACGATGGCCGCCCAGGTTGGTGCAATGGAAAAACATTTTATTCCCGATTCCGATCTTATCCTGTTTTCGACTCCTCAGATTCCATACGGAGAAAAATTCGAAGCGAAATTTACCACTCCGGAAAAGCCTGGCCGTTATCCTGTCTTATGTACTTTCCCCGGCCATTGGCGGATGATGACCAGCATGATGATTGTCGAAAAGAAACAACCCGAATCGGCAGGGAAGAAGACAAACTTAATAAAAAAGGCCTCACCTAGGTCCCCCCTAAAAAACAAGGGAGACGAAATTCTCGTATACCAGGGTAAGTCTGGGCCGGGTGTTGGTAAGCACATCGTTTTTATTGCTTCCGATCATGAATATCATTCAGAAGAAACCTGTCCCGCGATCGCCCGTATTTTGGCAAAACGATTAGGATTCAAATGCACCGTACTCTTTGGTCAGGATGGTCAGGGTCATATCAAGAAAGGGAGTAATTACATTCCAGGAATGGATGTTCTTGCTGATGCCGACCTGCTCTTTCTTTTTCTCCGTTTTCAGGATTGGAAGGCGGATCAGATGGAGCATCTCATTTCCTATCTTAAGAGGGGAGGCCCGGTTATCGGTCTGCGTACAACTACTCATGCATTTAAGATTAAGGACAAAAGTGGTCCTTATGCCCGGTTTTCCGATGACTATAAAGGGGATGATTTTACTTACGGTTTTGGTAAGCAGATACTGGGTTTGAGTTGGTCGAAGTATGGTGGGCACTACAGCCGAAATCATCTGCAGAGTGTTCGGATCGATGTCGTTCCGGAAAAGTCGAAACATCCAATTAATCTTGGTGTTAGCGACGGATGGGCCTATGGAGGTGGCTACAAGGCTGTATTGGGGGATGAATGTGATGTACTGGCCATGGCTCAGCCTCTTGTTGATATCTATCCAAATTCTGAAGTGCTTACGGAGAGGCCCCCCATGCCCGCTGCTTGGACGCGGAGTTACCAATTTGAGGGCGGACCCGTTGGCAAGGTTTTTACCACAATCTATGGTGGCTCACCGGATATCGTAAATGGTGGTTTTCGTCGTATGCTGATCAATGCCGTTTTCTGGGCCAGTGATTTGGCGGATGAGATCGACCCGAATGCAAATGTCAATTTTGTCGGGCCTTTCACCCCCACCTTTGGCCGTTACACTCCAGCCAGAGAACGATTGGTCAAACCATCAAATCTCGCTGGTTGGACTGCTGAAATCTTCCCCCATTCAGAGATGAAGGAAGATGCCAAACGCTTATTCACCCAGAAGCAGCTGGACCAACAGAGCGGGGAATAAATAGCGAAATAAACGAGGCATTAAACATCTGAATTTTTATATGAAAATAATAACCGTACTATCACTCGCACTAAGTGCATTTCTCATTGTTAAAGCTGAAGCGGAGAACCCCGTTCATCTTTTTGTCCTATCCGGGCAATCCAATATGCAGGGCATGGATCCGGAGACCGGGTTCATGCCGGAGGCAAAGAAACTTTTTAAGGATGAAAAGGTTGTTTATATCAAAGTGGCAAAAGGTGGACAGCCCATATGCAGGTGGCTCGAAGAATGGCAGGATATTGCAAAAAAGAATGGACTCCGTGAAAACGACATAAAAAGAATTCACAAGGGTGGGGAGGTAGAGTTTTATCAACCGATTTTGGATCAGTACAAGGAGATGTTGAAGAAACATCCTAAGTTCAATTCCGTAACATTTTGCTGGATGCAGGGAGAACGCGATGCCAACGGCGGCGGACAGCCTGCCTATAAAGATGCCTTGAAGCTATTGATTAGTAAATTGCGCCGTGATTTGAAGCGACCCGACATGAACATCGTCATCGGCCGCTTAAGCGATGCTGGTGAGAAAAAAGAAAGTTGGGCGGCCATGCGAAAGATCCAGATGGAAATTGTCGATGAAGATCCTAGTGGTGCCTGGGTCGATGTGGATGATCTCAATGATCGAGAAAAGGATGGGAAGGTCAGCAACGCAGTTCACTACAACAGACCGGAAGGTTACATCATTCTCGGCCAACGCTTCGTGCGCCAGGGCTATGCACTTATCAAAGGAGAACAGCCTGCGGAAGACGGCAGACCTTAGTCCAATTTTTACCTCCAAGGATTCAGCCTTTAGATTCTACGAACTTCCTCCTATGAATAAATTATTCTCTATTTTCGTTTATGGCTTGGTTACCATGGTCATCAGTTTAGCGACATCACTTCAGGCAACTCCCAATAAGACAGATCCTCGTTGGAAAGTTTCCACGACCAAGGATTGGCAGGGATTCATTTCTAAGTCCAAAGGGGTCAAGGTCGCAGATGGACATGCCATCGCACAGAAGCGAGAGGTATCCTTCACCAGTAAGTTGAAAAAATTCGCCAAGCCGGCCAATTTGCGGGACATCGAGCTTAAGCAAAGTGTCGAATGGATGAACTGGAAACCGTATTCCATATACAATCTTAATATGAGGAATGCACCGGTCTTGATCAGTCATGGTCCCAATGATCATTGGGCTATCGCTCAGTACCGATCAGCCGAGCAAATCGTAGAATGGCATCAAAAAAAGGTTGAAGAAGCCAAGAACAAAAAAAGGAAGCCACCTCCGCCTCTTGGGTTCACTCTTGATGGGTTCGAACCGGAAGAAGTAAGCCTTGAAGGGTATGACGAGAAACTAGTAACGACTCCTTTTCCGAATCAATATCGCCCAGCCGAAACCAAGGCAGAAGTCACTGATCGCCCCTACCAACGAGCTTGGAAAAGTGGTTACCATGCCTGGCACAGTCGCGACATGATCAATTGGGTGCATTACGGTCCCACGGCCATGGCTCCGACCGTGACCACGGCGGAATACAAGGAGGGTAAAACCTATTTCTATTACGACCGCCCCAATGACCGGGATCCACATCTCATCATCGATAGCGACTTGCGGGATGGTATGCCCGGCGAAGACAAAGGTCTCGCATTCGACGCACCCTGGGGCGGTTCGGATGTGGGCGTGATTCGGGACCTAGAGGGAAAATTTCATATGATTTCGGAAAATTGGCAGCCAATCAATGCTTCCAAACGTTCATGGGACTCACCCTTGGCCAGTCATATGGTGAGTGATGACGGAATCGGAAATTTCAAAATTCTTGAACCTGCGGTGGACTATCGAACCAAGCCAACCGGTAGGACGGCCACCTTTGAGCATCCCCATTGGAATGATGAGGAGAAAGTGGTGACCTATGAAATCCATGAGCCCGAACAGGATGCTTTCGGGGACTGGGCCGCCATTGCCATCGATGGACAGTATTACCTCGTGGGCGACTACGATCCAGCCGGTGTACATGATCGTAGTGGCATGAGCGTCGCACTCTTTACTTCAGAAGATATCAATAAACCATTTCGTTTCTATGGACATATTGGCTCCGGTCACCCCGACCCCGACGTCATGTTTGCGGATGGTAAATTTTATCTGATTACCCAGACAGCTACTGACTTCGTTAGCGATGGCCCCTGGGTCGGTATGGCCAAACTAAGGGCAGGAGTCGATAAGGATGGCGACGGCAAGATCGATCAATGGTCAAAATGGCAGGATGCTGAAGAAACTTATTCAAAAATCAAAGGCTTCTCAAAACAGGTTGATTGTAAGCCCGCAAAAGTCTCCTTTTCCGATTTGCCGGCAGGCAGAGGTTTTCAGGTTGAGATTAAATTACACGCAGGCGAAGACGACACAGTACTTCCCAAGATCGATCAACTGATCGCATACTTTGAGGGTTAGGTTATTGATCAAAGTTAATTTCTAGTGCTTTAAGCTTTTGTTTTTGCTAGATTGATTTCTATCAATCTATGCCTTTAAAAATCGCATTCGACATTTACGGAACTCTCTTTGATATCCAGGGAGTCGTTTTCCTTCTAAAAGGTTTTATTGGAGATCTTGCTGAGGAATTCTCTTTAACATGGAGAAATAAACAATTGGAGTACTCTTTTCGGAAAGGGTTGATGCAAGATTATGAGGATTTTTCTATCTGCACGAGACAGGCATTAGACTACACTTCAGACTATTATCAGGCTGATCTTTCTGATTCTCAGAAAGACTCGTTGTTGAAATTTTATAAAGAGTTACCTCCATTTCCAGACACCGTAAATGGTTTATCCGATTTGGTTGAGTCGGGGCATAAATTGTATGCTTTTTCAAATGGGAAATGTGAAGATGTAGAAGCACTGCTCAATGCCGCTGATCTTAGGAAATTCTTCACTGGGGTTGTTAGCGTTGACAATGTTAAGTCGTTTAAGCCGGATCCATCCGTCTATCTTCATTTTTTAAGAGAGTCAGAATCAACTGCCAGTGAAGCCTGGTTGGTTTCAAGCAATCCATTTGATGTGATAGGTGCCACTTCAGCCGGGCTTCAATCTGCATGGGTGAAAAGATCCTTCGGTGCAGTTTTTGACCCATGGGGTATTGAGCCAACGATTACAGTTTCAGACCTTGTAGAATTTAGCGAAAGAATCAGCTAATCTTGGACGGTTCTTCCTGGCTAGGACTCAAAGGATTAGACTAATGGCTAATTTACAAATTTGCTTTTTTTTGGAAACAATTTCGATATTCGAAACATTACTAAATATGGAAAAAACGATTAATCGATTTTTTGGCTCAACAATTTGGAATTGCACAAAAGCGTTCATGTTCATTTGCGGGATCATGGCAATGATGACATTCTCAATAGGAGTTGAGGCAAAAGCTTTAAAAGGTTCCAAGCCAAACATTATTATAATTATGCCGGATGATTCCAGTTATGGGAATCATTCCTGTTTCGGTAATCCGGTCATAAAGACCCCAAATATAGATTCCCTTAAGGAACAAAGTTTGCTCTTAACGCAGTATCACTCCAGTGCAAGGTGCTCTCCCAGTCGTGCTAAACTCCTGAGCGGTCGCCATGAATTTATGAGTGGTGTTACGCATACCATCCAAGGGCGCGAGCGCTTGAGCCTGGATACGATCACTCTGCCACAAGCCCTGAAAACAGCCGGGTATGTCACGGGTATGTTTGGCAAGTGGCACAATGGTAGAGAAGGGCCTTACCGTCCTGAGAATCGCGGGTTCGATGTTAGCTGGGTTTACGAAAAGGGCTCAAGAATGAAAGCCACTATCTCTCACAATGGAAACCCGAAGAGAATGGATGGCACTTATCCCACTGATTTATTTTTTAATAAGGCAACAGAGTGGATGGATGTTCAACGTCAGACAAAGAAACCCTTCTTCGTTTATCTCCCACCAAAATCGCCCCACGGCCCTTACAAAGCCGATTCGAGTGATATGCCGAATGAAGATTATAAAAAATTTCTTGGATCCCATCCGCAAATGAATGTACAGGTTGCGAAGATCTATTGGGAGGTTGAATACATCGATAAATGTATCGGCGAGCTGATTCAGCAACTCGAAGAATGGGGAATCGCTGACAACACTTTATTCATCTTCATTGGAAGTGACAATGGCGCTTCGGGAACTGCGAAAGTTTACAATGCCGGGATGAATGGTCAAAAGGGTCACCCATATCAGGGCGGTACCCGTGTACCTGCATTCTTCAGATGGCCGGGCGGCGGTATTAAGGGTGGTGTTGAATGCACAACATTGATAAGCCAAATGGACATCATGCCAACCCTGCTGGAAATTACCGGTACTCCTATGACGGATCAGCTTAAGCAACAGGTAGAGGGACGCAGCCTTATTCCTATACTTAAGAACCCTGCGACTGATTGGGAGGACGACCGGCATTTGGTGCACCACGTGGGTGCCTGGGAACCGGGCCAGGCCGCCCAATCGAAACACAAAAGAGTTTCGATCCAGAACAAACGATTTACTCTGGTGAATAACAAGAATGGGGAGGAGCTTTTCGACCTCAAAAACGACCCCGGTGAAACTAAAAACGTTATCAATGAATATCCCGAAGTAGTGGCCCAACTGCGTGCGATATACGACAGATGGTGGACCAAGGTTCAGCCGAGGCTGGTGAACGAAGATGCCTACAAGCCGCCTGTTGAGTAGTCTGGGGCCTGAAAAGATGGAAATTCTAGTAAAACCCAAATAAAATCTCCTCCGTCATGATATTTAAATTATTCTTTCTTTCCTTCTTCGTATGTGCTCTCTCTTTTCTGCATGGAGAGAAACCACATGCGTTATTTGTGGTGGGTACTCATCATTATTCCCCCCAGAAATCGATGCCGATGCTCGCATCCGAAATCGAGCGTCTCGGTTTTAAGACAACCGTAATTAATCCGGACTGGGATCCAGAAAAAGACAAGAGGGGATTACCGGGTCTGGAAGCATTGAAAAAAGCAGATCTAGCCATTTTCTATACCCGGTTTTTAAAAATTGATGATCAACAACTCGTTCATATCACCGATTACCTGAAATCAGGAAAGCCAGTGGTGGGTTTTCGGACGAGCACGCACGGGTTTAATTATCCTGATGAACATCCCAATCAAAAGTGGAACGATGGGTTTGGCCGGGATGCTCTTGGTTCACCCTACCGCATTCATCTTAGTGGTCCCACTCGCCTGAAAGTGGAGCAGGGGAGGAATAAACACCCGGTTTTTACCGGCGTTCAAGCTGATGAAAATTGGGGATCCCGGGGTACGCTCTATCTGACCAAAATGGAAAAAGGAACCACACCTCTTTTATTGGGGACTGGGCACCCAAGGGATAAAAAAGCTGCAGTACGAACAAACCGATTTGGTACGCATCATCTTAAGCCGGAAATGACGGATGTGGTGGCATGGACATGGACCAACAAATGGGGAGGCAGAACTTTTTCCACTTCCCTTGGTCATCTTAATGATTTTGGAGATCCCAATTCGGTAAGATTGATAATTAACGGAATTTTTTGGGCGGCTGATCAGAAAGTTCCAAGTGCGGATACAAAGATCAATACTTTCGAAATTACATCTTCAAAGAAAAAGAAAAAATCCAAGTAACGACTGCGTTTATTTATACAAAATGTAAGCTTCTGAATTGCTTCTATTCGGGTGACTTAGGAATATGGGCTTACATTTTCAACCTATGAAGTCCTTTTATATATCTTTGTTCATCGGCCTTGTCTTGACCTCACCTTTTTTCACCGCAGGTGCAAAGCAAAGTTCCAAGAAACCAAATATTATATTTATCCTCGCCGATGATCTCGGCAGACATCAGGTCGGAGCTTATGGCAGTACTTTTTATGAGACCCCGCATATTGATAAGTTGGCCAAAAACGGACTGAAGTTTTCGAATGCTTATGCTGCAAGTCCGGTATGTTCTCCCACCCGGGCAAGTATTATGACCGGAAAACATCCAGCCCGTCTTCATCTGACCGATTACATACCCGGTCGCAGTTCAAAAAATTCAAAACTGATCACTCCGGACTGGAAGAAAGAGCTTCCTCTTGGGGAGGTAACCATAGCGGAAGTCCTCAAGGATGCGGGGTATGCAACCGGGCATTTTGGGAAATGGCACCTCAATAAGGATAAGAAATACAAGCTTGGCCGTCCGGGGGATCCAGGCTCTCAGGGTTTTGATGATGTGCTGACAACCCATAAGCCTGGCGCAGGTCCCAAAAGCAAATTTGATGAGGATTGGCACCATGTGAGGGAGATTACCGAAAGATCGGTTGCGTTTATCAAAAAGAATAAGGATCAACCCTTTTTCTGCTATGTTACCCATAACAGTATTCATGACCCTGAGATTGAGAAGAAGTCGCTGATCGAGAAATATGCAAAGAAACCTGAGTTAAAAAAACTTAAAACCAATAATCCGAAACAGGCCGCCATGCTCGAGACTTTGGACAAAAGCATAGGCACGATACTGGATACTCTCGTGGAGCTTGAGTTGGAAAATAATACCCTGGTGGTTTTTAATTCTGATAATGGACAAAAGGGTAGTAAGGAGGGTAAGCCCTTCAGAGGTTCCAAAGGGGATCTTTACGAAGCCGGTATTCGTATGCCGTTGATCATTCGATGGCCCGGAGTGGTAAAACCCGGGACTGAATCGGCACAATTTGTTATCAGTAATGATTTCTTTCCCACTTTCACTGACCTTGCGGGTGGCATTTCCAGGGAAAAGGACATCGATGGGGTCAGTCTACTGCCTGTTCTTAGGGATTCAGGAGCGAAACTTACCCGTGAATCCCTTTGTTGGCACTATCCGCATTATCATGGTCTTGGCATTGCACCTTCAGGAGCTATTCGTAAAGGACGGTACAAGCTGATTGAATGGTTCGAGCAGTCGGCTTATGGAGAAGATGGAGCTTATGAACTGTATGATTTGATGAGCGATCCCGGTGAAAGCAGGGACCTGAGTGCCAGTATGAAAGATAAAACTGCCGAATTGAAAAGCGAGCTGGAGGCATGGCGAGACCAAGTGGGGGCTCAGATGATGCCTAGGAGGAAATAAAAAATAACGAGTTTCCTGAATTTTTTGGAAACAAATGCTCTCCTTAATTCATTAATTATAATGAAATTGTTACAAAATATTTTACTTGGATAGGCGAACCGGAGAAAATGTAGCACAATTAATTAAATGAAATCCTATCAAACTCATTCCTTTTTACTTTGTCTATTTATGATGACCCTCTTTGCTCCTTTTGCCGGGGCTGCAGATTGGGTCAAGCTGTTCGACGGTAAGTCCTTTGACGGATGGTTTCAGACCGGTGGTAAGCACACCTATGAAATTGTTGATCAAAGCATTGTCGGTATCTCGGTCCCAAAAGAAGGAAATGGGTTCATGACAACCAAGCAGAAATACCGTAATCTCGAGCTCAAGTTTGAGGTGAAACTGGATCTCGGACTGAACTCAGGTTGCCAAATTCGCTCCATACCATTGCGTGAAGGTGCTCACCTGATTGGACCCCAGGTTGAAATCGCCGGAGGCAGGTCAGGCTTTATATACGGCGAAGCGATGAAGAAAAAGGATGGTTCCAGACAACTTTGGCTTAGTCCTGATATGGAGAAGGAAAAAACAAAACCAATCAAAGGCGCCTTCAAACCAAGTGAATGGAACTCATTTTTGATCCGGTCGCTCGATGATCGCTATCAGACATTTATCAATGATGTTCCGATCACAGATTTTGAATTTGATGGAGTGGCTGGTCCGGGGCATATCGGCCTTCAGGTTCACGGGGTAAAGAAGCCGGAACTTGTGGGAAAGAAAGTTAGGTTTAGAAATATTTACCTTAAAGAAGTCCAGTCCGTTGAAGAAGAGGTGGAAGATGATGAAGCAGTAAGTACCACGGTATCACCTCCGAAAATAGAACCGGCTCTTTATCCTTACCTGGACACTTCGAAGGGTAGGGCGGGGTATGAGTTTGCGGGGGAGGAAACCAATACCTACCGGATGTACGACTTTTACAAACGCCAGGCGAAACATCACTTACAGAAGGATCAGGAACTTAATTTACTACCCGCGTATACTGATCTGGATGGGGGAATCTTTGGTCACTGGGGAAATTACAGCGAAAACGGGCACAAGGATTATCGCTGGCATAAGATGGATTACGGTCCCGCGTTGAAGGCTTCCTATTCAATCAACATAAAAAATAGGGCTGCCAAAGGTAACATGCTGAACCTGTTGCTTCCCGGAGATTATACCGTAACTTTCGACCATAAAAACGGTGAGTATTTTAATTATTGGAAAGGTCGCCCCACCTTCAATCCTCACCGCTGGGGTTTGATTCATGGAGTGATTGTGCCCACCGGGGTAAAGCCCAGTGATTTGAGTGCATGGTTTGGTCCGATTGAGAGGGATGGACAGTCAATCAGTCGCTACCTTGGGCATTACACCTATGGTCGACGGGTGATGATGCATTACGAGATCGGTGATACCCGTTTTCTTGAGAATATTTCGCGGATGAAAAATGGCTGTTTTGTACGCATGGTCTCAGCATTGGAGAAGGGAGTCGCTCTATTTCCTATTAAACTGGATGGCTACAAAGATTGGGAGATCAAAACAAATGGAAATATGATCGTGGGCACCAAGGATGGAAGATCGATCGTGGGTGCGGCCAAGTCTTTTTCAAAAGATAAAGGAACTTTGCTTTCCCCAGATCTCAAAAAAGGAAAATGGATATCCTCTGCCACTGCTAATGCTTATAAAGTTTATTATTGGGAAGGCCCTTCCGCAGAAGCAGATAAGGTGATCTCGTCAATCAAAGCTGATCAAAAAACGGACCCCTTACCAATGTGGACCAAGGGAGGAAAAGCCAACTGGCCTCAGCTCTTTAAGGAAAAGGTGAAGATTGCCGGGAGTGACAAAGCCTATGTTATTGACCGTATCGATGTTCCTTTTGATAACCCGTGGGGTTCGATGATGCTGTTCAGTGGTATTGATTTTGACCAGGATGGGGCGGCATATATTTGCACTCTGATGGGTGATCTTTGGAAAGTCATGGGTCTGGAAGCGGGTATGAAAGAAGTTACCTGGAAACGATACGCAACCGGGTTGGACCAGCCTTTTGGACTTCGGGTTATCGATGGCTTACCCCATGTCATGACCCGGGGTGGCATTGTATGTCCCAAAGATCTGAATGAGGATGACGAAGCAGACTACTATGAGGAGTATTTTTCCTTCCCGTCATACAAATACATGGGACATACCGGAACCTTTGGTTTTCACATAGATAAAGAAAGGAATATGTATTTCGTTAACAGTACTTCCGCTTACAGGAAGCCATGGAATAAGGACCCAGAACAGTTGGCCAGTGGCATGCGTAATGCCATGGCAGTGGGAGCAAGTCAGGATGGTGTATTTCTTGTCGGTCCACAGGAAGGAATCTGGACCCCTTCATCGGCAGTTCTTGAAATGCAGAAAGGCGATTACTATGGCATGGGGCCAGATCATTTGAACAAAGATTCTTACAAGGAGAATGATAAGAAGATTACTCCAGCCATGGCTTATCTCCCACGGGGAATTGATAATTCAACCGGTGGTTTTGAGTTTCCGGTGTCTGAACGTTTTGGTCCTCTAAGCGGAGAGATTGTTGGTTTGAGTTACGGCTATGGAAGCTGGTATCAAATCCTGCGAAATGATGACTACGCGGATTACAACCGTGCCCAGGGAACCATCGTTCCTTTGCCGGGTGAGTTTCGGGCAGGAGGGATGCGGGGAGCGATCAATCCAAAGGATGGAATGTTTTATGCGGTCGGGTCGGATGGCTGGGGCAACTATTCCCTCGATGATGGATCCCTTGAACGCGTTCGTTACACGGGGAATCCATACCCCATGCTTAAGAAAGTACATGGCTATGAAAACGGGATAGAACTGCAGTTCAGTTCCAAACTTAGCGGCAAGGCAGCTTCACAGGCAAAGAGCTATTTTGTTCAGCAATGGAATTATGAATATTCTCCCGCTTACGGTTCGCTGGAGTATTCCGTCAAGCGCCCTTCGCAGGAGGGACACGACCGTGTCCGGGTGAAGAGTGTAAAAATTCTTCCGGATCAAAAATCGGTATTCCTCGAGATTCCTAATCTTCTGCCCGCCTTGCAAACCCATATCTTTGCCGAACTGGAAACGGAGGAAGGGCCGTTAGAGATGAATGCTTTTGCCACGCTTGTTCACTTGGACAAGGCGAAGAAAGGATTTGCAGAGCCCATGCCGGCTTTAAAATCCCGAACGGCTTCATTGCGGATCCGGGGAAGCAAAGCCGATAAGGAAAGAGTGGCATTAAATACCGCAAATACTCCCAAGGGTCGTATACGGGCGGGTGAAACCTTATTTAAAATGTTTTGCATAGGATGTCACGGACCAGAAGGGAAGGGGTTGCCCAGTATTGCTCCGACTCTTCATTCAGACTGGGTTTCGGGCGACCGAGAAATTTTGGTCAAAGTTTTACTGAAAGGGTTGGGCGGACAAATCAAAGTAAATGGAGAGTTGCAGAATTACGAAGCCGCCATGCCTGGATTTGGGCCTGCACTCGGGGATGATGAAATAGCATCCATTTTAAGTTATGTTCGTTCTGCATGGACGGATGCTCCTGCTGATGTCACCAGTGCCTTTGTAAAAAAAATAAGGGGTGCGGAAAAAGGAAAGACTGGACCCTATGAAGCACAGCAGTTGTGGGAGCGGGTAGCTCCACGCTAATTGCGATGATGGTGGTTATAGATGTTCCTGTTACCCGAGAATACAAGAAATAGATACAACTCTATTCATTCGACAATATGAACCTCGATAAGATCTTCTACCTACTCACCTCTTTTCTCCTTACGCTTGGTGTCACTTTTGCCGAGCTACGGCCCAATGTCATTTTCCTGATGGTCGATGATCTTGGCTGGACTGACTTCGGTTGCTACGGATCGGATTATTACGAAACGCCGAACATCGACAAGCTGGCCGCTTCAGGTATGAAGTTTACCAATGGCTACGCGGCCTGCACGGTGTGCTCGCCGACAAGAGCATCTTTGATGACCGGAAAGTACACTCCGAAACACGGAGTGACCAACTACATCAGCGGCCGGACGATGTGGCTTCGTCATGAAGAAACCACGATCGCCGAGGCCGTCAAAAAAGCCGGCTATCGAACGGCTCATGTTGGGAAATGGCACCTCGCCCCACGCAACCGTGAGGACTACAAGGACTTTTATCCGACCCATCACGGATTTGATCTGAATATTGGCGGCGGTGAATGGGGAGAGCCGGCGACCTATTTCCATCCCTACCAAGGAAAAAAATCGGTCGAAAATATACCTCCTGGCGGCAAGGAGGGTGACTTTCTGACGGATCGACTCACCGATGAGGCTCTAAAGATTATCGATGACTGGAAGGAGGATCCTTTCTTTCTCCATTTCGCCTACTACGCGGTTCATACACCGATTATGGGGAAGCCGGAATTGGTCGAATACTTCAAGAACAAGCCAGCGGGCAAGCGCCACAAGAGACCTGCTTACGCTGCCCTGTTGAAGTCAGTCGATGACAGCGTCGGTCGAATCACCGAACACCTGGAGAAACTGGGGATTGCGGATCGAACCATGATCATTCTCACTGGGGATAACGGTGGACTCGTGGGGCAGACTTGGAACGCACCGCTGAGGGCTGGCAAGGGCTCCGCCTACGAAGGCGGCGTTCGCGAACCGACGATTGTTCGCTGGCCGGGAGTCACTCCTTCCGGAAGCGTTTGTGATAGCCCAGTCATCACGATGGATTTCTATCCGACGATTTTGAATGCCACGGGTGCCAAGGGTAATGCGGATCACAATCAGGAAGTGGATGGCTTGGATCTTTCCGCCATTCTGAAAGATCCCAATGCATCACTGGGGCGCGATACCCTGTTCTGGTACTTCCCCCATGGACACCGAAGAGGCGGGGCGACACCCCATGCTGCGATTCGGCACAAGGACCACCGGCTGATCAAGTGGTTCAACAATGACCCAATCGAACTCTATGATCTGAAAAACGATATCAGCGAGAAAGAAAATCTAGCCGAGTCGATGCCTGAAAAGACAAAGGAACTTGAAGCTATGTTAAACGCCTGGCTCAGCGAAACCAGGGCCCCTATCCCGAAACCAGTGAGCGAAAAGAAAAAGCGCTAGCCCAACCCAACTCTATTTTGAAGACATTATCATTATTCACGCCGATCACTCTTTTAACACTCTTGCTCACTGCATCTGTAGTAACAGCAGCGAACAAGCCAGTTCACTTGTTCATCCTCTCCGGGCAATCGAATATGGCGCGGATGAACCCAAATGCCGGTTTCATGCCTGAGGCCAAGAAATTATTTAAAGACGAAGAGGTCGTCTATATCAAAGTCTCAAAAGGCAGCCAACCTATTTGCCGATGGCTGGAAGAGTGGCAGGATATTGCTAAAAAGAATGGACTCGATGAAGGCCGTATAAAGAGAATCCACAGGGGGTGGGAGGCCGCGCTTTATCAACCGATTCTGGATAAGTATCAGGAGACGCTGAAGGAGCACCCAAGGCTGACATCCGTCACCTTCTGCTGGATGCAGGGCGAGACCGATGCCCAGGCTCGGGCGCAAGCGGCGTATAAGGACGCTTTGAAACTATTGATAACAAAACTGCGTCGTGATCTGCAGCGGCCGGATATGAATATTGTTATCGGGCGCATCAGCGATTATGCCATCGATAACCCCGAGAGCGGAAGTGTAGCTATAAGAAAGATACAACGCGAAATTGTTGATGAAGACGCTCGCGGCGCCTGGATAGATGTCGATGATCTGAACGATATCGAGGTCGATGGAAAAATGCAGAACGGTGTTCACTACAAAAGGCCGGAGGGTTATATCACTCTCGGTCAACGCTTCGCGCGCCAGGGTTATGCACTTATCAAAGGAAAACAACCTGCGGAAGACGGCAGGCCGTAGTTGCGAAAGAATTCAGATATGATTAAACTCAATTCAAATATGATTAAACTTAATAGTCTATTTTCAAAAAATGTGGCAAATCCTAACACCACCGGAAGTCAAGTTGTGACGCTCATGAATCAATCTCATTTAAACCAGTCAGACTACGTGTGCTTGATATCAAGACTCGTCATCTTCATCTGTCTCACAGCGACCAACATCATCGCTCAGGAGTCGCAGCAGCAGGCGGCAGTTTCCGTGCACCTGGACGAACAGGAGCCATTTCAGGCTGCGGAAGCTGGTTTTGAGATTTCTCGGAATGACCTGCTTTCGGGAGTTCGCTTCCAATCCAATCTCAAACTGCAGAGTGGGACCGACTTTGGGATGACCGATGGATCGGGGGGGCACCGCATATTTGCTGCACCAAATGAACAGGGCGATCCCTGGGTGGTCAAGTATTCAGACCTGCGCATTAAGCGGCTGGATGAAATTCGCGTTTTCTCGTGGAACCGCGATACTCGTGCCCGGCAGGACTATGATGTCGCTCTCAGTTCTGACGGAGGATCCACCTGGCAGCCGGTTGCTACCGGAGTCACCGCAAAGAAGAGTGGTGCATTAGCCGTGACGCGTGTAGTCGCGTCATTCGACGCGGTCACCGATCTACGCTTCACATTTCGCGAGGTGCACAACAATACCCACTCGGCGATTTTGGAAATCGATGCGCTGGGCGAAAAAATACCGGTTCCGACCATTGAAGAGCTGCGCAGCGAAGGAAAGAAGTTTTCCAAATACTTGGATCCAAAGGCGTTGGCTGTGCCGGACGGCCCGCCAAAAGCCAACCTGACAGCCTTTCAGCATGAAATCAAACCTCTCCTCGAAGCTTCCTGTGTGAAGTGCCACGGACCTGATAAGCAGAAGGGAAAATTCCGTGTCGACACCCTCGATCCCGACATGATTAACGGCGAGGATGGAGCCTGGTGGGTAGAGATCACCGACACGGTCAGCCAGGGCGAAATGCCGCCGCCGGATGAAGAAGATGTCGAGCTGGCCGACGCGGATCGAGCCAAAGTGGTCGACTGGATTTCGCAGGAGTTACTGGTCGCGTCCCAGTCTCGGCGCAGTGAACAGGGGCACACTTCGTTCCGCCGTTTGACCCGCTACGAAACCAGCTACGCCCTTCAGGATCTGCTGGGTTTGCCCTATGATTTCGCCAGGGATTTGCCTCCGGAAACGGAATCGGAGGATGGCTTTCAGAATAGCTCCGAAATGTTGCAGATGACCTCGGCTCAGTTCGAAACCTATCGGGAAATCGCTCACACTGCCTTGTCAAAAGCGACAGTTCGTGGCGAGCAACCGGAGCCGGTTCGATATGTCATTACCGGTGAATCAGCAGAGGCAAACTTCCAGAAAGGCAGACTAAGTAGTATTGAGAAACTCAGGAAGAAAACAGACGCCGCTTCCCAAGCAAAGCTTGCGGAGCAGGAGGAGGTTGCCTGGACATACGACGCGAATAAAGCGCATTTCGTCAATCTGGAGACCGGGCGAGGATTCCCGTCCCGATCCGGTTATGGTAGAAACAGTTTCCGCCCCCTTGAGGAATTGCCGGAAACTCCCGAAGTTTCCAATTATGTTTTGGCGTTGCCGGGAAACACGCAGCAACTCCTGGATTTCGGTGATTTTCTTCCTGCCAGCGGGACGCTTCGTCTGCGTGTCAGAGCCTGGCAATCCTCTAACGATTCGCCCTCGCACCCTGACCTGCGCATCAACTTCGGTTACCAGCCCAGTAACAATTCCAAAACCTCATTCCGCGTCGGTGAATGGACGGTTACCTCTACGTCAGACAGCCCGGAGTTCTACGAAATGGACATCCACCTCGGCGAAATTTCGCGCAACGCCTTCCGTGGTAAACATCCACTGGGCAAGCGACCGAACCCTTCCGAATACCTGGTTTTTCAAAATCTGTCTTCCAGTGGCATTCACATCGACTACATCGAAGTCACTGCGCCCCACTACGATCAGTGGCCGCTGGAGTCACATCTGCGAGTGTTTGCTGAGGGAGTGGATCCGGAATCCAATCCTCGAAAAATCCTCAGCAATTTCATGTGCCGGGCCTGGCGACGCCCTCCGACCGAACTGGAACTGGATAAGAAGCTAGCCTTGTTCAACGCGATCCGTCCGTCCTGCGACGACGCTCAGCAAGCGATGCTCGAAGTGCTCGCTACCGTAATTTCATCGCCGAACTTTCTCTATATCGTGCAATCCCCCGAGCCTACGAATTTCGATCTGGCAACCCGTCTGGCGATATTCCTATGGGGTAGCGTGCCCGATGAGAAACTACTGAAACTAGCTGAGGCAGGTCGCATGAGTGAACCCGACACACTTGCAAAGCAGGTAGATCGTATGTTGGCCGATGAGCGCTCAGCGCGGTTTTCTCATCACTTCGTTAGACAGTGGTTGGGCCTTGCTCTGCTCGACTACCAGGAAGTGGAAGAGAACCTGCGCGAAGCCATGGGCCAGGAACCCATCGAGTTGTTTGCAGAGATGCTTCGGCAGGATTCCAACATCCTCGATTTCCTGCATTCGGACTACACCATGCTGAATGAAAAACTCGCCAACCACTACGGGATCAAAGAAGTGTTCGGCAGCGAATTTCGCCGTGTAGATTTGCAGCCTGAGAGCCGTCGTGGAGGTATCCTCACCCAGGCCGGATTGCTTGCGATGAATGCAGATGGCGAACATTCGCATCCACTAAAGCGCGGCATCTGGCTGCTGGAAAACATCCTGCATGATCCACCGCCACCGCCACCGCCCGCCGTGCCGGAGATCGACCTGGCTGATCCCAAGATACTCAAGATGACGCTAAAAGAACGCATGGCCGATCACCGCAACGATCCTGCCTGCGCCTCCTGCCACGAGAAAATCGATCCCTGGGGCATCGCCTTTGAAAACTACGATGCGCTCGGCAAATGGCGGAGTGAAGATTCAGTTGGCGTGCTGTTCAATGGCGACAAACTACAGGGAATGGATGGCCTGAAGCGCTACCTGCTGGAACTTCGGCAGGATCAATTTGCCCGTGCCATGACCCACAAGCTCACTTCCTACGCCCTCGGTCGCCCGATGAGTTTCGGCGATCGCACCAGTTTGGAACAGATCACGGCAAAAACCCGGCGCGAAGGCGACGGTCTCAAGACTCTTATTCGTAACATTATTCTCAGCAACCTTTTCAATTCCTAATCAATCATGAGTACTCAACTAACTTCATTGGATCGACGAAAATTTCTGCGCGGGGTCAGCGGCTTTGCCCTTGCCTTGCCCTGTTTTGAGACTTTTGCCAAATCGGCTGCTGCAGTTACAAATCCAAAACGACTGGCCTGTTTCTACCAGCCCGACGGGGTCCCCATGCCGCGAGTCGATGATCCTGCGTTTAAAGAATTCAGCTGGTTCCCGCACAATCCTGGACGCTACTTTCAACTCACCAATAGCTTGCGCCCACTGGAACCGCTGCGAGATAAGATGACGGTCGTCGGCGGGATGTCTCACCCGGCAGTGCGTCGTGTGCATGGTCACTCAAATGCCGACCAATTCCTGACCGGAGCTGACACCGGTGCCAGCGGGGACTATCAGAACTCCATCTCGCTGGACCAATACTATGCAAACGTAGTTGGTGATGAAACCCGTGTTTCATCCCTAGTGCTCTCAACCGATGGTGGCACTGGTTCACCGAGGGGTGCGCAGACCTTGTCTTTCAATCAAGCGGGTCGTCCAATCCCTGCCGAAAATCGACCCAAGCGGATTTTTGATAGACTCTTTGTGAGCAGCGGTAAAGACGCCGAGCGCCGTCTGGCCATCTGCCAGTCTGCACTTGATGATTTAATGGGCGATGCTAACTCGCTTCGCAAAAAGCTCTCTGGTCACGACCAGGACACTCTCGACGAATACCTGCAATCAGTTCGTGACACAGAGATTCGCGTCGAGAAAGCCCGGCGCTGGCTTGATATCCCTATGCCCCAGGTAGACGTTAGCCACCTGAATCTAGATGTCACCCCGGATGATCCGCTTAACTATGTCCAGACGATGTATGAATTGATCTACCTCGCCTTTCGCACCGACTCCACCCGGGTCGCCACCTGGCAAATTGGTCGTGAAAACGGTGTTGGAGCCAGTGACTACCTGGCTCGCGCGATTGGTTATAACCTTACGCATCAGCTTTCGCATAATACCAAGAAGCCAGATGGTTGGGAGCAATTCTCCAACTACTGCAACTTCCTCATGGAAGAATACGGCCGTTTCCTTCAGCGACTGAAGGATACCCCTGAACCAAACGGTAATGGCACCATGCTGGACAATACCGTGACCTTATTCGGTTCCGCCTCCAGTGCTTTTCACTTGTCACGTAACTACCCGATCGTCCTTACCGGCGGAAGCAATCTTGGCTTCAAGCACGGACAGTATCTCAAGTTTGGAACCGACGAAAATAATTCCAGTTCGTCCGGAATTTCATCTGATAAAGGCTGGAGAAGCAACGTCTCGGATGAAGAACGTCCGCTGTCAGATCTCTACCTGACCATGCTCCAACGTCTCGGAGTCGAGACTGACAGCTTCGGCGGTAGCAAGACAACAGTGGGCGAAGCGTAAATTAACGCATTCAAGATCTGAGTAATGACTATCACCGCTATTACCACCGACGATAAGCGTTTCACACTCAAAGAAGGTGAAGGAGTCGATTCGGTTCATTCCGATCCCTCATACTCCTACGCGGTCACCTATTTGCATACCGATTCGGGAACAACGGGTATTGGCATCACGTTTAACCTTGGGGCGGGAACGGATTTGATTTGCCAGGCTATCGAATTGTTATCAGAGGAGTTAGTAGGCAAAGATGTCGACGAGCTGATGGCGAACTTTGGCGAAGTTTCCCATCGACTGGCAAATCATCCTCAGTTGCGCTGGCTTGGTCCTCAGAAAGGAGTTGTTCACCTGGCTCAAGCATCGATCGTGAATGCCTGTTTCGATTTGTGGTCAAAGCAGCGGGATAAACCACTCTGGAAATTGTTGATCGATCTCGAGCCGGAGGCGGTCGTTTCTCTACTTGATTTTGCCTGGGTTGACGACGCGCTCGATAAGTCCGAGGCACTGGAAATACTTCAACAGGCAAAGAAAGGAAAACAGGAGAGAGCCGGCGTTCTGGAAACAGGCTACCCGGGATATGATACTTCGGTGGGTTGGTTTAACTATAGTGATGAACTGATTGCCGAGAACACCCGACGAGCGATAGACAATGGATTTTCGGCAATGAAACTCAAAGTCGGCTCTGATGCCCCGAGTCGCGACGTTCGCCGTGCCACATTGATTCGAGAAATAACCGGAGATCAGGCTACGATCATGCTGGATGCAAATCAGAAGTGGTCCCTTGGCGAGGCGATTCGCATCGGCCGGGAATTTCAGGCAATGAATCCCTACTGGATCGAAGAACCCATTCATCCCGATGATGTTCTGGCGCATGCAGAGCTGGCCCGCGAATTGTCACCGACAGCGATCGCGCTTGGTGAACACGTTTCCCATGCTGTGTTGTTCAAGAATTTTATGCAGGCCAAAGCGATGCAATTCTGCCAGGTCGATTGCACACGGGTGGGCGGAGTGAATGAGTTTATTCTGGTGAGTCTGATGGCGAAAAAGTTTGGACTGAAGGTGGTTCCTCATGTCGGAGATATGGGCCAGATTCATCAACACCTGGTTCTGTTTAATCATATTTCGCTGGGGCTTGAGAAGATATTCCTGGAATACATACCTCATCTCCGCGACTATTTTGAGTTTCCTGCCCGGGTCGAAGAAGGTGTTTACCGGGTGCCTGATGAAGTTGGTGCCAGTTGTGAATTCTGCAGCTAATTGAAGAGAAGCCCGTCAGATTCGTGAAAATTATTGTTCCAAAAAAATCGAAACCTCAGGTAACACTAAAACCGCTTGACTCGACTCTAATGAATTCTGACAGACACGCGTGGTCGACACCTTCGGCTCGATGTCTATTTGGCCCACTCATTTGTGTTTGTGCGGCGATTTTGTTGTGCGGATGCCAACCGGAAGATGATGGGAAAAGACGGTTGCGGATGGCACATGTCTACGAGGTCTCTTCTCCGACTCATGCGTATGGCACAGCCTTTCTGTCGGAAAGGCTCCGGGAGAAAATCGACACCCTGGACATTACGGTCTATCCGGCTTCACAACTTGGCAGTGAATCCGAACTGCTGGAACAACTCGTGGCCGGGGAACTGGATTTGGCGATCACTGGGCCTTCTTTCCTGGCGATGTGGCATCCACCGATTGGCGTGTTTGATGCAGCCTTTGCCTCCCGCGATCTGGACCATATGCTCGAAAACCAGCGCAGTGATGAGATGGTTCCGGAGTGGGACGAGCTGCGCAAAAAGTTCGGTGTGCGCATGCTAGACTGCTGGGTCTATGGCTCCCGGCACATCACATCCAATGTGCCGATTCGTCATCCCGACGATCTGAAGAACTTTCGATTGCGGATGCCCGGAAGCCGAGTTTGGCAGGCATCCGGAGAATCGCTGGGCGCAAGTCCAATGCCGATAGCCTTCAGCGAGGTCTATCTGGCGCTTCAGCAGGGAATTGCCGATGGTCAGGAGAATCCCGTCCCGGTGATCAAAGCGATGGGATTTCACGAAGTTCAGAAATACCTCAACCTGACCGGCCATATTCAGTCGTCCCTTCAAATTCTGGTCAACGAACGCACCTGGCAAAGCCTGAGTGACAAGCAACAGGAGAAACTTCTGGAGGTAGTTCAGGAGTTGGGGCAAGACGTTCATCGCGGAACGGTTGATGACGAAAAGAAACTGATCGAGCAGTGGCGAAAAGACGGGACGATGCAAATCATCGAGGATGTCGATGTCGATGCTTTCCGTGAACGCTGCCGGCAATATTTCTCAAAAGGGTTCACCTTCAGCGATCTCTACAACCGCATCACCAGGGAGGAGGCTCCATGAGTGCTAACGACGACACCAGCCATGAAAAACCGCTGCCGCTGACCAATCTGGTTCGATGGATGATTCGCGGCGAGCAGGGGATTGCCGCTCTTTTGCTGTTTATCATCCTGGCCACGATGGCGACGCAGGTTTTTGCCCGCTATGTATTTGGCGCACCGTTTTCGTGGAGCGAAGAAGTCGCACGGCTTTCATTGATATGGCTGACCTTTATCTCGGCTGCATTCGTCATGGCTCAGGGAAGGCACATCGCGGTCGATATGATTTCCTCTCGCGTCGGCGACCGTGGTAAGTTTCTGATCGAATGCTTCAGCTACATCGTCGTCGCAGGTGCCTGCCTGCTGCTGTTGATCGGCGGTGCCAAGTTTATCTGGTATGTAGGTAAAGTGGGATCGCCGGCTTTGGGCGTTGCCAAAAGCTGGTGGTACGGGGCGGGTGGCATCGGCCTGTTGCTAATGGCGATTCACAGCCTGATCAACCTGATTCAGGTAGTGGCGACAGGCAGGCCAATTCCGCGCGAAACACCTGTAGAAGAAGATGCCTTTCAACTGGAATTGGCGGAGGGGAAATGATCCTGGGTATTCTTGTTATCGCCATGTTGGTGCTCTTGTTTGTGAGAGTTCCGGTTGCTATCAGCATGCTGTTGCCGTGCCTAGTTTACGTTGCCTGGTCGCCGGACATCTCCCTTGGCGTAGCGCTGCAGCAGACCGTCGGATCAGTGGATTCCTTCCCGTTACTGGCCGTGCCTCTGTTTATTATGACCGGTTACCTGAGCAACG
Organism: Opitutales bacterium; assembly: GCA_028101545.1. Lineage (GTDB taxonomy): Bacteria > Verrucomicrobiota > Verrucomicrobiia > Opitutales > Seribacteraceae > Seribacter. The sequence continues at coordinate 42,033 of JAOHKZ010000005.1, read as the reverse complement.
TAGGTGGCCTGGCTGATCGTCTGTTTCAGCTGCTGCTTACGCTGTTCAAAAAGCTTCCCGGCAACCTGGGATTCGTCAATGTTTTCAGTAGTCTGACCTTTTCCTGGATGAGCGGCGCTGCTATCGCCGACGCTGCCGGGCTGGGGTCCGTTCTCGTCCCGGCGATGAAGAAACGCGGCTACGACGAAAAATTCGCACTCGGATTGACCGGTGCCTCATCACTGATCGGGCCGATCATGCCGCCCAGTATCCCGGCGATTGTCTATGCCGTTTCAGCAGGTGTTTCTGTTGGAGCTTTGTTCTTTGCGGGAGTCCTTCCGGCATTGGCGCTGTCTTTGATCCTCAGTGTCTTTGTTTATCGCTACGCCCGCAAAAATCCTATGTCTGAAGGGGAAGCATGCGCCCAGGCCATTCCTGTCTCCATAGCGATCAAAATGGCGCTTCCGGTTCTGCTGACTCCGGTCATCATTCTCGGCGGTATTCTCGGCGGAATCTTCACTCCGACCGAAGCGGCGGCGGCGGCAGTTGTGTGGGTGCTGATTCTGAGCGTATTTTACCGGTCGCTTTCTTTCAAAGGCTTCCGCAGCGTCCTCGTTAGAACGGCCTCAACTACCGGATCGATTCTGTTCATCGTCGCAGCAGCTGGCTTGTTCGGTTGGGTCATCGCCCGCGAACAAGGGCCTCAGGCAGTGACCGAGGTGATGCTGAAGCTGACCGATAACCCCTATGTATTTCTGCTGCTGGTTAACATCGTTTTGCTGGTCATCGGGATGCTTCTCGAACCCGTAGCCGCGCTATTGATCACCATTCCCGTGCTACTGCCGGCTGCTACCGAATTCGGTATCGACCCGCTGCATTTCGGTATCGTGATGATTCTCAACCTGGTCCTCGGTCTGCTGACGCCTCCTGTCGGTTTAGTGCTATACGTGCTCAGCTCTGTCACCGGCAGCCCGGTTCAATCGGTAGCTCGCGGCACCGTTCCGTTTCTGATTCCACTGCTGATTACCCTGCTGCTGATCACATTTATTCCGGCATTCAGTCTCTGGTTGCCCGGGTTGCTGGGGAAGTAGAGCCTTCAAATTAGACGAACAGAAACGACCATCAAGATTAAGGAAAAAGCGTTCCACAAAATACAAAATGAAAATCATCACCCTTTTAACACTCTTGCTCACTGCATCTGTAGTAACAGCAGCGGACAAGCCGGTTCACCTGTTCATTCTCTCCGGGCAATCGAATATGGTGCGGATGAACCCCAATGCTGGTTTCATGCCTGAGGCCGGGAAATTGTTTAAAGACGAAGAGGTCCTCTATATCAAAGTCTCAAAAGGCAGCCAACCTATCTGCCGATGGCTGGAAGAGTGGGTAGACATCGCTAAAAAGAATGGACTCGATTCGGTTCATTCCGATCCCTCATACTCCTGGACATGCCTAAAGGGCAGATGTCTTTGGTGGAGGAAAAAATAAAAAGAATTAAAAGGAGTAGTATCATGAAAAAACTTTTAATGTTTCTCATTTACACAGCTATATTTACGAATCTGGATGCAACAGAAATCGCCGATGTCTTTTCTGATAATATGATTTTACAGCGCAACACTGATATTGCTGTATGGGGCAAATCTAAGGACGATATAAAGATATCAGTTTCCTTTGCCGGTATGAAGAAGGAAATCGCTGCAAAAAACGGTAAATGGCACCTTAGTTTTCCGGCAATGAAAGCCAATAAGAAGCCACAATCAATGATTATTCAGAGCTCCGATGGTTTTGAGAAAGTGATTAAAAATATTTTGATCGGTGATGTTTGGTTGGCTTCTGGTCAATCAAATATGGGAATGAAACTTGGTAATGTCAAAGGTGCTAAGGAAGCAATTTCTGAACCCCTGAATCCTAACTTACGATTCTTCAACGTTTCCAAAGAATTAGAAAATAAGGAAGGGCCACTTGGTACGACCTGGGAGATTGATACCCCTAAAACAAGAGCAGGACAAAGCGCAGTTGGCTATTTCTTTGTTGCTAAATTACAGAAAGAAATCGGCATACCAATTGGACTAATCAAATGTTGTTATGGTGGCACAATAACAGAAACCTGGTGCAGTCCCGAAGTCTTAAAGATGGGGTTTCCTGTTTGGGAAAAACTAGAAAAACGATTATTAAACAAAGCTGAGCACCCAAAGCGAAATACTTCATCGTTTTTATATAATCGTATGTTGAAAACAGTAATGCCATTTGCTGTCAAAGGCTTTGTCTGGTACCAAGGCAGTGCAAATGTCTCACGTGCTGAAGAGCAGAAAAAACTCTTTCCTGCTATGGTCAAAGATTGGCGTAAAAGCTGGGGTAATGATAATCTACCCTTCTATTTTGTTCAACTCCCACGTTATGAACGAAACAACTGGCACGCCTTTAGGGATGCCCAACGTCAGATTGATGAAAAGCTGACAAATTCTTTCTTAGTTATAACAATTGATCTTTCTAAGGATTGGAATCCGGATAATCACCCCATTCACCCAATTACAAAAAAGCCAATTGGTCATCGTTTGGCTCTTGCTGCCTTAGCCAAAGTTTATAAGAAAAATATTATCTATTCCGGACCGGTGGTTGATAAAGTGTTCGTGAAAGAAAAACAGACAATTATTTCTTTTAAAAAATCGAAGAGTCCATTAGTTAGTTCAGACGCTAAAGCATTACGTGGCTTTTACCTCTCTGAAAATGGTATAGATTTTTTTAAGGCCACTGCAAAAATAGTAAATGACACAATTATTTTAACAGCAACAGATATTCAATCACCAACTGTGCTGCGTTATGCTTCGGAAAGTGATATGGGCAAAGAAAAGTTGGATGTAAATCTTGCTAACGCTGCTGGCTTACCCGCATCTCCTTTTACTATTACAATAAAATAAATGAATTCCGCGGTAAATGACAGTTCGAACTTTGAGTGAAATTTGAGGTATGCGACAGCTCAAGCGCAAAGGTGGAACAGCTTTCCGCGCACTTCACTTTACGGCAAATTAAAAGGTAGTAAAAATGAAGTTAAAAACATTAGTATTTTGTGCTGTGCTTGCAGCCTCGGCTCTTTCATACGCTGCACCGGCAAAGTTGTATATCTTTTCCGGACAGTCGAATATGCAGGGACTCGGTAAACTCAAGGAGCTGAGGAAAGAGCAGAAGAAGAGTTACTCCAATGTTCATTACTGGAATGGAAAAGAATTTGTTAAGCTGATTCTAGGCGTTACCAGAACGAGTGTCCGTAAAGATGAGTTTGGTCCTGAGATCGGGTTTGTATATGCTTTGGCTCAGAAGAACTCGGATCAGCCGATCTACATCATTAAACACTATGCCAGTGGTCAGCCCTTACATTGGGGCTGGAACCGTAATAAGTGGGAGGGAGAAAAACCTTCTCCCAATCGGGGGAACTTCTACCCAGGCAAAAATGATGGAGACCCAAATATGGGTAAGCACTACAAACGCCTGAAAACAATCTTCACCAATGCAATGGCAGACCTCAAGAAAAAGGGCGTTTCCTACAATATTAAAGGCATTCTATGGATGCAGGGAGAACAGGATAGTAAACACGAGAAATCAGCGACTGAGTATGCCCAATGCTTGAAACGGTTCTATGAGCAACTTCAGATAGACCTTGACGCCAAAGGTGTTCCGTTTGTGTTTGGCCAGGTTCTTCCCCACGAGCCAGCAGCGGCCCGATTTACCCATCGCAAAGAGTTGCGTCAGAGCCAAGCCAATGCTGTGCATGATTCCGGCCATAAAGACGCTATTCCAAATGTCTGGATGGTTCCAACCGAAGGGATGCCACTGAAAAAAGATACTGTCCATTACAATACGGAAGGACAGCTTATGCTCGGGACAGCTTATGCTGAAACGATGGCTCGCGCACAGAATAAAAAGAAATAATCTATATAAAGTGTAAAAGGAAAATATAATATGTCTACTATAAAGAATATAATCCTGCCGGCGTTAATGGCTGTGCTTACAGTCACTAGTTTACAGGCTCAGGAAAAACCAAATATCGTGGTCATTATTGTCGACGATCTTGGATATGCGGACATGTCGTTTCTACCTCAAGCTCCGGCAGATGTGAAACACTATAAAACTCCGGGATTTGACCGGCTTGCTGCCACAGGGACCTACTTCGAAAATGCGTATGCAACCTCACCGATCTGCAGTCCATCGCGTGCAGGGATCCTGACTGGCTCATATCAACAGCGCTGGGGCAATTACTGGTATGGTGATGGTGATTTACCGAATAATAAAGTAACCTTACCAGCGATGTTAAGCAGTAATGGCTATGCCACGGCAAAATATGGTAAGACCCACCTTTCCGGCTGGGAAAAAAAGGTTCCTACAATGCATGGTTTTGATGAATACCTCGGCTTCATGCATCACACTTGGGATTATATCCGTCTCAGTCAGAAAGATGTTGATGCTTATGAAAAGAAAAAAGGGTTTAAAAATTTTGGTTGTCAGGTCATTGGTCCATTGGTGAAAGCTGAAGGGCAGGGCAATGAAGAGCTTGAACCAGTTTCCTACGAGAACAGTTTTACCACAGATATCTTTACGGATGAAGCTATTCATTTTATTAAGCGCGATAAAGGGGGTAAGCCCTTCTATCTGCACCTTTCCTACAATGCCGTGCACATGCCGACCTATGTAGTCGAAGAAACTTGGGCTAAAAAGGTTGGAGCCCGTTATGTGCCATGGGATCGCAATGCAGCCAAATGGGAATTCCCGTACTGGGATCCCGCACAAGAACCTCATAAAAAATTCCATAACAAATGGGGCCACATGGGAGAGTACGACAGCGAAGGACGTCGCTGCTATCTGGCCAACTTGTTTGCTCTCGACTACGGAATTTCTCGTCTTCTCGATGCACTTGAAAAAAGTGGACAGCGTGAAAACACCATAATTATTTTTACTTCTGATAACGGAGGCACGGTTAACACGTATTCAAATAATGCTCCGTTGCGCGGATCGAAGTACATGCTTGGGGAAGGTGGAATTCGTGTTCCAGTGATCATCTCTATGCCTGGTACACTACCGCAGAATGTAGTAAATAATTCCGCTATAGTTTCTGGAATGGATATAATGCCAACAATAGCAGAATTAGCTGGAATACAAGCACCGGAAGATATTGACGGCATGAGTATGCTCCCAGTATTAAAACAGGAAAAGAAACAGCATCACGAATGGGTGGCCTGGGCAAAGAACGAAAAAAGCTGGGTGCTACGCAAAGGGAAATGGAAGTTGAGTAATAATGCAGGTTGGGGACACAAAAGATTTACAATCGGTAAGAACAGTGAAGTGCTTCCAGGTGAAAAGATAACCTATCCTGGCGGTATAAATCTCTTCAATCTCGAAACGGATATTGGTGAGACAACTAATGTGGCTGATCAAAACCCAGAAGTCGTTCAGGAACTGTTGACCTTACATAAAGAATGGGCCTCCAGAATGATACCCCGGTTTATGAAAAAGAAAAAAAAGAAATAGAAGTAACTCTATTCAATATTAAGGAATCAATGTCGCTAACATTGACCCTATCAAGCCAGTGCTTTATGTAAAAAGTAATTATGAAATTATTAGTACTCTTCCTTCCTTTTTTATTCATCGCCCACGGTAAGTCGATCGATCCGAGTCAGGCGAGTTGGCATAAAAAATATGTCAAACAGCAGAATGCTCCGGACCCGGCGGATATGCTTTTGAATACCGATCCGGAACCCGATCTGAAAAAAGGCTTTATTGATCTTTTCAATGGCAAGGATCTGAAGGGCTGGACTCCAAGGGGAGGCACATGCAAGTTTGAGGTCGAGGATGGGGCGATCGCCGGCACCTGTATACCCGGTTCGCCCAGCACATACCTTTCCACCGAGCGGGAGTATGAAAACTTTATTTTCACATGCGATATGAAGTGGATTGTAAACAGTAATTCCGGGATCATGTTCCGGGCGAAGTTGAAGGGAGAGAATCAGGTATACGGACCGCAGGCGGAAATGGAAGAGGAGAATAAAGGGCGTGGATGGTCCGGTGGTATTTATGGACAGAGCTGCGGGGGATACTGGTATCCTCTGTGGCTAGAGGAACACAAAGAGATTCGTGCTGCCCGCAAGAACGGGGAATGGAACCGGGTCACCATACATGCCAAGAACAATGTGGTGAAGACCTGGGTGAACGGGGTACCCGCTGCCCACTGGAAAAATGATGAATACCTAAAGGGCTTCTTTGCCCTGCAAATCCATTCCGGTAAGCAAGGTAAGGTTTTGTTCGATAACATTCGGATCAAAGAATTGAAGTAACGGTTCCTTACTCTCTTTCAGGAGGAGTATAATCTTATATCCGCCTGATTTCATCTTATCTCAATCCGTAAGGTAGCCTCACTAAATATATACCTATACCATGTTAAAGTCCTACTTGCCTTCGTGGAAATATTTATGAAAAGTTGACATTACTACGGCAGGTTTCCCAAAATTCTGGATAAGTATTTGGATGCCAAAAGAGAAAGAAAACAAAACAAAGCCGACTGAAGTAGATTTCATGCGAATGTTTTTAAAGCATGAGAATGCTTTACGGGCTTTTGCCCGGAGTCTTTTACCGGACTGGGATGCGGTCGATGATGTCCTGCAGGATGCAAGTGTCATCATGTGGCAGAAGGTAGGTCAGTTGGAGGATGAAGATGGTTTTTTACCCTGGGGGAAGGTCATAGTTCGTTTCCGTTGTTATAAATACCTCGAGCAAAAAAAGAAAAAGGGTGCGGTATTCAGTAGCGAGTTAATTGCGATCCTGGCGGATGAGGGCGAGAAGACGAGTGAAGCCGAATATACCCAACGTTTCAAAGCACTGGAGTCCTGTCTGGGAATACTTTCCGATCCAGAGCGAGAGTTGGTGCTGGCACCTTACCTCTATCACGGACGAATCAAAGAATTGGCCAAACTGGGCAGCATGACTGAAAATGCCCTTTATAAAAAACTTGGACGTTTGCGTAATCGCTTGCGTCTATGCATAAGCGAAAGGCTCGCTCAATCATGAAAAAGACCAACCAAGAATTACTAAACTACTATTTTCAGGGCCGGGCAAGCGAGGCGGAAGTCGCGGAGCTTGAAAAGCGGATGCTCGCCGATTCAGACTTACGAGAGCTTTATTTACAGGAAGCAATCCTCGAAACAAATTTAAACAGTATTGCCCTGCGTGAGGATGATCTTACCTCCAAGTCTGAAGCAAAACCTGAAAGAACATCATCTAAAATTCTACCCTTCTACGCGGCAGCAGCGGCAGTCATAGCCTTAATTTCGATTATTGGCTTTAATCATTACTCTGGAAAAAGCGTCGGAACGATTCTCTCCAGTGAACTTGCAGGTTGGCAGAGTGATCAACCGACGATCGAGGGTGGGGAATTTGGCCCGGGTACATTTATGCTCCAGAAAGGGGTGGCGACCTTGGGTTTTCATTCGGGTGCGGAAATGGTGTTGGAGGGACCGGCACACATTGAAGTACTCTCCGAAATGCAGGTGGTCTTCCATTATGGTGATGCTTCATTTAATGTCCCAGAGAGTGCGGTTGGATTTCAGGTGGAAACCAGTTACGGCAATATTGTTGATCATGGCACTCGCTTCTCCTTGTCCTTCAGTCAGGACGAACAAGATGCACGGCTTTCCGTAGGGGAGGGGGAAGTCGCCATTCACCATTCCAATGGGCAGGTGAAGCATTTGTATACCGATGAAAAAGTCCGTATAGATGATAAACAATTTTATCCGGATGAGGATCAGGCAGCAGAAGGTGGAGTGTTTGTCAGAGAACCGCTATTTACTAGGGGAACAAATGGAAAAGAGACTTCCATTGTATACAATAATCAACGCAAGGAACGACTTAATCCTGAATTTCTAATGGTTAAAAATGCAACAACAGGCACCGTTAACCGAAGAGCATTATTTTCCTTCGATACATCGGACATTGATCTCGGCAGTGTAACCGTTGCCCGTTTGGTGCTTAATGCTGTACCGACTGGTTTGGGTATGGTTACCGATATGCCTAAAATTAGCGAATTTGCTCTCTTTGGCTTGCCGGACGATGAATGCGAACAATGGTCGAACACTGGCTTGCGGTGGGAAAATGCACCGAAAGTGGAGGAATCCAAGCGACTGGCGAGCTTTCCTTTGCAGCGTGCTGAACAGAGGTCAGTGGTGACTCTGGAAACACCTGAATTGCTCGCTTTCCTCAAGGCAGATCAGAGTGGCGAGGTTAGTTTTTTAATCGATTGTGAGACACCTGGTTCGACTTTGGTTCATGGGTTTGCCTCAAGCCAACATCGCGAAGCGGCGGGTCCCGTGCTTGAGCTTGTGATGAAAAAGTAATAAAAATGATCAAGTAAGCGATGCGCCTCTTATCTACATTTCTTTCGACTGCAATCTCCTTCAGTCTGTATAGCCTTTGTGTGGAGGCTACTGAGTTGCCTGATTCAATGAATATTTTCTTTGAGAATCATTGCATGGATTGTCACGATGATGAAATTACCGAGGGAGGATTAGACTTTCTCTCCCTCACTTGGCAGCCGGAAGATTCCTACAACGAAAGCATCTGGGTAAAGATTCACGACCGGATAAAGTCAAAGGAGATGCCACCTCCTAAAAAGAGTAAGGTGCAGGATTCTGAAAGGGAAGAGTTGACCCAAGCGTTGGGGGAAATGATTCTTGAAGCGAGGGAAAGTTCATATGCCCAAAACGGACGTTCGGTTTCTAGACGGGTAAACCGTTTTGAATACGAAAATGTTCTCCGTGATCTTTTGCACGATCCTTACCTTAAAATTGCTGGACAGTTGCCATTGGACGGAGAAGTTCATGGCTTTGCCAAAGTGGGCACTGCCCTGGATGTATCGCATGTACAGGTTGATGCCTACCTCGATGTGGCGGAATTTGCTCTAAGGCGAGCCCTTGATTTTCCTGAAAAGAAGCCTAGCTCGACTACCGAACGTGTATATGCCCGGGAGCAGAAAAGAATGTGGGCTCCAGGAGGCAATCCGGCGTGGACCCGGTTTTCGCTAGCCCTTGATGGGCTGGAAATCAATGACGAGTATTCCTTTCGCAAACTGGGTCTGGACCGTAAAATTAACAGCGTTGTGGTCGATGACACCGATGCAAAGCGCGTTGGTCCGTGGAGAAAATCCAATGTGCGCTCCAACCATCAAGGGAGGCATTATCTGGCCACTGCAAAGAACAAGGGCCCCCACGAAATAACTTGGAAGGCCGTGTTGCCCAAACCCGGTACATACGAAGTGCGGGTAAGCTTTGGTGGGGGTGAGGGTCTTTCCAGAGAAACCCCCTACACGGTGCATCATGCAAAGGGTAAGACCGAGCTCTTCATTGATCAATCCGTCAAACCGACCATAGATAATCTGTGGTTTCCGCTCGGTCAATTTAGCTTCGGCGAAGAGAAATCGGCTCCCGTACGTGCAGAGATTTCTCTTTCTGACAAGGGTACGGAAGGCTACCTAATTGCTGATGCCGTACAGTTCGTGCATTTGGATGATCTTGAAAACAAAAGAGATCTATCGACTTACCTTGAAGAAAGCTCCACTGCGATTTTCCGGGGTGCGTACACACCTTTTTATTACGGGTTTGATAACTATAAAGCACCCGTTCGCGGGAACTACCGTATCCGTATCAAAGCAAAATCTGTGATTCGGCAGACGGACTACGTTGACTGGGAGGGGGACAAGAAACCACGCTTCTACCCCGGTCTCGTCCTCGATGCCTCGCGGCGCTATCCAACCCCAGTCAACGACCGCATTTTTCCCGGCAAACGTAGTGAACCGGTCAAGGTCTACTCTTCGACCCTGTATGAACCCAATACACAGAGCATATTGCCCATTGGTACATTCGAAGCACCACCGGGCGAACCTGAAGTATTTGAGATGGAAGCCTTCATGGAAAAGGGCGGCATGGTAAAACTCGATTGTATGCGTCTGCCTTCACCCATGGTTCCGGCAATGCCGCACACCATTCAAAAAACGGACGACGGGTTTCCCGGTGTCGCCTTTCATTGGATGGAAGTGGAAGGCCCGCTTATCGAAAAATGGCCGCCTGCGTCCTACAGGGCGTTGTTCGGAGATCTGCCTTTCGAGAAGAGTGCTAATCACATCGTGGCCCTATCTGAGAACCCGTCTGAGGATGCGGCTAAGGTGCTCACCGGTTTCTTGGAACGATCTTATCGACGTCCCGTCACAGAGAAGGAATTCGATCGGTTTTATCAATATGCCCAAGTTCTTCTTAAAGATACCTCTTTCACTGAGGCGATGATTGCTACATTCTCGGCAGTTCTAGCTTCTCCAGAGTTTCTTTTCCAATGCAGCCAACCTGGCAAACTCGATGACTTTGCCTTGGCGGAGCGTCTCTCCTTCTTTCTCGGAGAATCGATGCCCGATGAAACGCTTAGCAAACTGGCCCGCACCGGAAAGTTGCGGGACGCCGGAAACTTGAAGAAGCAGGTTGACCGATTGATCGATAAGCCTGAGTTCAATCGTTTCGTGCAGGAATTTCTCAACTCCTGGCTCAAGCTGGATGAGATCAACGATACGGACCCCGACCGTGAACTCTACCCGGAGTACGCTGGCGATTGGTGGCTGGTGGATTCCATGGTAAAGGAAAGTCAGCTCTTTTTCGCCGATTTGATCGTCAACAATCGACCCGCTTCAGGGTTGATCGATTCGGACTACACATTCCTGGATGAACGCCTCGCCCGGCATTATGGAGTGGACGGACTACAGGGCCCTGAATTTAAACGCACCAAGCTTCCTCCGCAAAGTCCTTATGGAGGAATTCTGACGCAGGCATCCGTGCTCAAAGTCACTGCTAATGGCACCGTTACTTCTCCCGTCTTGAGAGGTGTCTATGTGCTGGAGCGTTTGCTTGGTTACCATCCGTCCCCACCCCCACCTTCTGTGCCAGCTGTGGAGCCGGACATCCGGGGTGCGAAAACCATTCGGGAGTTACTCGCCAAACATCGTGAGGATCCGAGTTGTGCGAGTTGCCACGCAAAGATCGATCCGCCTGGTTTTGCTCTCGAAAGCTTTGATGTGATGGGGCGTTGGCGTGACAATTACCGATCACTTGGCGAAGGATCAAAACGCATCGCAGGCCTTGGCCGGAGCGGTAATGAGTTTGTCCATTACATCGGTTCAGAGGTCGATTCATCAGGCCGAATGTATAAAGGAGAAGCATTTGACGGAATCAATGAATTCAAAAAACTGTTACTTCAGGACAAGGAAGTCATCGCCCGGAATCTTGTCCATCAATTGATTGTTTATGCTACGGGTGCTCCTGTTGCATTTTCGGATCGTAATGAGGTGACGGCTATTTTGAATCAGACGAAGTCATCTGATTATGGAGTTCGCAGTATTATATATTCTATCGTAAAGAGCCCGCTTTTTTTAAGAAAATGATGATGAAAACAAATCGTAGAAATTTCCTTCGTGCCGCCGGCATAAGCCTGGGTCTCCCCATGCTTGAATCATTTGGAGCTTCTCCAGGCCAACCATCGCCACATCGCATGATTGCCATCAATCAGGATTTGGGCTTCATTCCCAAATTGTTTTTTCCAAAAGGGGAAGGTCGCAACTATGAACTTTCCAGTTACTTGGAAAAGATCGCAGATCATCGGGACAAGTTTACGGTGTTCAGTGGCTTGTCCCATCCGGGGGTTGATGGTGGACATCGGGCGGACAAGTCATTCCTCACCGCAGCTCCTCACCCTGGCCGAGCCAGTTTTCGAAATACCATTTCACTCGACCAATTAATTGCCAACGAGATCGGGCACGAAACCAGATTTCGCTCATTTTCTCTCTCTATTAATGACACAAGAAGTCTGTCTTACACTCAGGCAGGAGTAGAGATTCCTACCATTAAGAGTGCCTCTGAACTTTACAAAAAAATGTTTTTGCAGGGTGATGAGAAGGCTATGCGAGCACAAGTGGAACGTCTGAAGCGTAGGGGAAGTATTCTTGATGTGGTGATGGGCCAAAGCAAGGACCTCAATAAACGGATTACGGTCACCGATCGGGAGCGAATTGATCAATATGAAACAGCGGTTCGCAGCTTGGAACTACGATTAAGTGAAGCACAGGCGTGGGAAGCACTACCAAAGCCTGAGGTTGATGTGGAGATGCCTGACTATCCCTCTGATAGAAAACAGTTTTTTGAGATGATCCGTATGATGAACGACATGTCTCTACTTGCTCTACAGACTGACTCCACCCGGGTGATAACCCTATTTTTGGGTAGTGTCCGTACGCCAGGTGTCAACTTTGGAGATGGGCGAACCATTGGCGGATATCACAATATTTCTCACCACGGTAAAGATGAAGCGAAACTGAAACAGCTTGCCGAAATTGAGCTCGGCCAAATGGAATTGCTCAACGAATTGTTGCAAGGTCTCAATGATGTGGAGGAGACCAACGGTACTCTGTTGGATAACACCATGGTGCTCTATGGTTGCCACATGGGGGACGCAAATATTCACAACAATAAAAACCTTCCCGTTATTTTAGCTGGAGGAGGTTTTAAGCACGGGCAGCACCTTGCCTTCAATTCAGATAATAATGCCCCACTGGCCAATCTGTATGTCAGCATGTTACAAAATATGGGTCTTGATAGGTCTAAGTTTGCAAGCAGTACGGGTACGCTTACTGGCCTGAGCTAAGAAAAGGGTGTAATAAATCCTGAGTCTGTGACATGAATTGTTTGTATGAACAGTTACATGTCTCGCTTAGAAAAGAAAGCCCAGGAAGAGGATAACCAGAAATTCGCCTCCAAGAAACAGGGTATCATTATTTTTTTACCCTGTTGGATTCCGGTTATTTTAGCATTTTTTCATATGGCCGTTGGTTCGGATCCAGGTCCTTACATAGTAATGGGCAGCGTGCTCGCACTCGTCTGCGGTTCCCTTGGTCAAATGCGGGCAAAAATCATACAACAGAATCAAGCTATTCAAATCCTGCAGGAGAAGCTCGATGGGATTGATTACGTGCCGAATCGAGATTCCTAAATTGAATTCAATAGGTTGGAGGTTGTGGGTAGTCATATATTTGCTGCTCCCGTTCCTATGCCTGCTGTTCTTGGGTTGTGCTGGTGTTCCCACTACCAGGGTCAGGCCTTATTCATGGGATGATCCTTACTGGAAGGCTGAAATCTATGAGAGTAAGGACCCAGAAAGTGTGATTGTTACGGAGGGAGATCTTTATAGAAATTACAGGGAGATAGCCACGATTTACACAGAAGGTCGTCCCAAAAATAAGGAGGAAGCCTTCAGTCTAATGAGAAGTTTGCTTTGTAAGTTCGGAGCCGATGCCGTCATTAAAGTTAGGAAAAAGAAAAATAAGAATTACGAGGGGATCGTGGTTCTTTTCGATTAGTCTTACTTTTTCGACTTCTTGGAATTCTTCTTCAGTACTTGGCTAGGCACTTCCTTTTTAGGTAACCATTTTTTGAACCGACTCAGGTCTGAAGTTGCGGCCAGATTCTTCCATTCATAGGGATCCTTTGCATGGTCATAGTATTCCTCGGATCCGTCAGCATATCGAATGTATCTTTCGGTTGCGGTACGCACCGAATGGTTTCCGCGTCCATGAGTGGTGATGGCGGGATGTTTCCATTTTGTTTTGGGGTTTCGCAGGAGAGCGGAGATGTTATGACCGCTCACATGGCCCGGCTTTTCAATGCCAGTCAGTGAGCATAGGGTGGGGTATATGCTCATGGTGTCGACCGGTTGACTGCATTTCGTCCCGGGCTTGGTAACCCCCGGAGCCACCCATATCATCGGAATGCGGGTGGTCTCTTCCCAGAGAGCAAATTTCCTCCAATGCTGTTTTTCACCAAGTGACCATCCATGGTCGCTCCAGAATACGATGATGGTATTTTTGCGGTCAGGACTTTTCTCAAAGGCATCGAGAAGTCTGCCCACATTCATATCGGTGTAGGCACAGGTTGCGAGGTATGACTGAATTGCGGCTTTCCAGCGCCCGCTTTTTAAGAACCTTGCATGATCTCCCTGAGGTTTGGCCATTTTAATTCCCGCCGGGGGAATGTCATCGAGATCATTTTCAATGTGAGGCGGAAGCTTAATTTGATCGAGAGGGAAGTCATCATAATATTTGCGTGGAGCCACAAATGCCAGATGGGGTTTATAGAGTCCACAGGCGATGAAATAGGGTTTCTTACGCTTTTTTGAAAGTCGTTCCACGCAGTAATCAACCGAGTGCCAATCGACAATGTCTTCATCTTTTAAATCAGGAAAGGTTTTTTCTATATGGTAACCGTCGTACTTGTCGACTCCCGGACCGTTACCGGATAAGTTTCCTTTGTCCATGTAATCATTCCACTCCTCGTTCAAAACATCCATTTGGTGGTAAATCTTACCGGCTCCGGAAACATAATATCCGGCCTTTAAGAACTGGGCAGACAACCCTTCGCCGGGCTTTTGGTATTTTCGCCACTCGTGTCCGTTCATGTAGCAGCCACTTACCCATGGCCGTCTGCCACTCATGAGGGCACAACGGGAAGGCTCACAGGCAGGGACGGCTGTGTGTGCATTGGTAAAGGTGGTGCCCATGGCGGCAAGACGATCGATGTTCGGGGTCTTGGCCTGTGAGTTGCGACCCAGGTGGCTGACCCAATGGTTCAGGTCATCGACTGCAATGAAGAGCACATTCGGACGGTCATCAGCTGTGAGGGTAAGGGTGGAGAGAAAGACTGTAACAAGGGTAAGAAAACGAAGGGTCATAATGGATTATATTTGGTATCAGAGGATTGTGCTCTTGTCAGTTTTACTGAATCGAATCATCTTTGGAAGATGATTTTTAGATACTCATCCATTCTTTTTTTAACGACCCTTTTCTCACTGAGTTTATTTGCCCGGGATAAGGTAAGCCCCGATGAAGTTCTTGAGTACAAAAATACTCCGCAGGGAAAACTTTTTCTTCATACCTATTTTCCGGATAATTGGAAAAAGACCGATAAGCGGCCGGCGGTGGTCTTTTTCTTCGGGGGTGGATGGAATGGTGGAACATACACCCAGTTTTCCAGGCATGCGGATTATCTGGCATCCCGTGGTATGGTTGCTTTTGCTGCGGACTATCGGACGAAAAGTAAACATAAGACTGAGCCAAAAGCCTGCGTCAGTGACGGCAAATCGGCGGTTCGCTGGATACGTGGAAATGCGGTGAAATTAGGAGTGGATCCAGAAAAGATCATTGCGGGCGGAGGGTCAGCCGGTGGACATGTGGCTGCCACAACGGCGACGATCAAAGCATTTGATGAATCAAGTGACGACTTATCTATCAGCCCTAAACCCCAGGCCCTTCTGCTCTTCAATCCGGTAATCGATAACAGTGAAAAGGGATATGGACACTCCCGAGTGAAGGAGTACTGGAAAGACTTTTCCCCCATGCATAATATTAAAAAAGGAATCCCCCCCACCATTTTTATTTGCGGAACGAAGGACACTCTCATTCCAGTTGCGACCGGAGAATTATTCAAGAAGAAGATCGAGAAGGTGGGTGGCCGTTGCGATCTCCACTGGTACAAAGATGCAAAGCATGGTTTCTTCAATGCAATGTACACAGAGACTATGCTCGAGGTGGACAAGTTTTTGGTTTCCCTTGGATACCTTAAAGGTCCAGCTACCCTGAAATAGCCGGGTCCCTCAAAATCTTTACAGAATGAAGGATATATCTCGGAGGTCATTTCTGGCATCTTCCGGTTCTTTGGCTTTAACCAATTTTTCTCTCAGGGCGGACAATTCATCAGCACTTAACGGATACAGTCCGGGTAATCTACTAAGTAAGATTGATGGCTTGGAATTATTGAATCTTTGGGGAAAGCAGCCCAAAGTCGTTCAGAAACTTTTCACTCTGATCGATACAGCACTGTCTCAATCAAAAAAATGCACTTATGCAGATGTAGCCCGTGATCGAGATGTACAGGAGTTTTGCAAAAGACATAATATCCGCCACCTCGGAGGACCCATGCTTGGATGTGTGACTCAAAACGGAGCCAAGGTCTGGGTACGCACGGTTCGTCCTTCCTCGGTGAAAGTTAAGATCAAAATGAAAGGATCATCCAAAATTTTTGGTCCGGTGGAAAGCAGTGAGGAATCCGATCTGGTGGCATCCGTGCAAGTGGATGGTCTCAAGCCGGGCAAATCCTATTCCTATGAGGTTTTGATTGATGGTGAGCCAATTTCAATTCCCGTAAAAACTTCCATTACCACTTTGCCGGTTGATCAAAAAATCCGCATTGCGTTCGGGACCTGTCCACACCGTTGGGGATTGGGAAACCAGAAGCAGGCGGACCGTATTCTTAAGCATAAGCCATCCGCTTTATTGATGTATGGTGATCTCGGTTCACAGGATAAGAATGAACATGTGGGGAAGCATCGTTCAGACTATCAAATTCGTGATCTTTTTCCCGCGTGGCAGAATTTGTCCGGCTCAATTCCGACTTTCACATCCTGGGATGATCATGATTACTTTGATAATGACCGATCGGGGATTCCGAAAAACTGTACGAATAAAGACCGCCTGGCGGTCCGGAAAGTTTTCTCACAGGCATGGAACAACCCAAGTGTTGGTTTCAATGATGACCGGGGTGGTATCTTCTTCAGAACCCGTCTCGGTCCTTGCGATGTGATCATGTTGGATAACCGTTATTTTCGAACCGGTGAAAAGCGGGGTTTTCTGGGCAATGGACAAACGGAATGGCTCAAGGAACAGTTACTTGATTGTAAGGGAGAATTCATCATTATTACCTGCGGGACCATGTGGACCGATCATATAAGCAAAGGAAAAGATTCATGGGGAAAATTTGACCCTGAGGGGAGGGAAGAACTCTTTCAGTTTATCGAAAAGAACCGTATACCCGGGGTGCTTCTGTTGTCAGGTGACCGCCACGGAGCCTGCGGATTTCGTATTTCCCGTCCTTCCGGTCATACCTTTTATGAATTTGAAGCAGCTACTCTCGGCGGACGAAGCGGGCCAGCAAGCGGAGCAATGAAACACCCGGATGCTCTGTATGCATTCGATTCAACCTATGCTTTCGGCGAGCTGAATGTTGATGCATCACTTCCTGATCCGGAAGTTAATTATCGTCTTATTCATGAAAGCGGTAAGGTCCTCTACGAACTATCGCTGAAACGGAGTGAGCTTACTCCTCCCGCTTAAACCTCACAGACAAAACTCCTTCTATGAGCATTACAAAATATACCCTACTATTAATAGTTTCCTTATTTTCGGTGTCTTCATTTCTCACTGGGAACAAGAAGCCGAATATCGTGGTCTTTATCTCCGATGATCTCGGCAGGTGGGACACTTCCATTCATGGATCGAAGGATGCCCGCACTCCCACCATGGAAAGACTGGCCGCAGAGGGAATGACTTTTGATGATGCCTATGTGGCTTCACCCAGTTGCTGTCCAAGCAGATTCTCCTTACTAACCGGATTAATGCCCGCACGGCATGGGGCTCACCCCAATCACAGTAAGGTAAAAACGGGGACCAAATTCCTTCCTCCCATTTTAAAAAAGATGGGCTACCACATTGCTTCCTTTGGTAAGATTGCACATGGCAATAAGAAGTTTGAAGGTCTTGATTTTAACGAACCCAAAAGGACTGATATGTGCGTGGAGGTGGAGAAGTATTTTAAGAACAATAAAATTGATGGACCCATTTGTTTACTGGTTGGGGATAGAAGGCCTCATGTGGAATGGACCAAGGAAATGAATTTCGATCCGAAAAAGGTGACCCTGCCATCCTTTTTTATCGATACCAAAGAGACCCGCGAACACTGGGCCCGATATCTAACAGATATTGAAGGAATGGATCAGGAAATGGGCCGGGTGTTAAAATTTGCGGAGAAGAAATTCGGTAACGATTTCATCTTTCTTTTTACCAGCGATCACGGTGGGCAATGGCCATTTGGCAAGTGGAATCTTTATGATTATGGAACTCGGGTGCCTTTGCAGGTTCGCTGGCCCGATAAGATTAAAGCCAATGTACGAACCGGTGCCATGGTCAGTTGGGTGGATATTCTACCCACTCTTATTGATCTTGCTGGAGGGAATGTACACCAGGGTATCGATGGGAAATCTTTCGCTCCCGTTCTTTTGGGCAAGAGCAAGACCCATCGAAAAATGATTTTTACGACCAATACAGGAGATAAGGAAATGAACATTTTTCCTATTCGGAGTGTTAGGAAGGGGCATCACAAATACATCCACAATCTTCGGCCGGATGCCTATCATACCAATCATTCTGACCGCTTACGCTCGGACGGGCGTGGAGCTTACTGGTATTCCTGGTACGATGCCGCCAGGACCGATCCCAAAGCGGCTGAAATCGTGAAGAGGTATCACACACGGCCAGAGTTTGAACTCTTTGATTTGCAGAAAGATCCCAGTGAACTCAATAATTTAGCCAAAAAGAAAAAATTTCAGAGCAAGCTATCTGAGCTCAGATCTGAATTAAAAAAATGGACCACAGCACAGGGGGATGATCTTCTCCCACATCAGGAACCCTATCTTACCAAGCATCCAATTCCGGAAATTATTCGTCCACCGAAAAAGAAATAAACAATCTATTAATATCTCTATGATTTAATAAGATGGATGTGTATCCAAATTATGCTTATCAGAAACCCGAAATTTTAGTATTCGTTTCCAATATTATTATCAAAATTAACCTAATGAAATCACTACCACGCATTCTCCTCGCTTTCACGCTGTCAGTTCTGGCTTTTTCTTCCCTGTCTTTTGCTAAAAACAAGAAAGTCGTTTTTCTTGCTGATAAGGGTAAAAACACGGCGGTTCACGCTCATGAGAGCGGTAATGCCATTCTTGCCAACGCACTCGAAGAGAGTGGGTTAGGTTTTGATACAGCCCAGTACAAAGGGTGGCCCACCGATGCCAAGGCTTTCGCTGGAGCTGATTCCGTGGTGATCTTTTGTAACGGTGGTAAAGGGCATCTGGTGATGAAGCATCTGGATCAGTTCGAGAAACTAATCGATTCCGGAGTCGGTTTTGTTTTTATGCACTATGCCGTGGAGGTACCAATTGGACGGGCAGGAGTTCTCATGCGTGAAGCCATGGGTGGCTATTTTGAGACTCATTGGTCAGTCAATCCTCACTGGACTGCTGACTTTAAGTCCCTTCCCAAGCATCCGATTACCCGTGGAGTTAAACCATTTACCCAAAAGGACGAGTGGTATTTTCACATGCGCTTTCAGCCCGAAATGAAGGGAGTTACTCCAATTCTTTCAGCTCACCCTCCCAAGGAAACCATGAACCGTAAGGATGGTCCTCATTCAAACAATCCTCATGTCCGTAAATCCATGGCCGCTGGAGAAATTCAGCATATTGGTTGGGCCTATGAGCGTCCCAATGGTAAAGGCCGTGGTTTTGGTACAACCGGTGGGCACTATCACAACACCTGGGCGAGAGACAATTGGCGTACCGTAATACTCAACGCGATCGTATGGACCTGTGGAGTGGATGTTCCTGAAAAAGGAGTTCCTTCGATTGCTCAGTTGATTAAGTAGGGGAGGCAATTAATAGCCAACCAAGGGTAAAGATTGACGATCTGAAAAATTGCTAAATTTAAGATTTAGCAGCAACTGCATCCACCGCCACTGGATTTCGATTTTGAAAACATCGAAAGAGTGGATTCATCCGCTTCTGTTTCCTGACAGGAAATCAGCCGGCGAATGGGAGTATGTGGTGGAGTTTGTCCCATGTGATGGTTGGCCAGCGAGCATAGTTGCCCCCAGTTGGTCAGAGTTTCCTGGATACTGTGACTCACAGTAATTGTTTCACCGTTTTCATCGCAGTGGTAGTCGTAAGTTATCATAATGAAATCTTTTGGATTGTAGCTCTAGTTGTGCGTAGTTTTAATTGGATTGTCTAAGCTTAGGTTTTTACGGTAAAAATAACTAGTCAAATCGCCAAGCTTCTGCAGCATTTACCTTCCTAGAATAGAGGATAATCTTTACCAAGACAGTAAAGGACTTTAACTTAATATCGATAGCCATCCTTTCAAATCATAACCCTTTATTACTCCCTCCTTTAAATAAATGAAATATCGAAGTGAACTGCTTCTTTTAATGCTGATTTCGTCAGCTTTTAGCCTAGCACAAGGTAAATCTTTAAAGCCACTGGATGGTAGTCGTCCGAACATTATCTTTGTTCTTACGGACGATCAGGGAATGGGAGACCTTTCCTGTATGGGTAATACGATTTTGCGTACTCCAAATATTGATAATCTTTACAAGGCCTCTACAAGATTTACCGATTTTCAGGTCAGTCCCACATGTTCACCCACGCGGGCTGCAATCATGAGTGGTCGCTTACCTTTTGAGGTTGGCGTGAGTCATACCCTCATGCAGCGAGATCGTCTTGCTCCGGAAGTGATAACTTTTCCAGAGGCATTACAAAAAGGTGGGTATCAAACTGGATTGTTTGGGAAGTGGCACCTAGGTGATGGGGATGAATATTTACCTCAAAACCGCGGCTTTCATGAGGTACTCATGCATGGTGCAGGGGGTATTGGGCAATCTGGATTTGGAGACTTTAAGGAAAATGCCAACAATAAATATTTCGACAATGTACTTTTGCACAACAAGACCATCGTGAAGACCAAGGGATTCTGTACAGATTTGTTCTTTCAGGCAGCGATTAGCTGGATGAAAAATCAGTATGACGATCAGCACTCTTTTTTCGCTTATCTCTCCCTTAATGCACCGCATGGCCCACTGATTGCCCCAGAGAAATATAAAAAGCGTTTTCTTGATGAGGGCTACGATAATTCTACGGCTGCCCGCTATGGTATGATTGAAAATATTGATCATAATATGGGCATTCTCATGGATAAACTGAAGCAGTGGAATGCTCTGGAAGATACCCTGATTATTTTTATGACGGATAATGGCATGGCCATGAAAGGCATCGGTCATAAAGAGAAAGGACGGTTGATCGCATGGAATGCCGGAATGAGAGGCACCAAAGATACCAACTGGGAAGGAGGAACGCGTGTTCCTTCATTCTGGTATTGGAAAGGAATGCTGGGAGAGGGTGTGGATATATCCGCATTAACTTCACATATCGATTTATACCGAACTTTTTGCCAACTTGCCGGTGTCGAGGTTCCCAAGAGTAACCTAACTCCAAAAGGCCGGTCACTTGTACCGTTATTGCAGAACTCCAAATCAAAATGGAAAGATCGAACGCTTTTTTCTCATCGAGGACGTTGGGGAGGTGGTGGAAGAGGAAAGCCCACCCGGGCAGAAGCAAAGTATTACGGTGCATCCGTGCGTAATTCCCGTTGGCGTCTTGTTTTCGAAATGGACAGTGCAGGTCCGTGGTTGAGTGATATTTCAAAAGACCCAGGCGAAACCAAAAACTTAATCAAAGTTCATCCTGAAGTGGCGGAAAGAATGAAAAAGGAATTTGATCAATGGTGGGACTCGACAGAGAGCTATCTCGTCAATGAAGGCTTGCCCCGGATTGCTTCGGGTAAACACCATCTCCAATTACTTTATGATAAACAACTCGCTGAAAAAGGGATTCCCGACTGGAGTCCTCAAATTCAATCAAAAGGTATCAAGGTAAAGAAACCATAAGTATTTCGATTTTAAAAAAGAATGAGTGGATTTGTCCATTTCTGATTGCCTACAAAAAATAAGTATGCGTATGCGTGGATACAGATGCGTTTGAAACGTGTAATG
Organism: Opitutales bacterium; assembly: GCA_028101545.1. GTDB lineage: Bacteria > Verrucomicrobiota > Verrucomicrobiia > Opitutales > Seribacteraceae > Seribacter. Next base: position 20,275 of record JAOHKZ010000005.1, on the reverse strand, counting down.
GTAAGGATTTGACTGGAGGAAATGATTGAAGAGTAAGAAAATGAAAGCTCAGAACATATAAATTATTATGAAATTACTTCCTCCAATCTATTGTCTTCTTTTCACACTGTGTCCTGTTTTTGCCACTGAAAGTCCTTCGGATCCAAGAAATAATTTTGAAATCGAAAAACAAAGGCGTTCAGAATTATCCCTAATTGACGACAGGGGTGCATCCAGTTTCAAATCCGAACTTTTTAAATCGGGGAAACTGATTTATTCCGATGATTTTAATGGTCCTATAAACAAAGAGTTTTGGGGGCAACCCAAGGGGAAGAAGATCAAGGATGGGATATTGACGGTCGGTCCTCTTTTTAAATCCAAGGAGGAGGCAATGAAGGCCCTTAAACGGGATCACCACCTGGGTTTGGAACCCGTTGTGCACATTAACCGAATTCCTGAAAAGTTCGTAATGCATTTACGCTATCAGTTTGCCAAGTCTGAGCTTACGACAGGACGTCCGTCCTTTCAGATCGGTCATCATATGATTAATCTTGGGATTGTAAAAGACGGTGGGCACCGCGTGAAACTTCCCGACGGACCCTCCTTCTTTGAGCCTGAATCTGACATGGCATTAAATAAATGGATCGATTTGGTGATCGAATACGAATTGGGGAAGATTCGCGTATTGGTTAATGGTCATGGAAATACCTATGAGCACGAAAAGGTGACGATTATAAATCCCAAGGATAAACTCGGGCCTAGATTCACCTTCAAGGGTGGTCCCGAATGCGAGATCCTTTTTGATTCTATAAGACTTTGGGACTGTACAGACTAGACCCCCTTTTCTTAATCTCGGTTAGATCTTCATAAGGCTTCGAACGGGAGGTCAGCTCTTTTAAAATGAAAAAATATAAACTCCTAGGATTTTCACTCTTTCTGGTATTCGGCTTTCTGGCTTCTGCTGAAGAGAAGAAACCAAATGTTATTCTGATCTACACGGATGATTATGGATACACTGACCTGGGTGCACTTGGTATCGACAAACATGTTGATACACCGATTATGGATCAGCTTGCCCGCGGAGGAGCTTTAATGACCGCAGGCTACAGTTCGGCCCCGCAGTGTGTGCCTTCACGTGCCGGGTTGATGATTGGACGGGTACAGAATGAGTTTGCTTTTCCACACAACCAAAGCGATGCGGGTGAGGGTAGTGGTCGTATGCCCCGAATTTATCCAAAAGGTACGGATATGCAGGGCAAACCAGTACTTACGATTGCGGACCGGATGAAAAAACTGGGCTATCTCACCGGCTTCTCCGGTAAGTGGCACTTGGGACCGTCAAACAGTTCAAACCCAAAGCACGATCCGCGGGCTCGTGGCTTTGACTACTACTGGGTCGGTTCCATGGAAAGCGGATCAACCAATCTTTCGCTCGATGGCAAGTCTGCGGAGCATCAGAAGAGAAATGGCTTGCCCAAGGGCATCGCCAATCGTGTGATCCTTCAGGGTAAGTACGGTGAATCTTTTATCGACTTCAGCCAGACTGGAGATAAACCGTTCTTTCTCTACCTGCCTCTCTATGCTCCGCACATCCCTCTGATCAAGAAGTCAGATCCTTATTACAAGAAATTTCCCAAGCTCGATTATCCGCATTATGATAATTGGAGAGATGATCGCAGAAGGATGGGTCTGGCACTGATCAAATCCATTGACGACGCAGTGGGTGGAGTGATGACCAAACTTCGTGAGCACGGCCTTGAAGAGAACACAATGGTTCTCTTCGCCAGCGATAATGGGGCCCCAAGTAAAATGGGTAGAGAAGAACCGGGTCTTCCTGCAGGGGCACCGGGAACAAAAGGCGGAGTCTGGAATGGATCGAACAATGTGCCCATGCGTGGTGAGAAAGGCAGCCTGTTCGAGGGGGGGATACGGGTACCCATGTTTGCTTACTGGAAAGAGAAAATTATTCCCGGCACGGTAATTCAAGAGATGGTGACCACGCTTGATCTCACAGCAACAACCCTCAAGGCCGGAGGCGGTTTGATTCCTCAAGAGTTTGATGGCGTGGATTTGCTTCCTCGGTTGACCGGCGAGGTCTCCAGAATTAAAAGGCCGAAACCGATGTTCTGGGAGTTCTGGCACACTCAGGTAGTCCGTATTGGTGATTGGAAACTATGGCGGTCCACTCGGCAGGAGATGTTGTTTAATTTAGCCAACGACCCATATGAGATAAACAATCGTATTGAATCGGACGCAAAGGTCGCTGAACGATTGCGAAAGAAACTCGATCAATGGTCTGTGACTTTGCCACGACTCAATAAATCAGACCGGGATGCCAGTGAGGTGTTTGCCTGGCCTCTTGAGCGTGCACCCGCAGGTACCAAGCCGGACCCACGATATCTGATACCTTATCTGGATCCGAAGCCCGCACCATACCCTGCTCCAATCAAAAGAGTTTTATCGAAGTAAAAAGTCATGTTGTTCATCTCTCAAAAAGTAAACCTCTTTGCTGTCTTACTTATTGTATGTTCGGTCATTAACATCCATGGCCAAACGCCACCCGTTTCAGTACTCGACCAAATGAAACCGAAAACGCCAAAATCCAATCTTCCGAACATTGTCCTGATTTATGCTGACGATCTCGGTTATGGAGATTTGAGCTGTTATGGTGCCTCAAAAGTTAGTACCCCGAATATTGATCGTCTCGCTAAAGAGGGACGCTTGTTCACCGACGGACATTCGACATCGGCAGTGTGTACGCCTTCACGTTATGCTTTGCTCACGGGTGAGTATCCTTTCCGAATAAATAATTACAGCCCGGTTTTTTGCGAAGACAAGCTGCTAATCGACCCAAAGAAGACCACGATTGCCAGCCTTTTAAAACTGAAAGGCTATCGGACGGCATGTGTGGGCAAATGGCATCTCGGGTTTGGGGATAAACCAAAACCCGACTGGAATAAGGATCTTAAACCCGGTCCCCTTGAAGTCGGTTTCGATTATTTTTTCGGTTTACCTGTTGTTAATTCACATCCTCCTTTTGTCTATATGGAAAATCGACGAATTGTCGGACTGGACCCCTCAGACCCACTCATTTACAAACGAGGCGGGAAAACCCACAGTAGGGAATATCCAAACAAACATACGGTGCCCAAAAGTAAAAAAATGCCGAGCGTGATAGGAGGTAAAGCTGCTCATGATTTGTACATTGATGAGTTTATTGGAGAAAAATTGACACAGAAAGCACTGAGCTGGATGAATAAACAGTCTCAACCCTTTTTTCTCTATTTTGCCAGCCACAATGTTCATTATCCGATCACACCACACCCGTATTTTCATGGTAAGAGTGAGGCCGGTCTACGAGGCGACTTTGTACAGGAGCTTGACTGGTCGGTAGGAGAGCTTATCTCAGCTGTTGAACGGTTTGGAGTTTTTGAAAATACACTCTTTATTTTTACCAGTGATAACGGAGCAGTTATTCACGGAATCAAAGGCGATGTGTTGCAATCGTTGGGACATACACCCAATGGCAAATTGAAAGGGAGGAAATTTGGAGTCTGGGAAGCTGGGCACCGGGTTCCGTTTATTGCCTGCTGGCCGAATAAGATTCCAGCGAAAAGCACATCAGATGCTCTTATTGCCAATATGGATTTATTGCCGACTCTTGCAGCGATTACCAAGCAGGAGCTAAGTTCGAGCGAAGCTCGTGATGGCTTTAATCAGTTAGCCCTGTTTATGGAGGGTGACCCTGTTTCAGCCCGCGATGAATTGATCCTGCAACCCCATAAAAGATCTCATACATCTTTGCGAAAAGGCGATTGGATTTATATTCCGGGTGCTGGCGATGGAGGCTGGATGCCTGCGAAATCGGGTGATAAAACACCGCAACTCTACAACCTGAAAACAGACCCTTATCAATCGGATAACTTGATTTTTGATAATCCCGAGCAGGCAAGTCTCATGGAAAAACGACTTGAGGAAATGCTAGTGGAGCGCGGAGTGACTGCTGACATCAGGAGAAATATAAAAGGGAAAAATGGAGAGGAACAATAGGTCTCTCATTAAAAGTTGTGATTAATCTTAATTTACCCCTATAAAATTAATAGCTTCTTATGAAAAGTTTTAACCTTACAGCCTTCATTTTCTTCAGTCTTTTCGCGATTCAAATTGTTTCCCGGGAAAGCAATAAAACCAAACATTATATTTATGCTGGCCGATAATATGGGCTATGGCGATCTCGGCTTAAATGGAAATAAGAAAGTAAAAACTCCTAATCTCGAAAAAATGGAATGTTAAGGAATTTGCCTTAGGAGTTTTTTCTATGTTGGGCCATTTTGTGCAACAACTCATTCCTGTTTACAAACAAGTAGTCACTATATGCGTTTTGGTATGATAAATGCCAATGTAGAACATTTAGGATAAAGCAGAAAAAGCATACATAGAGTTACATAATCAATTTCACTAATGTAATTCAGCAGATTTCACAGATAAGTAGTAGCAGCCGATTTCGTGCTCCATGTCCTTAATGTGTATCGTGAAAAATGGGGAAAATTTATAAGGACCTTTATTTAGTTTATGGGTAAATTTGATCGATTCATCACTTTCCCGAACAGACTTCTTTTCAATTTCTTCACCGTTGATTCGAAGCGTTGCATAAGAAATTGGCAGTGCAGTTCCTGCTACCGCTGAGTAGCTGGGTAAACAATCAAATTTTGTAAGGTTTGCAGAAGTGCCTTCAAGGATTTTTAAACCCGACTCTTTTGGCCAGCGACGTAGTTCAAAGATATAGCTCCCTGCTTTATCGACATTAACCGCCCAATACCCGGAGAACTTTTTTGGATTAGGCAACTTTTTCTTACCTTTCTGCTTAAGGTTCGGACCTCTGCGAATAATGCCATGGTTCCATGGGGGCGGGGCATCGATCCATTGTAATGCGGTAAGATTTACTTCTGCAGCTTCATCACTTCCGATATAGATTTCGGAAGTTCGAATAAAGGTGGGTTTCAGTTCAGTCCACCAATTTTCATACCATTGGCGCATCTTGCTAAATTGTTCAGGATGCTGCTTGGCTATATTATTTTTTTGAGCCGGATCGTTACCTACATGATAGAGTTCGGTACCTTTGACCAAACGCCACTTGCCTTGCATCACAGCGGAGTCTTTCCATTTTTTGGGGACCTGAATACGTTGCGAATCGGAGACCACGATGCGCTTTTCCCAATCGAACGAATTGTCTCCCTTGCCATCGAGTAAATTCACGATGGATCGCCCATCGAGAGATTCCCTTGCGATTGGAAGCCTACATAGTTCAAGAAGTGTGGGCAATACATCGACCATATGGGTCAATTCATTCACGACCGTGTGCTTATTATAGCCAGCCGCAGGCCAGTGCATTGCAAACGGTACTCGATGTCCGCCTTCATAAGGACTAATCTTTCCTCCCCGCATTCCTGCATTGAATTTCTTAGGGCCAACTGAACCATTGTCAGTGGTGAAGATGAGCAAGGTATTATGCTCCACTTTTAGTTCCTTTAGTATTTCTCGCAACTTACCTATATTTGCGTCTATGTTAGTTACCATGCCGTAGAACGCGGCGGCAGCCTTAGAATGCTTTGGATATAGTGCCGAGTACTTAGGCGGACAAATCCATGGCTTATGTGGTGCGTTGGTCGATATGTAGGCAAAAAAAGGTTTTTTTGCATCCACCTGTTTGCGAATGAAACGTGAGCTTTCTTCAAAGAAGACATCGGTACAGTACCCCGATGCCTTGACTACTTTTTCGTTATGATAGTAGTGGTCGTCAAAGTAGTCATTGTCCCAATAGTCCGAAGTCACTCCGATGGCACCACCCTTGATGCAATAGACTTCATCAAATCCACGATCTTGGGGACGATAGGGGTAATGATCTCCCAAGTGCCATTTGCCAAACATGCCTGTGGAATATCCTGCTTCCTGAAAATGATCAGCAAGGGTAACCTCATCTTCATACATCATCGCACGGGCAAAAAAAGTATGCCAGACACCAGTGCGATTAGTCCAGCGACCGGTTAATAAGGAAGATCGAGTAGGAGAGCAGGAAGGGGCCACATGAAAGTCAGTCAACCAAACGGATTCCTTTGCCAGCTTGTCGAGGTGAGGTGTTTGTATTATGGGGTTTCCGGTGAAGCCGAGATCGCCGTATCCCTGGTCGTCGGTAATGATGAAGACGACATTAGGATACGATTTTTCTGCATGGATTTTTAGTAAGAAGGAAAAAAGAAAAAAAATAAGAATTATTTTTGAATTCATTTTTAATAATTGAGCTTCGCCCCTTTCACTGCTTTTTGACGTTCGTTCAGCCACCATTCCTTCGGGCCTTCCTGCTCGATATTTTTCCACACTTCAAACAGAGCTTTCTTTAGTTCTTCGAGCTTCTCCGGCATTTGCCCTGCGAGATCTTTTTTTTCTTTCCAATCCTTTTGAATATCAAACAGCATGAACTTGGTCATGGTATCATTGCTGACGATCTTCCAATCACCGATGCGTAGAGCCACTCGGTTGTCTGCTCCTGACACATGTGTCCTCCAAAATAGAGGAATCTTACGTTCCAGGGATTTCCCAGTAAATGCCGGAATCATGCTGACCCCATCGATAGTTCGATCAGCAGGCGGCTCGATGCCGACGATATCCAAAACAGTCGAGAAGATATCCGTGCCGATCACTGGAATATCGCTAGTGGTGCCCGCTGCAATTTTTGCTGGCCAGCGCACCACTCCAGGTACGCGGATACCGCCCTCGTGATCACTGCGTTTCGCCCCACGTAAACCCCCAACTGAGCCACCCATGTTCAGTAAGGGGCCATTGTCGGAAGTAAAGATAAATACAGTGTTATCCGTTTCACCGGCCTTATCGAGGGCGTTCATCACCCTGCCAAGGGCGTCGTCGAGTTGGGTGATATTACCGTAGTAGCGCTTGTATTTTTGCCCTTCATACATTGCTTCAAATTTTGGGTGGGTGGCAATTGGAGTATGGGGTTCATGCAGCCATACCGACAAGGCGAACGGTTGATTCTCGTTGCGCTGCTTAAGCCACTTCACCGCCTCGCCTGCTACAAACTGAGCGGAATAGGTATCTACCTTGCCAACGGGCTCACCCATCCGCAAAAAGTTCTCCGGCTGCTTGTGGCTGGGATCAGCGTTGTTATGGGTATAAACCCAGTAGTCATAACCATGTTCGGTGGGGGAGGGGAACTCTGGATTGTTAAACTGAGGCTTGGAACTGAGATGCCATTTACCGATATGACAGGTCTGATAACCGATTTCCTTAAGCAACTCGATATAGGTAACTTCCGAATCCCGCAAGTAGGCCGGGTGCATTCCGGACAGATGGCGCCACACACCGTTTCGGTAAGGAGTGCGGCCGGTTAGAATCGCCGAGCGGGACGGTGAACAAACGCCGCTGGCTGAGTAGAATTGTGTAAATTTCACTCCCTGCGAAGCGAGATTATCGAGATTTGGGGTTCTAATGGTTGAGTGACCATAGGTTGCTGAGTCACCCCATCCCATATCATCAGCTAAAAAAACTACGAAATTGGGTTTTTCTTTATCCGAATGAACAAACTTATTTTTTTTACTTTCTTGGATGGAGCTCTGAAGTAATGGGAATTTGCCGTTTTTAGATTGTGCTAAACTTAGTTTGTGCATCATGTGATCTCCTCGAGATACACTTGAAAGTCCTTCGTTGACAAGAAAAGGGGATGTGGAATCCCACCATCTATCGTACTTTTGATTCAAATCACTGATAACTTCTGGATAATCCTTTGCCACATCTTTCAATTGTCGAGGGTCTGCTGATATGTCGTAAAGTTTGGAATTGTCTACAAGTCGCCACCTTGATGTTCGTATGGCACACTTTCTGTAACGATTTTCTTCTCTTGATAATTTATTTTTTCTGCCATCATCCCAACGGCCGCAATGGATAAAAATTTGCCTGTCCTCCCAAAAGGTAGATGGATTTTTTATCAGCGGAAGAAGAGATCGTCCTCGTGGTGGTAATTTGCTTTCAGGAATTTCAATTCCGGCTAAATCACAAAATGTTTTATATATGTCAATATGTCTAGTGAGGGCTTTTATGTCTGCTCCCTCCTTAATCTTATCTTTCCAATACCAAAAGCAGGGTACACGAGTTCCTCCTTCATCGGGGCTATTTTTTCCACCCCGCAACCCAGCATTAAAGGGTAATAAACGTTTTCCATTTTGTTGGATTGCTCCCATTGACATTCCGTTATCTGTCATGAAAATAATTAAAGTTTTTTCGAGAGCTTTCCATTCACTAAGCTTCCTTTTGAGGTTCCCAAAATTGTAGTCTATATTTTCGATCATACCATAGCGTGCTGCTGTCTTATCGTCATATCCCTCTTCGATGAATCGTCTTTTCCATGAATCTGGAGCGATCATTGGACCATGAGGTGCATTCAAAGATATGTAAGCAAAAAATGGAGATTCAGACTTCAATTCATTTTTGATCCAAGTTAAAGCATGGTTAAAAAAAACATCTGTACAAAAGCCCTTACTTTTAACGACCTTTTTGTTGTGCAATAATACACTGTCGAAATAGGTATTCTCAGAATTTTCCTCAAAATCCCCCAATCCATTCTGGCCTATCCCTCCTGCTCCATGCATCAAAACTTCGTGAAATCCACGGTTTTGCGGAAGATATTCTTTTTCATCCCCAAGATGCCATTTTCCAAATAGGCCAGTTCTGTAGCCAGCAGTTTGTAATGCTTGAGGCAGCGTTACCACTTGGAGTGCCATTCTTTCCCTACATCTTATCGTATGGGATATGCCAATTTCAAAAGGGTGGCGACCACTCATTAATGCACCTCTTGTCGGGGCACAAGTGGGACTGACATGGAAGTCTGTGAACCGGGTTGATTTCTTATAAAACTTGTCCAGTTCCGGTGTTTTCAGAATAGGATTTCCCATGCAACTGAGATCGCCCATTCCTTGGTCGTCAGTTAATATGAGAATAATATTTGGACGACTCCCTTCGAATTTTACATTCGCACCCAGGATGTAAATGAAGGTTTGGAAAAAAAAGAAAAAAGGAAGGAGGAGAAAGTTTTTCATTTTTAATATTTAAGTTTGGTTAATGATTCAGAAATCTAATTTTCCCTTTTTCGAAATAGGTTTGGATGTGTTTTTGAAGGATTCGAAATTTACACTATTTCGAGATATGCCCTGATCTCAAGGTGTTGGAAGATAGACCAAACTGGTTTTCATTTAATGTTTGGTAAAAATAAACTTCACTATTTGCCCCAATCGGCCTGAACTTTTTCTGAAACGGAAATCACTTCATCCGTTCTATTCGCAACCATTCTGACGCGGACCTCATCAACGGTCGCCGGTCGTCTGAATTCAAACCATCCCATGAATTCCCTACTTCCCTTTTTGTAATAATTTGAACCGTGTGCAGTGTAGCCTGGTGTCTTTTTGCCTTCGGTGAAGGGACGAGCAAAGATCTGTGCACGGTCAATGGAACCAATCGTGTAGTCAATAAAAACTGCAAGGCGATCTCCAACTTTAAACTTGGCCGGAAGAGGTGGATCGTATGAGACGATGGCAAGAGAGTCATTGCCGTTGGTAGCTTTTACAGGTGCTCTTACTTCCTCGACGAAGCTTTCCTCATAACCCCTCGGCTTTAGCAGGATCAAATTGGTAGGTTTTTTATCGGCGTTTCTTATTTCAGATATTTTTCCGTCTTCGAGATCGATGGAATATAGAGCTCCTTTTCTAGCGGGTATGGTCGCTTTACCATTAGTCGCTACTAAAAGTTTACCATTTTGTTCGATGACCTGAGTGATGTTGCCGGTTGGCGTTGTTGCCAACTTTTGGAGCTCATCAGAATTCGATGTGAATGAGTAGATGTCTTGGCTTTGACAGAGGTAATAGGTGCCATCGGAGTAAGCGATCGCACCCAACCATCCGTCCAGTTGCTTCAAGCTGCGAAACAAGGAGATCTCATAGCTATTTAAATCAATACTCATTAATTCGTTGAAACCATTTTGTGAGATGATGAGTTTGTCTCCGACCTGGATGCCTCTCATGACCTGAAGCCTGCTATTCCTTCCTACGCCTAGAGACACAGTTTGAAGATACTGACCATTTTTATCGGTGAAATAGACGACATCCACTTCGTTGTCAAAGAACGCGATGCGACCGTCAGTCAGAATATAGAAACTAAGATAAAATTTTATTTCCGATGGAATTTCGAAGGATCGTTGCTCCCTTCCATCGAAATCGTAAACGGTAATGATCGGACCCTGCTGCACATAAACATGGTCAGTCTTGGAGTCGGCGGAACCCGATTGACTGAAAATAATCTTTGGAGTTACTGATGGACTGGAGTTGAGCATTCGTGCAGGACCATCCATCTCGACCATTACAGCTAGCTTTGCGGGTAGTGGCTCTTGATAGGAAACAATAGTTAGGGCATTATCCATGGGGCTCGCCTTTTGAACAAAACCTTCTGACTGATCCGGTTGGTAGGTCTCTGTGCGGCTTGGAAGTTTTATTTCATCTTGATAGGCTGTAACAAACTTCAACTCGAACTCAAAGGGGCCTGCCTTCTCGTCCGCAATTGAGAAACCGATTGAATTGATGTCTGCCGGGTCAACGGGAGTGCCGTTTGTTTTTAAGGTACCAAACGACTGCAGCTTGAAATCAGAAAAGGGAATAAGAACCTGATTAAATTTGCCTTTTACAGTTGGCAAATTTGCCCTGTAGGAAGTAGCAATCCGATTGTCCGTTCTGTCTGTTCTCAACTGCACTCTGTAAGTTCGACCATCACCACGAGCCTTTACAACGATACCAGTTGCCCCTCCAAGGTTCATCTCTCTTGGCAAGGTACGAATAGAAGCGAAACCGCCTCCATTTTGGAGAGACAGAGAACCTTTGAATCGAAGCGTACCTTGTTTGGTGCGTGTGAAGCTTCCTGTTGAAACGCCACCCATGACATTGTCATTTACAGATCGCCAGATTTCAGTGGACTCCGGAGATTCGAATGAGGCAATCGTCTCCTCTTGTCCATACGCATTCGCAAGGAGAGAAATAATCATGGCTTTTACAATAAGGGAGAAGGGGAGGCCCGAGATCACTGATCGTAATACTTTCATGAAAGTTATAAAAAAGTGGGATGCTTACTAGCCTATTCCCGTGGTCCAAACTCTATAGTTACGGAGTCCAAAATAGGCTTAGATGAGTTTTCGGTTGTGTCATTCATTCGGGTCTCAAACTGGAAACCATAGCCCTCAGGAAGATAAGTTAAATCAATTGAAGCCGAAGTTTTTGCCACCTGTTTTGAGAACCCCGAAACATAATCATAACTTTCCTTTACTTCCTGCCAATCAGACCATTGATTGACTTTTCCATCGTTGTTAGTGTCGACGCCGACTCTTACTTCGACGCTTTCTACCCAGGGGCCAGTACTTATGTAGTCGGTGGACTGCTGGGTGGCTAGGTAGAACTTGCCTTCGGCAAACATGATGTCTGGATCAGGGTGGCCATTACCGATTTCTCCGCAAAAGGTAAAAGGCTCGTTAATTGCCGATGAGGTGAACCAGCCGACTCGTATCTTTTCGTTGGCGGGGTGGAAGTCGGCGAATAGGTAGTATTGACCACCAATACAAATAGACGCCCAGTCGCCAAAGGCGTCCTGTACAGGTTCGTGAATTTCATATTGGCCGTAGGCTTTTGCCTCCCCCTTTTTGATTCGATGTTCTGGCACATCCTTAGTAGCTTTTTTAGCAGGGAACTTCTCAGGCATGGTCGCGTGCCAGTGAGGGTGGGGGTATTCGGCGAATCTCCCCGTTGGATTGGTGCGTTCGTCTACAGCTGGTGCTAGAATCTTGAAGTTTCCGATACCGTCTTTACTGATGGCATGGCCTGCCAATGGTGAATCCCAGGAATGTTTACTCGCATTAATCGGGCTCCAGTCTTCGTAGATGACGTGGAAGTTGCCGTCGAGATCACGGATGAAGGTGCAGTCGGATCCGTGGGAGGGATCTTCAAAGGCCATGCCCATGTTTTTGCCCGGGATGCCATCGGTGAGGTTGTCATCGATGTAGAGGTGCGGGTCCTGGTCGTTGGGGTAGTCGTAGTAAATGTATAGTTTGCCATCGGTGTATTCGGCGGTGGTGACCCAGCTGGAAAAGCCTTCGGTGACGGATCCGTGATGCACCCAGTTGAGCATATCGCGACTTTGCCACGCGTGGTAGCCGCCTTTGCCTGGTTTGAGACCGCCCGGGGCATCGTATTGATTCGGGAACGGCGTAGTCTTAAGGGGAATATCGAATCCTTCCAGTTTGGCGTTTTCCGCTTTGAAGCCCTTCTTTCCTTTGCCGCCATATCGTCCAAACATCCAGTAGTTATCCGGACCGACGGTGACCATTACCGGAGCATCGCCGAGATTGCTTGGTCCGAGATTATTGATCGGTTCCCAGTTATGCCAGACAGGCGACTGGTCCAGGGTGATCGATTTGAGTGAGCGTGGTTTGTCGAAAGTCTTTAGTCTACTGAGATAGGTGGCTTCTTTGGCGGTTGGCGTGGCCATTCCGTCGGCAATATGTAGATTGGTCTGGTCGCTGGCTGCCAGTACCCAGTCGGCGTCGTTATCGATGACCCAGGCGTTTTCCGGCTGCTTGGTGCCTGACTCCTCCAAAGTGGACCGGGTATGCTTACGGATAAACTTGAGCACCGATGTCGGGTCTTTCATGCCATGGGAGTGGCCTTTGTTCTCGACGATTACCCGAATGTCACCTCCTAGCGCCTTGTAGCGCTGTTCGAGGATGGCATCGTTTTCTTCGTAGGGAACGGCATTATCCTTGTTGCCACACACGGTGATGATTGGCACTCCGGCTTTGGCCAGTGGCTCGAGCAAGTCGATCGGATTCTCTTTAGTTTTCAGCGCCTCTGCGTCGCTGGTGTAACCATACTTCTTTTTGAAATCCTTCCAAGAGGTTGGTGCACCATTGGCGATCGAGTTATTTCCTGGCACCAGCTTTCCGGCAGGCCAGCTGAGAACATTACAGACACCATTGTCGACATAGATACTTTCGACTTTTTCGGGGTTACTGTTGGCCCAGCGAAACAGTGAAAGGGTTCCGCGACTCATCGAGGCCATGGAGCATTTCTCGGAGAATCCGTACTCACTAGTCACCATTTTGTACGCGGCATCGATATTGGGATTGCCTTTCGGGTGACCAGCGACATCGCCGTGAGCCAGCACGATATGGTAGCCTTCGTCGACCAGTTTCAGATCGGCGTTGCTAAACTGCTGGATCGCTTCCCAGAACAGACTGCGCCACAGCCATGGACGACCGGGAGCAGCTTTTTTAGGGCAAACGACTGAGAAATGTCCGTGCTCGGTTTTGATACCACTGTAGCGCACATAGCCACGGAAGTTACTCTTTTCCCCGGGAAAGGTTAACTCTGATTGGGGATCGAGCATCTCGATGGCTTTTTCTGCCAGTCGCTCTCCCAAGATGCGATAGCCGTTTTTGGTGTAGTGAACATCGTTGAATGGTTTGTCGTCCCTGGTTTTGTTATTGAGATCATCGGTATCGACCCAGGCACCCAAAGGCGTTGCTTCTGCGTAGGCGACTTGCAGATCGCGCATGTCTTGCCACTCGGGATGTTTATTACTTTCGAGACTGTAGTCGCTGAGTCTGCCCAGAACGAAACGAATCTCTTTTTGATCCAGATCCTTCTTTAATTGCTTCAGTAGGCGATCGAGGCTGGATCGATACACATCGACCTGATTGCCAGCGGCGTCTGCTTCGCCTTGCATCCAGACAAGGGTCACGGTTTCAATGGCTTTACCTTCGGTAGCGGCTTTAACCTTCTCTACTAAGTGGTCGTAGAGATCGCCACTATTATTCACGGGCTTACCTTGAACCGATCTCCAACCTTTGACCCAGCGACGGATCGATTGACTATTGTGCGCATCTTTGACGACAATAACCTTCTCTTCGCCGAAAGCTGCATTTACCGCAGGTGTAAATGAGACATCCGGATCGAGAGCAACCATATTCGATTGACCGGCCAGGATAAATAGATGCGAATCAGCCCCCTGGGCGGACTTCGTTAGCGAGCCTCTGCTGGCACCGGACTTCGGTGCGACCTGAGAGGATTTGACGCCGTCTTTGATAAACTGGATGGTGCTCGACTGTGGGGTTTGTTTTTTCGTGTATACCTCTTCGCGCTTGGCATTAAGCACTTTCAAAGTAAAGCCTTCCAACCGATCGCCATTGGAATCAGTGCGGTTGGCGATCGCAATTTCGTCTATGTCTATGGCTTTGCCCAGGTCGACCTCCCACCATGGATTGGGCCTGGCGCTTTCGGTATGGGTCGTGGAGCCCGAGTGGTAATCGCCGTTGGTGTTTCCATCGATGGCAAAATCCGGTTTCCCATCAAAAGCAATTGAAGACTGTGAGGCTTTCTTGTTGAGCGCCTTATTGACGCCTTTCTCAAAGACCATTACCTCAGCTAACGAAAGGGTGCGTCCACCGCCGGGTAGTTCGATCCTAACATACTGACCTTTTACCTCTTCAGGTAGTGGGTGCGATGTTAGTTTCGGTAGTGTGGTGCTCGACTTTGAGTTCTTTGAGGTTCTTCGCGGTGGACTCGCTTCCGGGAATTTGATCACGCTTTTCACACCATGTGGTCTGATTTGTATTTCCTGCACACATCGGATTTTGCCATCGATGATTAGCTGGGCCTCCATCCACCCCGTGCCTTTCTTGAGCTTGATATCTTCTAACAGAATCTGATCCGGTGTGCTATCGAATTTCATGCTCTTTTCCTGATCGAGCCAGATGAACTTTAGCTCTGTTGGTAGGCCATAGGTATCGCGAGTGGTGCGAATGGTGATGTCGAATTTGTCGATCAGGCCGGGATTGGTAACATGCCATTTGCCATAGTTTTTTGCGTTCCAGCCAGTCATATCTCCATACCAATCCTGCCATGTCAGTCGATAGTCATAGGGCTGGGCTGGATTTAGCTCAAAGGGGTGCGGAGCACCTTTTATTTCCATCAACTCAGCGGTGACATCATCAAACCATTTCTCATACTCGGCCACCCAGGCTTTTACCTTTTCCGGGTGTTCGGCTGCGAGGTTGTTGGTCTCTCCAGGATCGTTATCGATATGATACAGTTCAAATCCCTCTGGAGTACCTTTGTTGCCCACCACTTTCCATGGGCCTTTGCGAGCCATGCCATTTTTATATTTCACCGGTACATTGCCACGATTGTGCTGCATGAAGATAAATCGTTCGTCTAGTTTTTCGATTTCACCGGTGAGTAGAGGCAAGATGTTCTGGCCATCCAGTTGCAAATCTTTAGGTATCGGGATATCACAGGCCTGTGCCAGAGTTGGTAGCAGGTCGATGTGCATAGCGAGATCGCTTAGCTTACGTCCACCCTCAATAGCGGCTGGCCAGCGAATCACGAATGGCGCCCGAAAACCGTTTTCGAAGACACTGCCCTTACGCGCCTTGAGACCCGCCGTGAAGTAGGTAGAGTTAGGTCCATTGTCGGTGGTAAAAATGACGATGGTATTCTCCTCCAGTCCCTGGGTCTTCACGGTATCCAACAGGCGCTGGAATGCTTCGTCCATCTGAGTGATCATCCCATAGATGTCTGGCGTCCACTTTCGACCTCCCTCCTTGATCTTGCCTTGGTAGCGGCCACTGTATTCCTGATCGACAGTGAATGGTGCGTGCGGCGCATTGAGTGGGACATAGCAAAAGAACGGCTTTTCTTTATTCTCTTTAATAAACCGGATCGATTCATCAATGAACACGTCGGTGCAATAGCCATCGGATTGTTTGTAGGTATCCTGGTAGAGCAGAACTGGACTGTAGTTAGTATTTCTAGGGTAGTCAGCAAACTGACCCAACCCACCCCCACCGTGGACAACGACATCGTGAAAGCCCTGATCCTGAGCTCGCATAGGGTAGTTTTCGCCCAAGTGCCATTTACCGAAGATACCCGTGCGGTAGCCAGCATCGGCAAACACTTCGGCGATGGTGGTCTCCTGCGGATTCATATTGGTGCGTCCGATATAGGTATCGTGAGCACCAGTGCGGTAGTGATACCGACCGGTCATCAGGGATGATCGGGTCGGTGTACACATCGGCGACACATAGAACTGCGAGAGCTGTAACCCCTCGGCAGCAAACTTATCCAAATTAGGCGTTTGGATCATCTCGTTGCCATTGAAGCCAACCTCGGCCCAGCCTTGGTCATCTGTCATAACTAAGATAACATTAGGTTGGGTGTTCGACTTTTTAGCTGCCTTCGCTATCTTTTTCACACCAATCTCAACAGCCAATTCCTGGAACGCTGTGTTTTCATTCAGCTTGCTGACGGGGGAAACATGCCAAGCAATCCAGCGAAAGTTGCCTAGGTTTGTCTCCGGTTTTGAGCGTAGCGAAAGAGCGGTGTATTGATCGATCTTCTGACCATCAGTGCTAATGGTACCGAGATTGGTAAATGTTTTCTTATCTGAGAAATTCCACCCGGGATCAGCATCGTTGGCACTGCCGTAAATGGTTACCAACTGGTTTCCTCTGCTAGCGGATTGTTTAAATGACCAACTCGTGACGGCCGAAACTGGCTGCTTTTTACCAAGATCCATACGATAGGCACCGTTCTTGATACCATTGGCAAACACCGGACCAAATCCCTGGCTAAGTTTGCCATCGATTAGTATGGTAATTGGATCGTTATTGGTATTTCGGTTCGCGACAATTTTACCCGCTGGTTTTGCAGGTAGTTTGAGCGTTTTGAAACCGTTGGGTGATGAGGTCGTTTCAAACATCACACCGTCGCCAATCGCTTTAGTGACTGATTTCCCAGCGGATGGAGCCTCGATTACTTTCTTTGGGGGTGCCGGTTCAGCTACTATTAGTATTCCTTTCATCATTCGCCAATGTCCCGGGAAAGTACAAGTGTATGGGTATTCGCCCGGCTCTGACGGAGCTGTAAATACAAGTTCCTGCTTGGCTTTTGGTCCTAGTAGTTTGGATGCGACGAGGATCTTATCGGTATCAGGAAGATAACCTTTTTCCATACCGGCATGTTGCTCGGCAAGCTTGTCAGCCAAAGAGCCAACCTCTTCCAGGCTGCCAGGTTTGAGCAGTACCCAATTATGCATCATGATGTCGGGATTATCAAAGACCAGGCGAACTTTGCTGCCGGGAGTTACGCTCATTTTTGTCGGCGAGAATTGAAGACCTGCTGCTGCCTGGACGAAGAGAAGATTGCCCCGTTCGGCGATCATCTTTTCATATGCTGCTTCAGACTCTTTAAAGATTTCTAAATTATCGGGATAACTGGTGTTGCCTAAAACCTGCCCTGCTGGATCATAGAGATAAACCGGGGGCATAATTCCATTAGCACGACGACCTTTGTTTAATTGAACTTCGATTACATTCAATCCGTTTACAAGTTCCACATTGACTTGTTGGTCGCCACTCCAAAGTGAGTTTTGACTGAATTTTAAAACATCGTTAACCCTGATCTTTAGTTTTTTGTGATTGATCGCTATGATCGCAGATTGTTGTTTTTTTGAGTGAACAAAAGTGCGAAATAAACCGGCTCCAGGTAATTTTGTCCGGCCCAACTGCATTGCAACAGGTTTATTTTGTTCATTTTCACCTAAGTATTGCCAAGTCTTGAGCTGAGATTGAGGAGTGACATCTAAAACTGGAACGCTGCGACCCTTGGCCGGCTTGGTGCCATAATCAAGATAGGCTAGAGAGTCACTAACATGCTTATTTGCAGGTTGTATGTTTGCCAAAATTGTATCTAAAGTTGGATAGGTTGGCCGTAGGTGAGCGACGGCATCGATAACTTCGATTTGAACTCTTGGATGAGGATCGTTTACTAGCGGAGAAAGCATTTCTCCAATATCATGAATACGGTCTGCTTGTTGACGTAGAGCCTGAACCCCTGCACCACGAAGAAGTGGGTTATCAGATTTAAGTAGTTTCTGGATTAAATTGGGACTGGCTTGATTCAACCCTTCTCGGATAAAAATCACTTCCAGGACTCCTTCCAGATACTTGGGTGAACCGCTTATGCTTTTTAACCATTCGTCCAACAAGTCAGTCCCTGTATTAATAATTTTACGCAATTCGATGCGTGCGTGGTGGCGGACTATGTTCTGTTCGTGCAGTAAAAGTTGGTACAGTTCTTCAGCAGGAGCTCCTTCAATTTTTGGCCAATCCTTGACAATCGGATTTCCTGTGTGAACGATTCGCCAAATACGACCGTAATCGTGATCCCAATGCGGATCACGCATTGGGTGCTGAGCGTGACCAATAATTGGACTACAGAAATCAGAAACATATAATGCACCATCCATACCGAATTCAACATCAGCGGGACGAAATGCGGCGTTGGGTGAACTAAGTATAGCTTCATGGTCCACTTCTTTTACCATGCCGTCTTTGTATGAGATAGCAGTGAGATTTACAGCATAGCGGCCCAAAAGAGAAGCTGATGCAACTGCTTGCTTGAACCGGTCGGGAAAATTTGGGCTAGATACGGAAGCGACGGCAGAACCCTTGCCGTAACTACATATGTGAGCGTATCTAAAGGGATGATATGCACCTAGAGGTGTCCAAATCAATGAACTGCCATCATAAACCTGTCCATCTCCGTATACTTGAAAAGTGTTTCCCCATTTATCAAAAGTTATTCCCCATGGATTCGGAGTTGTGTGCTGCCATTCAGTATTAATTCTTCCGGTAATGGGATTAAGACGATAGGTTGTGGCGTCAATACCACGAACAACTCCAAAGGGTGTCTCAAGTTGGGAACGGTGGAATACACCATCGCTAAACATAATATCCCCATAAGGATCTGTTGTTATCATGCCTCCGTGGTGAGTATCGGTGACATCAATTCCGCGAAGTACTTCCTCCTTGGTGTCCGCGATATCATCTCCATTGGTATCACGCATAAGCCATAGGCGAGGTTGTTCGGAAATTATAATTCCATTGCGATGAAAAGCGACCCCATCAAGAGCATCAAGGCCTTCTGCGAATGTGGTAAGTTTATCTGCCTTACCATCACGATCGGTGTCTTCAAGAATAATAATTTTATCTGGAGGAGTTAAACCGGGGGGAGTGTGCGGAAAAGAGGGCATAGTCACAGCCCAAAGTCGTCCTTTTGCATCGAAGGTAATTTGCACTGGATTTCGCAACTCGGGGAACTGTTCCTCAGATGCGAAAAGATTAACTTCGTAACCATCGGCGATTTTAAACTCAGCCTCACTTTCTGCAACGGTCTTAATTATTCCCGTACGATCGCCATCATCTCTGCCTTTGCCAGGCCCCATTGGTGATAAGGATGGTTTGGGTATTTCCGAAAACTTAAGTGCAGGGTTTGAGCAAATATCGTAAATTACTGACTCAGTGAGCCGAATCATTTCATGATAGCGAGGCATCTCACCGTTATATTCGTAGGGGCGACCGCGTACACCGAAGTAGACAACAGCATTTTTTGGACGCACTACTTCCGCGACTCTAAAATGTTTGGCAGATGTGGCCTTGGCGACTTCGATGAGATGATTTGGATCAGGATCAGATGTTTGAATTCCTCGTAATTTGAGTAATTCAGTTGCAACTTTACGAGCAACGAGGCTGTTGCCTTTGCTGTTGAGGTGAATGCCTCCATCAGTTATCCCACTTTCGCTGGTTATTGAGTGGATATCTATAAATGTCGCTCCGTGTTTGATTGCTAGCTTGGAAATAGCTTTTGTGTATAATCCTGTAGTTGCTCTCTTTGTGGCAATGGGTGACAACAAAACAATCTTCGCACCAGGATGAACATTTTTTATCTGTCTTATATGGATATCGTAATGCTCATAAAATTCATCTAGACCTGCTTCTCCAGAAAAGGCTTCATTCATTCCGTAACCGAGTACAATTGTATTGGCAGGCCACTTACTTAGAAGGTTATTCATGTGAGTTGCGTACCTTTCAAGTCGCAGACGATTACCCACTTCGTCACCGGTCCAGGCAAGGCTACGAATCTTCAGTTTCTGGTTTGGAATTGCGATCTGCAAACGGGCTTCCAGTTCGCCATGCTCTAAAAGGCGTTCGACCATTGAATTGCCATAGAAAAGAATGGTTCTTTTTTTCTCTTCCAATCGAGACAGAGCTTTTTCTAGAGCTTCGGTTGGTTTTACTCCCCGCCTAAATGGATTTGGCTGTAGAATTGGAGTGACATCGGCTTTCACAGGAATCTTGTGT
>JAOHKZ010000049.1 GCA_028101545.1 Opitutales bacterium | reverse complement strand
GATGATGAGCAGTTTCAACAAAAAATTGAGGAACGAAAGAACGAATTGAATATTCTTCGACGAGAGATTGAAGCGATCAAAAAAGATCCATTTAAAAAAGTGGACCCCCAAAAAAAAGATCAGCTAAAACAACAATTAGTTAGTATTACGGCTCAGGTTGAAAAAGCCAAAAGTGAACAAAAACAAAGTAAGGGTTTGGAGGGAGAAGTCGTTAAAATCGAAGCTTCCTTTGCCAAAATGTTAACTGAATTAGAACAGGCAGAAGAAGAATGGGAATTAATGAAAGAACCGGAAAAGTTTGCGACTATGGTTGTAAAGCAGAGTGGTTCAGGTACAGGGGGAGACTTAGAACCAACTTTTATAGAATGTAACGAAGAAGGTATCCAGGTATATGAAAAAAATGGTAAACATTTTAAAGTACCTGTTGATCAGATTGCTAGTCACCCAAAGCTCAAGACTGTGATTCAAAAAGTTACCAAAGAAGCACCTTTTCGCACTTGGCGAAGTGCTCAGGGTAGCAAAATTGATGCTCGCTTTGTAAAGAGAGACGGAAGCAAGATTACGCTTAAGGACAAGGGGGGAAAAGAAATTGTGCTTACAGCTCTTCAATTGGCACCTGGTTCCCGAAATATTGTTCGTAAGTATGAGGAAGCACGAGCAGCTAAACGCCCTGACCCAGAGGCTAGGTATATAATATTTCTTTTGCGTACTAAAGGTTTTAACGCATGGAGACGTGCTGCTCAGCTTTGTAATGATTTAGGCTGTCGATATGGACAACTGCCTTTGGACGGTGAAGGGGAAATTGACCTTTCGTTATTTCTTGGTTCGTGAAAAGAAAAAAGAAAGACGCCGGTGGAAGCTTAGACTCTCTCCTTGATACTATTACTACTGTTGTTGGCATTCTGATTATTCTTTTAATTGTTGTACAATTAGGTGCGGATTCAGCTGTAAAAAGAATTGTGGAAGAGAAAAAGGAAGAGGATTCAAAGGAACTGATGGAGATGGCAATGAAGCAATTTGATGATCAGAAAAGGGCATTACTTAAGGAAAAAGAAGAATTGCAGCTTAAGCAGGCTGCTCAAAATGAGGAACAAAAGAAATTAATTCAAGATATCGCTCAGCTTGAGAAAAAAATTATTGCTAAGAAAAAAGAGATGCCTGCCACGCCCCCTAAGTTGCAAAATTTACGACAGAAAAAAAATAAACTTCAAAACGATATGAAGTCTGTGGAAGTTAAGGTTAAAAAAGTTAAAGGCTTGCTTGCTAAGGCACCAAAAGCTTCGGGGCAAACTCTGAGTAAGGAAGTCAGTCTGCCAGATCCTAAGCCAGCAATTACCGGTTCAACGCCTTATCGATTTCTCTGTCGAAACGGGAAAATTTTCCCATTGGATGATGATGGATTAAAGAAAAAAGTATCTTCGACTTTAACAAAAGCGGGTATCAAACCAAATAAGGACAGCGAATATGATGCAAAAAAGTTTTTAGGCGTCGTGAATGGAAATAAACTTGGAACCAAATTTTTCTCCTTACTTGCAAGAGAGGATAAGGATAAAGTAATTCGCTTCTCTGTAGATAAGAAAGATCAAAACGGAGAAAATGAATCGCAGGTGATCAAGTCGGGATCTCAATATACTAAGATTCTATCTGGGCTTGATCCGCGTAAAAACTATCTTTTATTTGAGGTTTTTCCTGATAGTTTCGAAGTTTACTTATCAGCCCGCAATCTCGCAAATGAGAGACAATTTCCTGGGGGGTGGAAACCTGCTCATCGTGGAACTGACTGGTGGAGTTATGACTGGGGATATCGCACGATAGGAAGGAAGCAATATTTGGCATCAAGACCCAAGCCTAAGCCATCATCAGGAAAGCCAGTTCCACCCAAGAAACCTGCGAATGTTTTGGATTAGATTGCTGAGAATCTGCTTTCAGTTGGATTTTCAACTTTCTCCCGTCGAAAATGTTCCGGTCGGTTAACAGTCAGGTTTTCCAATATTTTAAAGACCCAGTCAGTTTTATCCAACTTGTTGATTTCAGAGGCAAGTTCTTTTGCTGTGTATTCAGTTCCAGTATTTTTCTTAAGAAAGTTAATCACAGATTCCCGAACGCTAAGGATCGCAGAGGCGGCTTTTTTTCCGGCTTCCACACCGGGTTGATGATATGCGTTTATCCCGACGAGCGATGCATATAGACCAACTGCTCTTTCAAAAAGTGCGATCAACCCACCCACTGCAGATGGTGTAACTTCAAGGATAGAAAGAGTAATAGATTTTCGGCCTTTTTCATAGAGTGCATCCCGAGTACCCAGGAAGAAACCGTGAAGGTAATCTCCCGAGTCCATACCTTGCTCATCCACTTTTATGGATGCCCCATTCCTATGTTTTAACACTTCAATAAAAGTAGCAAAAAAATTGGGCACACCTTCACGTAATTGCTGAACATATGCATGTTGATCAGTAGAACCTTTATTCCCATAAACTGAGATACCCTGATGTACGATCTTACCGTTTAAATCTTTTTCTTTCCCCAATGATTCCATGATTAATTGCTGCAAATATTTGGCAAACAATTCGAGTCGATCTTTGTATGGAAGAATTACCATATCTTTGGATCCTTTTCCATCAGTCAAGTGATGCCAGGCAAGAGCAAGCATGGCAGCAGGATTATTCCTGTAGTCTGCATTCCTTGTCAGTTGATCCATTTCGCTCGCACCTGCCAACAGATCATCAATGTTAATCCCTTGGAGGGCAGCCGGTAAAAGGCCTACTGCGGCAGTTTCACTCGTTCGACCTCCAACCCAATCCCACATAGGTAAAAATTCTAACCACCCATTTTCTTGTGAATGTTGGTGAAGTTTACTCCCTTCACCTGTTATGGCAATTGCATGCTTTGCAAAATTTAATCCTGCCTGGGAAAAAGCATTTTCCGCTTCGAGCATGCCATTCCGTGTTTCAGGGGTGCCACCCGACTTAGATATTACTAGGACAAGGGTTGATTGAAGAGATGAACCTATTTCCGAAAGGGTCAGGTCGATTCCATCGGGATCCGTATTATCAAAGAAATGAACTTTAAGTTTATCTTTTTTCGGGTGCCCCAAGGCTTTTCCCACAAATTGCGGACCAAGTGCTGAACCTCCAATGCCGATAACCAAAAGTTCAGTAAATGGACCTGAGGGAGATTGAAGAGATCCATCGTGCACTTCCTTAGAGATTTGTTTAAGCTGGTCAAGGGTCTTTTGAATCGTATCGGTTAGCTCCTGAGTGGGAGCTAATGTTGGAGTCCTCAACCAATAGTGTCCGACCATTCGATTTTCGTCAGGATTTGCTATAGAACCATTCTCAAGCTCCTCCATTTTATGAAGAGCTTCCGTAATCGGTTGATTCATAGAATCTAGGTAGCCTTGGGGGAAATCGACAAGAGAAAAATCAGCCCACAACCGAGCACTTTCAAAGGATAGGTATAGATCTTTATTCATAGATGATTAAAATTTATCTGTTATGGCTCCAAGAGATGCTGAACTTACAAGTTTAGCATATTTCGCAAGAACTCCACGTTTTTCTTTGGGAGGTGGTATTGTCCACTCGTTTTTTCTTTTAGAAATTTCTTCTTCAGGTAAATCAAGGGAAAGTTCGTTTTTTTCCGCGTCAATTGTAATTGGATCATCGTTTCTCAGCAATCCAATGGGACCCCCTGTAGCCGCTTCTGGGGTTACATGACCAACCACAAATCCGTGGCTTCCACCTGAAAATCGACCATCCGTAATGAGGGCAACATCTTTCCCCAAACCTTTACCCATAATAGCTGAGGTTGGAGAAAGCATTTCTCTCATGCCTGGACCACCAACAGGCCCTTCGTTTCGTATTACAATTACATGACCTGCTTTTACTTCACCTTCAAGAATTCCTCGCAATGATTCTTCCTCAGATTCAAAAACAATAGCTTTCCCGGAGAACTTTAGACCTTCCTTTCCGGTAATCTTGGCCACAGCTCCATTTGGTGCTAGGTTTCCGTATAAAATTCTAAGGTGACTATCTTTTTTAATAGGGTCATTGTATGGGCGTACGAGGTCTTGCCCGTTGGGGTAGGGTGCGTATGGTTTAGCATCAGAGACATTTTCAGCGAGGGTTTTTCCGGTTACTGTTATGCAATCACCATGAAGAAGTCCTTCATCCAAGAGAGTCTTGAGTAATGGGCGTAATCCACCAATCCGAACGAAGTGGGACATGTTATATTTACCACTTGGTTTGAGGTCACAAAGGACTGGAACCCGCTTTCCAATTTGAGTGAAATCATCAAGATCCAACTCCACATCCGCGGTGTGGGCCATTGCAAGCAAATGGAGCACTGCATTTGTTGAACCGCCTAGGGTTATAACCACTGTAATTGCATTCTCAAATGCCTTCCGAGTCATAATATCCCTGGGTTTAATATCCTTTTCAATTAAATTCACAACAGCTGCACCGGCATCCCGCGCGTCTAGTCTTTTCTCATCCGAAACGGCTAGTTGGGCCGAACTGTCCGGTAAACTCATTCCTAAAGCCTCTATCGCCGATGACATCGTATTTGCTGTGTACATCCCTCCACAGGAACCAGGACCAGGAATGGCTTTTTTTTCAATTTCAGTTAATTCTTCCTTGTCAATCACTCCTCCGGCATGAGATCCAACCGCTTCGAAAACTGAAACTATATCAAGATTTTTCTCTTTATGTAATCCCGGCAAAATCGTTCCACCGTAAACAAAAATACCTGGACGGTTAAGCCTGGCTAAGGCCATTACACAGGCTGGCATATTTTTATCGCAACCTCCAATTGCGACTAAACCATCCATTCCTTCTGCCCCGACTACCGTTTCAATTGAATCCGCAATTACTTCTCTGGATACAAGGGAATAACGCATACCTGGTGTACCCATACTGATACCATCAGAGACAGTTATTGTGCCAAATGGAACTGCTTTGCCACCCGCATTGTCGACTCCCTCTACTGAGGCTTTACCTAATTCGTCTAGGTGTGAATTACAGGGGGTTACCATACTCTTGTATACTGTCTGCCCGGAGCATGGAACGATTGGGAGCGCGATCATTTCCATCAACTACGATGGAAGAAAAGTTGCGGTTGCATGAATTCATTTTTAAATATTATGATTTGATTTCGTTTGTAATCAAGTTAGTTAAAGACTTGCGAAAACAACCAATATCTTCTTCATTCGCAACAACCTTTTTTTGGAAAATAGTAAATTAGAGTCTCTGAGGGACGAAATAGATGGGATCGACTCAAAAATAGTCGGTCTTCTCAATCAGCGTGTCCAAGCCGCAGCTGAGATTGGAAGTATAAAAAATGAATTGGGTGTCGATCCTTATGACCCTGCTAGGGAAGAACAGGTTTTTAGGAAATTGGAAAATTTAAATATCGGTCCACTCCACAAAGATTCTCTCCGAATCATATACAGGGAGGTGATATCCGCATCCATTGCTTTAGAGAAGAAACTAATTATCGGCTATTTAGGCCCCGAGGCAACATACACCCATCAAGCCGCTGTAAACAATTTTGGATCAACTTTGGATTATCATGCATTGCCTGATATTCCAGATGTCTTCCAGGCTGTGGAGAAGGGCGAATGTGATTATGGTGTTGTTCCAATTGAAAATTCTACCGAAGGAGCTGTTAATCGCTCTCTGGATCTTCTTGTGGACACGGAATTGACAATTATTGCTCAAGTTTATCTGAAGGTAGAGCATTCATTGTTCAGCTTTTCTTCCCCAGATTCAATTACAGAAGTTCGGTCAAAAGACCAGGCTTTAGCTCAGTGTGGAGAATGGTTGCGGAGAAATTTGCCAAATGCACAATTAATTCCAGTTACAAGCACGGCTGAAGCCGTGAAGAGTTTAAAACCTGATTCAAAAACTGGAGCGATTGCTGGAAAATTAGCAGGTCGTATTTATGGGGTTCCTTCCCAGGCAGACAGTATACAAGATCGTAAAAATAATGTAACCAGATTTTTGGTGGTGGCTCGTAAGCCATTACCCAAGCGTGCAGAAGTAAATTATCGAACAAGTTTGGTTCTATCGCTTCCGGATCAGGTAGGCGCTCTAAAAGCGGCTTTAAAGCTATTTTCTGAAAGAGAACTTAATTTATGCAAGATAGAATCTCGACCAAGCCGGTTGAAGACTTGGGACTACTATTTCTTTATCGATTTTATCGGTCATTGTGAAGATGAGAAGGTGATAGAAGTGATTCGGGAATTGAACCAAATTTGTCCTTTGGTAAAACCTTTGGGAAGTTATCCTGAATCTGTGGGATAATTTAAATTAGAAAAATAAAACTGACAAATCCTGCTCTGGTTTTGCATTGTGTAAAACCAATTCTTCAATAAATGATCTAAGTTCTAGGTAATCTTTTTCTTTTTTAGCTGTCCATCGTTTGTTTTTGGTCATCAATGATTCTTTAAGGCCTGAAACAAGAAGTAGTCCCTTAAAGGTATTCTCAAAGGAGTTTACAAACTCTAATACGGATGGCCGAATCCATAATGGTTGAATTGATGTAACACGTGCATTCCAATGAGTATAATTCAAATTTCTTTTATTTGGAAAATGGAATCGGACTACTTGCTCTATACAATGTTCAAATGATTTCACTGGCATTTGACGCATCTCGTCATTTTCTCGTAAGAAAGAGAGCGTTCTTTGCAACTGCAAGGTTTCCTCACGCGTTGAAGCACTCCCAATAACTGAGAATAACGCATTTAGATTTTGTAGTCTTGTATAATCGTCTTTTTTAACCGCCGTTTTTGTCACCCTTTTTGTCACCACCCAAGTTAACTAATTCCTCGACGAATCGAGATATCCCCATGAAATCCTCATAAAAACTTGCATACCTAAGCCATGCCACACCATCCACTTTTTGTAAGCGTAACATAATGGCATCTGCAATTGCCCGGCTTGGCACTTCACTATCAAATTCATTTTCAATTTGGCGAAGCGTTTGAGAGAGCAAACTATTAATTTGTTCAGCATCAATTGGACGTTTTGCAATTGCACGTCTTAAGCCAGTTGCAAGTTTTGTACGGTCAAAACTTTCCCTTCTTCCATCTCTTTTTACAACTACTAAATCTTCTCTGAGAATTTCTTCAATAGTTGAAAAACGATGACCACAACCTTGGCATTCTCTTCTTCGACGAGTTGACGCAATTTTACCAGCTCTTGTATCAAGAACTTTTAAATCATCCGAAGAGCACTTAGGACAATGCATTAATTAAAAACAATTCCACTTTCCACACACACGATTATGTTTTAACAGAGTTCTAGGAAGTTCTTCAAGATCATAATTCCTTTTTCTGTCGCAAGGGATTCGGGATGAAACTGAACACCAAATATCGGCATGGTTAAGTGTTCAATACCCATTATTTCGGCTTCCTTTGTTGATGCTGTGATTTTTAATGACTCCGGGAGACTGGATTCTTCTATTAAAAGAGAATGATATCGAGTGGCAGTAAAAGGGTTGGGTAAATTTTTAAACAAATTTTTGTTGTCATGGTTAATCGGTGAGGTTTTTCCATGCATTAATTTATCAGCCCGTATGATTTTACCACCTAAAGCTTGACCAATGCATTGATGACCAAGGCAAACTCCAAAAATGGGCTTGATTCCCTGAAACTTTTTTATAATGGAAATACTTATTCCTGCACGATCCGGATCACAGGGACCAGGGGAGATTACGATACCTTGGTAATTTTCTAATTCAATATCCTCAACTGCAATTGCGTCATTGCGAAAAACATCAACCGTTGCTCCCAATTGGCCAAAATATTGAACCAAGTTGTAGGTAAAGGAGTCATAATTATCAATAACGAGAAGATGCATTTTATTTTGATCCCTATCCTTTGTATCCTTGCTTACGGTTCCTTTCCTTTAGCCGCAATGCATTTAAGCGAATGAAACCGCCCGCATCTTCTGGTTGATAATCACTTTCATCGTCATCCATGGAAGCAATACCTTCATCATAAAGAGAAAAATTAGATTTTCTTCCTACGGTAATAACATTACCTTTATATAGTTTCACACGAATAGTTCCTGAAACGCATTTTTGACTCTCATCGATTAATGCTTGTAGTGATTCTCTTTCCGGGGCAAACCAAAAACCATAGTATATAAGCTCCGCATATCGAGGAATGAGGGAATCTCTCAAATGCATTAAATCACGATCCATGGTTAAGGTTTCCATTTGTCTGTGAGCATGAAGAAGAATAGTTCCTCCAGGTGTTTCATAAACTCCTCTACTTTTCATACCCACAAATCGATTTTCAACCAAATCAACACGACCGATTCCATGTTCTCCGGCTATTTTATTAAGCTCGGTAATCATATCTGCTGGAGAAAAAGAAGTTCCGTCTATAGCAACGCAATTACCTTGTTCAAAAGTTAATTCGAGGTATTGAGCTTCATCTGGAGCCAATTCAGGATCAACAGTTAACTTATACATTTCACGATTATCGGGAGTTGTGGGATCAAACCAAGGGTCTTCCAGTATTCCAGCTTCATATGAAATATGCCAAAGATTTCTGTCCATGGAATAAGGTTTAGAGGCACTTGCCTCCACATCAATCTGATGTGTTTTACAATATTCAATCATTTCTTTTCGCCCCGGGAAACGACTCCTAAATGATGCATCCCGCCAAGGGGCAAGGATAGTTAAATCCGGTGCAAGGGCGGAGAAAGTAAGTTCAAACCTACATTGGTCATTTCCTTTTCCCGTTGCCCCGTGGGCTACTGCGTTGGCATTGAATTCCCTAGCTATATCGATGTGGGCCTTTGCTATCAGAGGGCGAGCAATAGATGTACCCAGGAGGTATTGAGATTCATAAACAGCATTTCCGCGAACCATTGGAAAAATATAATCTTTAGCAAATTCATCCACCAAGTTAATAGTCCGATGTGCACTTGCCCCGGTAGATAAAGCTTTTTCTTCAAGCCCATCGAGTTCTTCCTCCTGTCCAACATCTGCACAGTAAGTAATTACCTCAGCATTTTGCTCGTTAGCATACCAATGAACCAGGACGGAGGTGTCTAAACCTCCTGAGTAAGCCAGAATAATTTTCATTTAAAATTTAGAATGGTTGGGAATTTGATAGTTGTTTAAGGATCGATTTTTGCATGTGGAGCCGATTTTCAGCTTGGTCAAAAAGAATTGATTTTGGGGAAGAGAGAACCTCATGTGTTACCTCTTCTCCGGGGTGTGCTGGCATACAGTGCATAAACAAAGCATCTTCCTTGGCAAGTTTGAATAGGTCATTGGTTACTTGGTAGGGGGTCATCTTGTCTTTTCGGTCTGTCTCTTCCTTTTCGCGCCCCATGCTGACCCATACATCAGTGTATAAAATATCGGCCTTTTTTGCTGCTTCTTGGCAGTTGGTAGTAAAGTGCCAATTATTAGATAAACCATTCTCTTTGCAAAAACTTTCAATTTGGGGCGATGGTTTAAATTCTTCAGGTCCGGTTAAGGAAATTTCCATTCCCCACAGTGCTCCAGCAAGAATCCAGGAATTGGCCATATTGCAACTGGTATCTCCAAAGAAGGCTAACTTTTTACCTTTCAAACCTTCGTATGGATCTTGGGTTGCAGTTGTTTTTTCCAAAATTGTCATGCAGTCAGCGTAAATTTGGCATGGGTGTAAAAAATCGGTTAAGGCATTGATAACTGGGATACCAGCATACTTGGCAAATTCCTTGATTAATTCGTGCCCATGAGTACGAATAATCAGTCCATCTAAAAACCGGGAAAGGACTTTAGCTGTATCCTTCACACTTTCCCCTCTTCC